>NZ_KV824229.1:0-26076 GCF_001816025.1 Hafnia sp. HMSC23F03
TCAACAAACCGTGAGGCCCCCGATTAAGCCCCCAGAAACTACAGATATCAAGAAACCCGGTAGTCCTTGTCAGGATAACCGGGTAAAGATAAGCTCTTGTTTTCTAAACGTTTCAGGACTCATAGAGATGTCATGAAACTAAAATTTGGCTCCTCTGACTGGACTCGAACCAGTGACATACGGATTAACAGTCCGCCGTTCTACCGACTGAACTACAGAGGAATCGTTTGAACGAGGCGCATAATAGCGATCTCGACTGTGGCTGTAAAGCGTTATGAAGGGAAAAAATTTTGTTTGCTTAATTTATATCCAATAGATTGATATATCAGCGATTTTAACGTTGGGTACGATCAATTCTAAATTGGTATAGAAACTAAGTTAAAGCTGCAAAATATCCTGATAGCCACTAGGGGGGCAGGCTGACAAAGTCGGTACAAGCGATTTTCTTGATTCAGTGTGGTCGGCTGGGTATGAGGATCTTGCAAGGGGAAGTGTATACAGTATGCTGAAAACAAGCTTATTGAGAGTATGGAGTATCCATTAGCGCGCTGTTATCTAGTCAGCCATGAGCTATCCTGCTGACTCTCTTCATTTTCTCTCTTTTTATAACACTGGCTTTTGAGAGTCTTTCAATTCATTTTCTTAAAAACTATATTCATTTCATAATATAGTCTCTGCCGTAGACATTAACGAACAACAACCACAAATCCAAAATTGGACTTTACGTGAACTACCACTGTAATTTTTAAGATTAAATATTAATTTCCCCTCAAAACTCCACACGAATGCCATTCTATCGCATTGATAAAAAACAAAAAAGCTCACCACTCGTGAGTTTTAAGTTTACGGAAAAATATAGAAAAGTTAAAAGAAAAAACACTACATTCTCAAAATTGAGGGATTAGTCCTAATGGACAATAATTGTATAAATATTAATTTTCCATAAAATCTCGCGAAGGGTAATTTATTACTCATATCTAACCAAATACGCGTCATAACAAAAAACAAAATACTCGTCGCAATAATTATTGTAACGAGGCGTGGGGCTATCCCTGGAGAATAAGATGAACAGAAGTTACAACATCGTGTGGAATGCGGCCCGAAATATGTACATGGTCGCTGCTGAATTCGTGCACAGCGGCGGCGTACGCCGTCAGGTCCGCATTGCAACCATTGCGCTGGGCGCGCTGCTGTCGACAAACGCTTATAGTGACCCCTACAGTGACGTCATCGGGCCACAGAGCGGTGCCAGTATTACCATCGAGGATAACGTTTCCATCGAGTCATACGACGGCGTTACCGGCATCGACAGTACTACCGCTGGCGGCTCTGGCGTACAGATTAACGGCGGCGCACATGTGCTAGTCGAAGGGGGGAGTGGATCGCTTATCGGCGTCCAACTGGACAACGGAACAAATAACGATTTAGGCAGCGGAAGCAGTATAACTGTTGATAATACAAACACCGAATCGCCTGTAAACATAACGGGATTGCTAGTGGGTAATCAGCAATCCAATACCGCTATTACCGCCGATCATCTTCAAATCACCATCAACCCTACCAACAGCGAAACCGCCTACGGTTTTCAAGATGCCGGCCAGGGCGGTAGCACCGATCTGGGACAAGGAAGCAGCATCAGCGTGGCCAATAGCGGTATGAACGTTTACGGTGTTTATCTCGCCAACGGCAGCGGTGATTTCAACATGGACGACGGCACTATCTGGGTTGGCTATCCAGAGTATGGCGTTGCGCAAAACCTGACAGTAGGAATTTATAGTTCTGGTGACGCTAGCGTCAATTTGGGCAGCAATACGGATGTCCTTGCATACGGCAACTCGAATGTTACCGGTATTTCTATCGGCAATTCCGGCTCACTTAACGCCGACAACCTGTCTATCACCGTAAACGGACTGACCGGAATGGAGAATGGCTTAGAGTTGGGTAATAACAGCCACGCCGACATAGGGACGGGTGGTACGCTTTACGCCGACGGTAGCGGCTCACTGGTTCAGGGCATAACGGTTAACGGCGGCAGCAGTTTTACTGCCGATAATTTTTACATTACCGTCCTGACAACCAATACCAACTCCCCAAGCGGACGCGGCATTTTACTCAACGGCAATGGCGCAAGCGCCGATCTTGGCTCTGACTCAACGGTTGAAATGTCCGGCTTCTATGATGGGTCTGGTATCGATTTAATGACCGGCAGCGGGACATTTTCTGCCGATAACCTGACTGTCGACGTCTCAGGCAACAGGGTATACGGTATCCAAGAAGACGGCGGCTCCATGAACCTCGGCGTGGGCAGCACCGTCAGCGCCACCGGCACTGCAGAGACTATCTGGGTAAACGGCGGCGATTTCACCGCCAGCGGTCTGACGGTGAATACCGCACAATCAACGGGAATTAACGCTCAGGGCGGCTCCGACAACGTTGTTGTCAGCGTTGGCGACGATAGCGTTGTTGATGGTCGCAACGTCGGCGCAGACGGCTCCACTAATGGCATCAGCGCCACGTATGCTGGCTTTGGCAGCAGCACCACCACCTTTAACTTCAACGGCTCGGCGGCTAACCGTAACGAGATCTATGCCGTCAACGGTTACGGTGCCTCGTCGCAGTTCAGCGGCCAGACGATGAATATCTCCAACACCGACATCACCATGAGCGGTGACGGTAAATCCCGGGGATTGTGGGCGATTGGCGATAACGACATGACCAGCGGCGGCGTTATCAACGGCGATAATCTAACCATTGATATGACCGCCGCTGGCACAAACAGCGTGGGCGTTGAGGTTCAGCAAGGTGGCATCGTTAACCTGACCGGCAACACCACCATCACAACCGATGGCGGCGTTGCAATTCGGAATGCGTACACCACCGACTCCAAGGGTACGTTCGAGCCTGGCGGCACCATTACCGGCAGCGGTAACATGACCATCGAAGGCGATATTGTCAGCGACGGTTGGGGCAGCATCGATCTGACCATGGACGCTCAATCCAATTTTACCGGCGCCACCTCGGTGAATGCCGATATTACGGATCTGGATCCAGACGCGTACTCCACGCTCAACCTGACGCTGGCGAACCAAGCCCAATGGACCGTCACCGATGATTCATCGTTAACCGACCTGACCAACGACGGCAAAGTTGTGCTCGCTTCCGACATGGAAAACGGCTCGTACAGTACGCTGGATGCAGATACTATAACGCTCCAGGAGAACAGCGAGCTGGACGTCGATTATGCCGCCGCGCAGGCCAGTCAGGGCGGTACGCCGCTGATTACCGGCGGCACCATTACCCTTGATGGCGATCTCAAGGTTAGTGATTCCGAGGTCTCCGATCTTAGCGACCTTACCTCTGACCAGCAGTTGTCTCAGGGGAAAATCGTCCTGATCGACGCCGATTCAGCCATCAACGGCAACTTCTCCAGCCTGTCAATGGACTCCGCCGACCAGCCCGACTATCTAGCCTTCAGTGGCCAGATAAACCCCAACGACGATACCCAGTATCTGCTGGGTGCGGGCCTGAGCTGGTACGCGGATAGCGCATCCACGGTATCGACCACCGCCGCGCACGGCACATTTACGTTGGATGCCGGAAAATCCTTTGAGGTCACCAGCGCTCTGGTGGATGTCGCGCCCGATGCCACGACCGGCTGGGACGGCAAGACGCTGACCAAAAAAGGCGACGGCACGCTGATCCTCAGCGGTGACAACAGCTACAGCGGCGGCACCGATATTGACGATGGCGAGCTGCTGGCCACCAACGTCAACGCGCTGGGAACCGGCGATATCGACAACAGTGGTCAGCTAACATTGGATGCCAACAGCGCCTTTAATTTGACGCAGAACATCACCACCGAAAGCGGCGGTGTCACCCAGATTGATCAGGGCAGCACGCTAACGGTCAATACCCTGACTCAGGAGGACGGCAGCTCGCTGAACGTCTATCTGGATCTGTCATCCACCCAGCCTGTGATCACCGCCCAGCAGGCAAATCTGGACGGTGTGCTGAACATTACCGGCGTTGCTGATGATCCCAATCATCAATATACCGGCAGCGTCACGGTTATCGACGCTGCGCAGGACATCACCGGCGATTTTGATTCCCTCACCATCGCTGGCGCGCCTGCCAGTCAGGTGGACTTTATTAACGTCGAAGGGCGCGTGGATAGCGCGGACTCAACCAACTACGACCTGACCTTCGGCCTGACTTGGTACGCGGATCGCTACAACTCGACGGTGCCGGCGGACGGTACATTCACGTTGGCCGACGCAAGCCAGAACTTCACCCTCGGCGCAGTACTGGAAGACGTCGCCCCCAACAGCGACAGCGGCTGGGACGGTAAAACACTCACCAAAAAAGGCGACGGCACGCTGATTCTCGATGCGGTTAACACCTATAGCGGTGCGACCAACGTGGAAGAGGGCGCGCTGTGGTTGGATCCGAATGCGGTCATCGGCGTTGCGGGCAGCCAGCAGTTGGTTGACGTGGCGCAGGGCGCGGCCTTTGGCGGCGACAATGCTACGGTTAACGGCAACGTGGAAAACAGCGGCTCGCTCTATTTTGATAACACGTTCACCGTTAATGGCGACGTCACCAACAGTGGCGCTATCATCAGCGGCAGCGGTACGCTCCCTCTGCCTGCCACGCAGTTGACCGACAGCGGTCAACCCGACAATACTCTGGTGATTAACGGCGACTATGCAGGCAACGGCGGCTCGTTAACGCTCAATACGTATCTGGGCGACGACAGTTCTCCGACCGACAAACTGGTGGTTAACGGCAACACGTCAGGCGATACCACGCTTTATATTAACCAGTCCGGCGGCGAAGGCGCGCAGACCACGGACGGTATCGAGGTGGTGCAGGTTAACGGTACCTCCGACGGCGTATTCACCCAAGGCAATCAGGTGCAGGCCGGGCTGTACGAATACCGTCTGTATCAGGACAGCGGTGATGGCGATTGGTATCTGCGTTCGCAATCCACTTCTCCAACGCCGCCGGATCCTGATGACGGCGGTGACGACGGCGGCGATGGTGGTGATACGCCGGTCACGCCGCAGTACCGTGCCGACATCGGCGCTTATCTCGGCAACCAGTGGATGGCGCGTAGCCTGCAGATGCAGACACTCTACGATCGCGAAGGCAGTCAGTACCACAACGACGACGGCAGCGTCTGGGCGCGTTTCAAGGCTGGCTCCGCCGATTCTCAGGCCGCCAACGGCAATGTGGATATTGACAACAATTACTCCCAGTTCCAGTTGGGCGGCGATATCCTGACCTGGGGCAACGGTGCACAGAGCCTGACCGTCGGCCTGATGGGGAGCTACATCAACGCCGATACCGACAGCACTGGCAACCGCGGCGCTGACGGTAGCCGCTTCTCTGCCTCCGGCAATGTCGACGGCTACAACCTCGGCGTTTACGCCACCTGGTTTGCTGACGCACAAAATCACAGCGGCATGTACGTCGACAGTTGGTACCAGTACGGGACGTTTAACAACAGCGTGGATGACGGCGACGTGGGGTCAGAAAACTACGATTCCACCGCCAACGCTGTGTCGCTGGAAACCGGCTACCGCTACGATATTACGTTAAGCAATAACAATGCGGTCAGCTTGACGCCGCAGGCGCAGGTCACTTGGCAGAACTATCAGGCCGACAGCGTTACTGACAACAGTGGCACCCGCATCAATGGCCAGAACGGCGACAGTTGGACCTCGCGCATGGGGCTGCGGGTGGACGGCAAACTACACAAGAGCCAGAACTCGGTTATCCAGCCGTTTATGGAAGCTAACTGGCTGCACACCAGCGATGACACTTCGGTCTCGTTCGACAACAACGATGTGAAGCAGGATATCCCCGCCGACCGTGCTGAGCTGAAGGCGGGTATTCAGACCAACATCAACCAGCAGTGGAGTGTCACGGCCCAAGTGGCTGGACAGAAAGGCAGTAACGACTACGATGATCTGAACGGCAGTCTGAACGTACGCTACAGTTGGTAATTACAGCAATAAATATGCCGGGCGCAGCAATTGCGTCCGGCAAATTCCCCTCCAGTCAGTCATCAGCTATCCCGCAGGTTTTCTTCATTTGCTACTGTTCGATGGTATAAGTCGTTGGCCGACGATGGCTTATCGACAAGGGATGGCGGGGAGCTTGTATTGATGAGGGGGCCACATCGTATACTCGGGCCAGATATTGGGCTTGAGCCTAAACCGCTGTGGATTATTAGAACGGATAGAAAGCAAAAAGCCTGCTTAAGTTTCCTTAAGCAGGCTTTTCTAATTTGGCTCCCCTGACTGGACTTGAACCAGTGACATACGGATTAACAGTCCGCCGTTCTACCGACTGAACTACAGAGGAATCGTGTGAACGAGGCGAATAATAGCGAGCTCGGCTGTGGCTGTAAAGCCAAAATCGTTCTTTTTCGCTTGTTCGCTTATCTTGTAAGCAAAACGGTGAATAAATACCTAATTTCTAACAACTCGGAGGGCGAGAAACGGGGCGGGAAGGTGGAGGAATACTGCGTTAGCCAAGGGGGATATGAGAATGTTTGTCACGCTCGTATAAGTTATGCACTGAATTAGATAGGTATACCGATAGATAGGCATAATCGGTATTCATCGGTAAGTGATGCTAACGGGCTTCAGTCTATTTTTCACACCAACGATATGCTGGAATATCTGGGATATAGATGGGTAAACTAGACAAAATGTCCAGTTCGCCTAAATCTTCAGGCTTTTGGGGTATGAAAGGAATTATCGTTGTTTCTAACATTCTAAATCTTCCCTCGTTGGCCCTTGGAAGTAGATGCTGCTGATATGGCAACTACGAGGCTGCGTCAGCACAAATCGAATCGTTTCCCAAATAGAGTGTGCATTTAATAGACGTTCACCCATTTTGGATCGATCGTCCGATTGTTCATTTAACTGAGTAAATTCAAAATCCGGTGGATAAAGCCCCGTCACACGAATATTTTCTTTAGCCAATTGCTGTGAGAGTTTCGTTGTAAATCCGCTAAGGCCGTGTTTGCTGGCAAAAAAGCTAGGATGCGCGATTGAATCGGTAAAGTTTGGGATGCCGCATGCAGATATAATTGAGACGATATCTGCACCGTTTGAACGCCTTAATTCTGGCAGTAATGCCTGAGTCAGCAAGATTGAGCCTGTTAGGCCTGAATTAATGGTATTGATAATCTCTGAGGCGGGTTGGTCATCTAGATATCCGGACAACCACTGAGCAGCATTGAGGATGAGAATATCAATCGGAGTATCTGAACTTAATAGCTGCGAGGAAAACTGGGCAATTGATTCAGGATGATTTAAATCACAGATATAACCTCTGGCAATCCCGCCTTCGGCTGCGATCATATTGCATGTTTCCTGAATATCTTCGCGTCGTCGCGCACAAAAATCCACTTCCACACCTTCCCTTGACAGCCAGACCGCTAGAGCCTGACCAAATCCTCGTCCTCCGCCAGTGATAATGGCTCTTTTCCCTCTTAGCATCGACCTGCCTCTAATGTAGTGAGTGATAAGCATTACGTTGATGAAAATATAGCATGGGGAGTGGGAATGACATCTTTTGTTAGCATCATTCAAGCTGTTGTAGAGGGCGGGTTTGACACTTACCTTTGATTGAAGGGAGTATCAACAATCCCTCATCATTTTCGATGAGGGATACGGAAACCGGCGTGCTTGGTTTTTTATTTTCTTTTCTCATTCAATATGTTTCTCGTTTTTTACTTGGTCGTTTTGAGTTTTACCTCATCAGGTAAAAAATAATTGCCGCAGAAAGTACAAATCAGCGTCGTATTCTTACGGAGTTTTAAGGCGCTTTGCTCCGAAGAATGTGAGCACTTAGGGCAAGTCACTTGTACTGAACGATTGCTATAGAGCTTCAAGCTATCAAAGTAGGACATACGGTTTTCTCGGCGTGTATGTGGTAAATCACCATACACTGTAAACCTGTGAATAGCTTCAAATTGATTATTTATTAATCACATTCATTCTCATGTCAAATAATTCAGGCGCTTTAGCATAATTAAGTGTGATAAATTAGTGTCTCGGCGCCTGTAGCATTTCAATAGTATGCCGAGTTCAATCAACGCCATGATTGACATAATTTGTGAATACTTTAGATGAGTGCGCAAACAGCGTGATCGGTAAAGTTTTGCTCTGAAAACACCAGACACGAAGCGGCTTTTGTATATGAAAATTAGAGAAATTATCACATTAGGTTTTATGACTTTTGCGTTGTTTGTTGGCGCAGGGAATATTATTTTCCCACCTTTTATTGGTCTTAGAGCAGGGGAGAACTTGTGGTATGCGGCAGCGGGATTTTTGATCACCGGTGTTGGTCTGCCGGTTCTCGCGCTTATCGCGATGGCGCGCAAAAATGGCTCGTTAGTTGAATTAACGAAACCCGCAGGGAAATATTTCGGCCTGTTACTATCGCTTATTTGCTATCTTGCATTAGGACCTTTATTTGGTACGCCGCGTACGGCAACAGTTTCCTATGAAATTGGTATTAATCCGCTTTTTTCTGGGCAGGTGCCCTTGAGCATATTTAGCCTAGTGTTCTTCATCGCGGTGATAGTCTGTTCGCTTAATCCACTAAAACTTATTGATATTGTAGGTAAGTTTTTGTCTCCGCTTAAAGTGGTGTCGCTGGGGCTTCTGGGGTTATATGCTTTTTGGCGACCGGCAGGAAATGAGCTTTCTACTTTCCCTGAATATGTAGAAACGCCATTTTCCAGTGGAATGATCAACGGTTATCTGACGATGGATACGCTAGCCGCGCTGGTATTTAGTATTATTATCGTTAATGCAATTAAATCTCGGGGCGTAGAGCGCGCACAAAATATTACTCGTTATATGGTGATTACGGGGCTGATCGCTGCTGTGGGGCTCATTTATGTCTATATCAGTCTTTTCTATCTTGGTGCCTACAGTTTACCGTTAGCGCGCACAGCGACAAATGGCGCTGATGTTTTGCATGCCTATATCGTCAACGGTTTTGGCTTTAAAGGCAGTGTATTTTTAGCCTTTGTCATCACCATCGCCTGTCTGGTGACCGCAATTGGCCTGACTAGCGCTTGTGCATCGTATTTTAATCAGATAACCGGAAAGTCGTACAAAATGTTTGTCGTGATCTTGGCTGCGGTATCCATGCTGTTGTCAAATCTTGGGCTGACGGAGATTATCCGCTTCTCTTTACCTGCATTAACATCGGTATACCCTCCGTTTATTGTATTGGTAATTTACGGCGCGCTAGCCAAAGGTGACGACAATTCGGTCATGCTCTGTATGCCTGCTACGCTGGTGGCTTTTGTGGTGGGTATTATGCAAAGCGTGGTGCCTGCGGATGATATCCCTCTGTTGGTACAGCATTTACCGTTTTATAAAGAAGGGATGGGGTGGATTGTGCCAACGCTGGTGGTGTTTGTGCTTAGCGCATTGTGCCGTAAAGTGACGCCGTCTCAACAGGTGACAAGCTAAACGTTTGTCGAGATAACAAGCGCCTTTCATGGCGTTTGTTATCGATGCTGTTTTAGCGATAAATCTTCTCAGCGGATTTTCTTAAAGGCGTGCCGAATTTGTAGCATGTTGATAAGCACCAGTGCCGCGGTGAAAACAAATACCCAACGAAATCCTAGTACTGCCGAAACACTCGATCCCAGCATCGGGCCTATCACGTTGCCTAAATACATGAACGATTGGTTATAACCAAATATGCGGCCGGTGACGCGATCGCTGGAATATTTCAAAAGCAACGTCTGTACTGCCGGCATCAGTGCCCCATCGGCAAAGCCAAGCATAAAGCGTAAAATGCCAAGCTGGAGCGGCGAAGTCACCCATGCCATCAAGCCGAAAAGCACAACCGTAAATCCAAGTGCAGCGACTAGAATCCTTCCTGTGCCGATACGGTCGCCTAATCCCCCTAATCGTGGTGCCGATACCAGTGCGGCTATGCCGGGAACAGCGGCGATCATTCCACTAACAAACGCAATATTGCTGGTGTCAGAGGCTAACTGCCGAATAAACAGCGTCAAAATTGGGCTGATCGATGCATTTGCCAACTGAATCATCAAAGTCGTGACAAACAGCGCGATAATTATTGTGGGATACGGGAGGGAGCGAAAGACTTCTTTGCCGGTTAGCTGGTCTTCTTTTTTGACCGTAATGCGTCGTTCTTTGATTAAAAATAGCGTCACGAAGAAGCTGACAAACATCATGGCCGCGGTAGAGAAAAATACCGTGCGCAGGCCAAGATGATCCGCCATCAATCCTCCCAGCAATGGCCCTGCAATCACGCCACAGATTTGTCCTGTTGAAAGCGTACCAAGCGCCCAGCCGCTTTTTTCACGCGGAACCTGTGAGGCGACAAGTGCCATAGCATTGGGGATATAGCCGGAGGTCAAACCCATCAACGCTCGCAGAGCAAACAGTTGCCAGACGTTAGTGGCCATACCTTGAAGTGCAATAACCACTCCCATACCCAGAGAGGCGCGCAGTAACATCAGCTTACGCCCTTTACGGTCGGCTAAACTTCCCCATAGGGGAGCCACAAGGGCCGATACCATAAAAGTGGCACTGAAAACTAAGCCAGACCATAAGCTTAGTGATTCATGGTTATGTACGCCGAGTTGTTCTACGTACAGCGGCAAGAAAGGCAAGATTTGGCTCATTGCTAAGCCTGTAAAAAAGCAGCCAAACCATACCGAGATGAGGTTTACTTTCCAAGATTCCATGATGTCTCGACGGCAAGGGAAGAGCCAGATTGCGGATTTTCTATGTGATAATATCACTCTGAACAGCAATTTTGTTACTTAAAAAAAGTAAAAAGAAATGACGTTTTATTTTCAATGCATTGAATTGACGAATCTTTATCACATTTGCTAACAGTTTCTCGCCATGAGAGAAGGTTTATTTACATTTTCAGTTTTGTCTAGCGCCTAAACTAACCTCATATATCACGTCAATTTCGATGTGATGATCTATTGAAAAGTAAAATGATAATGGGAGTTTGTATGTTGACATTGAATGCTGCTGAAACCGCGCTGGTACTTATTGACTTACAGGAAGGTATTTTGCCTTTTGCTGGCGGCCCGCACTTGGCAACTGATGTTGTGGCGAGATCGGCGCGTATCGCTGAACATTTTCGTCAACATAATGCGCCGGTCATTTTAGTTCGTGTAGGCTGGTCAGCGTCTTTTGAAGAAGCGCTAAAGCAACCGGTAGATGCCCCCGCGCCAGCTCATGCGCTACCTGAGAATTGGTGGGATTTTCCTGAAGCATTGAATGTACAGCCGGAAGATATTGAAGTGATTAAACATCAGTGGGGAGCATTCTATGGCACCGATCTGGATCTCCAACTGCGTCGCCGCGGCATCCGTAATATCGTTTTAGCAGGGATCTCAACGAATATCGGTGTGGAATCAACCGCGCGCAATGCTTGGGAACATGGCTATGCGGTCGTGATCGCCGAAGATGCTTGTAGTGCGTTTGATGATATTCAGCATCAGCATAGCTTTAAGTATATTTTTCCTCGCATCTCTCGTGTTTCAGACAGCGAGAAAATTATTGCTGCGCTGCGATAAGCGCGACGACGAAATATTATTTGTGTTCATTTCCGCGGTAGCTTGGTTTGCGGAAATATCAGCAGGGAGCAGAGAGTGAAAGAGACAACATTTAGCGGTTTTACTCAGCAAGGGCTTAATTTTTTGCAGCAGGTGCGGGTAGAAAACAGCAAGGAGTGGTTTGAAGAGAATCGTTCGGTCTACAACCAGCATGTTTTGACGCCGTTTCGCGCCTTAGTGGATGAGCTTGCGACGCCAATGTTGAAGATTGATCCTCAATTTGAAACGCGTCCCGCTATTGGTAAAACGTTATCGCGCATCCACCGCGATACGCGTTTCTCTCATGATAAGTCGCGCTATCGCAGCCAGATGTGGCTTACGTTCAAGCGCCATTCCAAAGAGTGGACTGATGCTCCCGTGTTCTTCTTTGAAATCAGCCCTGATACGCTGCGCTACGGGCTTGGCTATTACTCTGCATCCAAAGGTACTATGGATCGTTTTCGTCATCTGGCGCTGCGTCAGCCGGAAGAGTTTGCGGCGGCAACCGCCTGTTGTAAAAAGCCTTTTGAGCTGGTGGGGGATATGTATAAGCGCCCATTGGTGAAGGAGCAGGATCCTGCCATCGCGAATTGGTATAACCGCAAAACCTTTGCTGTGATGGTGACAGATCATCAGGTAGAACAGCTTTTTTCATCTGCGTTGCCCGAGATGCTCGCGAAAAGATTTACCCAACTCGCTCCGCTATACCAGTTTCTCATGAAGGTTGAGATGCTAAAACAGGTGCCATTAGAGGATCTCTAGACAGGCGACTAGCGCTTTCGCTCATTTATGCAATGAACGGTTCTAGAGCAAGATATGTTGTGGTGATCTTCAGCATAAAAAAATCCCGTAACGCGATCGACGTTACGGGATATATCGCGGCTCTTGGGCGAACGGTTATTTAGGCATGGTTGCCTTCGTCGCCTTGGGTGTGAAAGGATCATTTCCCAGAGAGCTATAGGCCACTTGTTTTAATGCAAAGTTCATCACCGTAGGTGAAGGGTGCTTCTGGTTAGAGATAAATTGATATTTAGCCACTAACTCCTGACTTTTAATCCCCGTCCACTCCGAGAATAGATGCAAGAAGTCCTCAGCAGAGCGACGTGCTTTGATCACTCTACGGCGGGTGTCATCGGAGGACAGTATCATTAGTGGAACCTGATAGTTCTGCTGATATTTATCATCGTGTGACAAAAATTCATTGCTGGTGCCTTTTTCGTGAAACGCCAGCCCATGATCGGAGAAATAGATCATAGAGAAGTTCTGTCCGCTGCCTTTAAGCTGGTTATAAAGCTGGCTCAGGAAACTGTCGGTTTGCGTTATGCTGTACAGGTAGCACGAAGTCTCTTTTGAATGAACGAAAGTATCGTAGCGCCCGCCGGTACGGTCACAGGCTTTTGGATGAGAACCAATTAAGTGATAGACCACTAATTTAGGCCCATCGGTCTGAGCCTGAAGCGCATCCTCAGTAAAACGCAGAAGGTCGAAGTCGGAGGTTGCTTTGCCATCTTCAAAATCGCCTTTTTTCAGGAAACGGACATCGTCAGCACGCTTAGCAACGCTGGCGACTACGGTATCATAGCGTCCAATTTGTCCTTGATTGGAAAACCAATAGGTGTGAAAACCGGCTTTTTTAGCCAGTGTAATGATGCTGTTTTGGTATTCAGGCTTACCATCGCGAACCAGATTCAACGTTTGTCCCAATGATTTTTGAGTCGATGGGGCGGCTGAAATGTAATCATTGAAGAAAGTACCAATGACTTGGCTTTCGAACGGCGTATTGTTCCACTTGCCGCCAAAGCTGCCGTGAGCATCTCGCCGTGCGCTTTCACCGATAACCAGTACGTACACCTGCCGCTTCGCCTTCACATCTTCTACGTGCCAGGTATCAGGCACGGAGGATAATTCTTTCATCCGCGCCATCTCGGCATCGACTTCTTTCTTGCCATTAGCCACATCTTCAACAAAACGCACGACGGGATAACCGGTGTCGCTAAGTTTGAATTCACCGCCGGCTCTTAGATTAGTCACCGGTGCCAGCAACAATGCACCCACGAAAGAAAATAGGAAAAGCGATTTAGCCATCGTCCAGCGGCGTATTTGCGGCGTTTTTCTGCGTAGGATAAAAATACCTAAAATGAAAATAAACACCGCAATCAGATAGTCCCAGTAAGGGAAAATCTGCATCATTTCGCCTGCTTCTTCTGGATTCGTCGAGTATAGAGACAAAATGGAATTGAAGTTCGGCGGCCCAAATACGCGGCCAAACGGATAGTAAAACGCGGCCGTCAGCACACAAATAAACAGCACCGCTTTTTGAAGGCGGGGGAAGTAGCTACCTAATAGCAGGAAAAAGCAGCCTAACCCGATAGCATAGACCACGCTAAATTCGTAACCGAGCCCCAGGTTAATCAGAGCAGCTAAAACAAAATAGAGCAGTGTATAAGGGGTTAGTAATTCGCGAGTCTTATTCTCTGGCTCGAAAGGATTTGATGTTAAGTTCATTTTTATTATCTGAAAGGGTGCAGAGCACCAAAATTAACCGCGGGATCCATCCTCACTCACCTACAGACTCATCGCTGCCTTTGGTATGTTGTGAAGGTGTTTCCATTGTACTGTCTTTACCGGTTTCAACATCCCGAGCAAAGCTGCAAGAAGATATGCTGAGCGGGTTTGAATAGCAACAGAAACAGCGGGGCTGCGGTGTGATTTAGGATCCAAATTTAAGACAACAGCGCATTGCCAAAATTTGGCTACGCATTATAGCGAAAAGTTTAAGGACTCAGGGTATTAACAGAAGAAAAAACCGTGATTGGCAGTGTCAACCAAATGATACCGAGTAGCTCGATATCATTTGGTGATAGCAACGTTAAGCGCCCTTATGTTGGGTGTTAATGCCTTGTGTGTTATGTGACAGCATTTGGTTATTTAAATTAATCGACTGTTGGTCGGTTAATGCATCAGGAGGGATATTCATATGGCGTAAAACATCCCCCATGATTTGACCAAATATCGGCCCAGCCACCGAGCCGCCGAAGTGCTTTCCTGCGTTTGGATGGTTTACCATGACAACCAGTGCAACGCGCGGATCGCTCGCTGGAGCGACGCCAGCGGTGTAGTTCACGTAACCGCCGTCATACTTTCCGCTGTCTCCCATTTTTTCTGCAGTACCGGTTTTTATGGCTAAACGATAGCCCGGCACAGCTGCCGTCACGCCGCTGCCACCCGGTAAAGCATCGCTTTCCATCATATGAACCACGGTGCGAACGATATTCTCATCCATCACTCGTGTTCCCAGAACAGGAGGTGTGACTTTGGTAATTGAAACTGGACGGAAAATGCCAAAGGAGCCGATAGTGGCGTATTCACGCGCCATTTGTAGAGGCGTGACACGCAAACCATAGCCGAAAGAGAAGGTCGCGCGTTCGATATCAGACCAGCGCTCGCGATGCAGTGGAAAATAGCCGCTACTTTCGCCTCCAATCCCAAGTCCGGTGGAAACACCTAGCCCAAAGCTATGATAGAGATTCACCAGCACGTCAGAGGGCATAGCCAGTGCAATGTGTGATACCCCGATATCACTCGATTTTTGCAAGATACCGGTAATCGTGAGGCGCGACCAGTGCCCAACGTCCTTGATCAAATGCCCGTTGACGGGATACGGCGTCGTATCGATAACGGAATCAGGGCGAATCAGATGGCGTGCCAGACCGGCCATCACCACCAAGGGTTTAACCGTGGAACCTGGCTCGAAGCTATCGGATATCGCCACGTTGCGCATATTCTTTTGCGGTACGCCTTGGTAATTATTCGGATTATAAGAGGGATAACTCGCCATCCCTAAAATTTCACCGGTATTAACGTCCACCAACACTGCCGCACCGGAATCGGCTTTATTCAGTAAAACGCCTTCACGTAGGTGTGAGTAAAGCGCGTATTGCAGGTAACGGTCGATGCTAAGGCTGAGCGTAGGAGCTTGCTGTGCCGGATCGTCTTCCATAAGGCTAACTACGTTGCCATAACGATCTTTACGATAAACGCGATGCCCAGGTTTGCCTTGCAAAAGGTTGTTAAAACCACTCTCTATGCCGTCTAAGCCTTGCTGATCTAATCCAACGATACCGATAAGATTAGAGGCTGCATCGCTCATCGGATAATAACGGCTGGAGTCAGACGGCGTGGAGATTCCGTAGATATGAAGCTTGTTAACATATTCCGCAATACTTGATTCAACCTGACGGCCAAGATAGATAAAGTGGCGATGCGCGTTATCGAGTATCTTTGCTTTAATATCACTTTCTGGCTGTGAAAGCGCTGTGCTGAGATACGACCATTGCGCATTGGTTAAGTTAGGATCGCGTTCTAGGACATGGATAGGATCGGCAATAACATCATTTGACGCCACGCTGACCGCTAAAGGTTGCCCTTCACGATCGGTAATCGTTCCACGTAAAGGTTGAGTCACCAATGAACGCAATGAACGCTGATCGGCCTCACGCTCCAACTGAGGGTGATTCATTAACTGCAAGTAACCCACTCGACCAAGAAGTAGGGCGAGAAAAACGACAATACCTAAGCAAATTAGAACAAAACGACCCTGAAAATAATTGCCACGCGGATTCAATGGACTTCTTTTTCGCATAATTCAGCCAATAGGAAAAATTCTATATCAATAGAGGGGGATTGCTGGAATCCGCTAACTATAAAAGAGAGTGAGCAGAAAGGCTGGCTGATGAAACATTTGTTCGCACTTCAATTATCATTGAAATAAATGAAACAAATAAAAACAAAGCGATTAAAAACGAGCCTTTTTCAAGGCCATGATGCCGCTAGAGCCAACGGTATCATGCTCTCTCCACCAGTAAGTGAAAAGCGGTAATGGGAAAAATCTGGTGCGCTGTATTGTTTATGAGCTATTGATGCAGATTATTCTTTAATGGCAGGAACATGCTAAACATTTATTGATATCTCTATTTTGCAATCATATTATCCGTGCACTAAGTGTATGAGGTTAAATATGAATCTAAAATTGAAGCCGCTGAGCCGAGCAGCCATTATACTCACCGGCATTATTGGAATGGCGAGTGCACACGCTGATCTTATGGGATCGCTAAAAAGTGCGAGTGAGCAGCTTTCTTCCAGCACTGCGAGCACATCAGGTACGAACAGTTCATCACTGCTGACCGGAGCTTTAGGATCGCTCATGGGTGGAAATGCTCAAGCACTCCAGTCAACGAGCAGCGCGAATATCGGCGGCGTACTTAGCTATTGTGTGCAAAACAATGTGCTGGCTGCGGGTAACCAGAAAGTGGAATCTGTTAAAGATGCTTTGCTGAACAAACTCGGTACACAGACAGAAAGCCAATCTTACCAAAATGGTCTGAATGGTATTTTAGACCTGCAAGGTAAAGACGACGTCAATCTGAACAATTTAGGTTCAATGACGAGCGATATGAAAGCGAAGATTAAAACTAAAGTGTGCGGTATGGTTTTAGATCAGGCGAAAAAATTCGTCTAATTCAGCGTTTATATTCTGGAGGAATGGCATTTTTTAGCCATTCCTCTCTCATTTAATTTAAATAACGCCGACAGAAGTTACCCACCTCAGTGATGGCCATACGTGATTCTTTCATGCGTGGTACTAGATATTGCCAAACGTGCCACATGCCTTGCCAGCAAGAAAATAGAACGTCATTCCATGACTCTTGTGCTTTTTGTGCAAATCGTTGTGCATCGCTGAAAAGGATCTCCTCACTGCCAACCTGAATCAATAACGGTGGTAACCCCTCTAATTGACCAAATAAGGGGGAAATACCAGGATTCGTGAGCGGCGTTGATCCTCCGTAAGCGTTTACACAATGTGAGGCCTGCTGAATATGGGGAGCGAAAAACGGATCGCGCTTTAATCGAGTTTTGACAGATTCGCCACTCATGGTCAGATCGACCCACGGGCTGAGTACCGCGATAGCGGCGGGGCGAGGAAGAGCAGAAATTGATTTAATCCGCAAAGCTAATGCAAGAGCCAAACCACCACCAGCGGAGTCACCCATGATAAAGATACGCTTGGTATTAATGTTAGGTTGTACGCAAAGCCAGCGATAAACGGTTTCTGCATCATCTAACGCTGCAGGATAGGGGGACTCGGGAGCCAAGCGATAATCAACCAGCAGCAGCGGGATTTTCGCTGCATCGGCAATATAAGAGGCCATAGAACGGTGGCTTGAACATGAGCCCATGTGATAAGCACCACCGTGTAAGTAAAGAATGACAGCATCAGCACACGCATTCTCAGGCGTCAGCCATTCTGCGTAGATGCCGGAGGGTTCGACACTGCTCAAGCGAACACCACTGGCCAGCGGCATACGCTCGCCCAATTCATCCATTTGTGTACGCACGGTAGCAACGTCACTGAGGTCGGTTTGTGCAAAATGACGCTTGATCACAAACTTGAAGAAATGACTTTTTAGACTGCGCATCGGAATTCCCTTTCAAACAAACTCACAAAGGTACTGAGAGCTCTTTAGGCTCGCACATCCTGATATTCTGGTGTGGTATCAAACTCATGCTTAGCAAATGGACATAATGGGATGATTTTGCGATTTTCCTTACGCATTTTCTCCACGACTTTAGCCACTAGTTGCTTACCCACGCCTTGGCCTTTGAGCGTCTCGTCGACGTCGGTGTGATCGATGATGGCAAGGTGATCGCCTGTTAGCACAAACACGACTTCAGCGATCAAGTGACCTTGAGCGTCATTGATGTAAAAATTGTTGTCACCTTCGAGGATTTCCACCGCAGACTCCCTATTTTTGATGATATTTAAGCGCGCCGCTTGGGCAGGTGTTGATAACGCTCATGACGGTGTTCACGTCGACGCTATCAGGCATGATCCACGGTTGGCGATCTAGCTTGAAAAGACGGCTATTTCCTCTCACGCAGTTGCCGGAGTGCTGGCAGATGCTCAGGTTGAAATAAACATCAATATCTTTGCCGTGGTACTGGCGGTAGCCAGCATCAAGCAGTTCTTGATCCATCGTGATTCTCCTACGGCGTTGCTGTTGGTCAATTGACAAGCACTGACGTAATTATGGTTATAGAACATAAGTAATAGACTAACCAAAAAACGCGGTGAGAGGCATCAACGTCATGGCCTAAGGCCCAAATTAGGAATTGACCTTATAACGGTACAATTAAAACGTCAGTATGTGTTTTATCAATAATATGAGTTGCTGAATTTAATATTCTTTTCAAGAAACCTTCACAGTGGTTACCGCATATCACTAAATCAACGGGATCTTCTTTGCACGCGTAGATCACGCCATCAGCCAGTTCTCCATTGCAGACAATGGTACGACTAATGGGATAATCGGCCTGTTGACGTAGCTCCTCTAAAAACAGGTTGGCTTCCTCATGAATCAGTTCACGTAACGAACCGAGCATGGAACCTGCAAAGCTAGCAGTAAGATCGGCTTCGTTACATAAGGTCAGAAGTGTGATCGAGCCCTGATAAGGGCGAACAATAGCGATAGCCTTTTCAACTAACTTAATGCTGTCCGGTGCCTGTGCAACGGCAACGAGTACTCTCCTGTAGCTCATCTCTGCCTCCATTCCTTATGACAATAAAAACATTTTAAAGAATAGACCACAGATTAGCTGTGGTGAAAATCACAATCAGTTTTTGCCTCTGGATAAATAGCACTTAGATCTTAGAACCCACTCCGGTAAGTGGATGGCTGATTTTTAAACGGAATAGGAACGGGGAGAGTGAAATAACGCTTTATGCGTATAGCGAATAGTTTGGTGCCTACGACGGGATATTAGGGGGGCTATTTAATGTGCAAAAAAGAATAAGCCAATACGAATAAGGAATAAGCATGAAGGAAAATAGGTCAGTAAGGCACAGAGGGGAAAAATAAAACGAATGGTATTATTTTGGTTTTATCTATCAGTTGAAACCGTTTACACAGTGACGGATTTCACGTTATTCACATTTGTTCAGCATCTTTCTCAAGGTCAGCTAAAAATTTATAAAATGATGTTTCGATTTAGTGGCCTAAATAACCCTAAAATTCACTCCTAGCAGCAACATAATTTACAAGGGTTATTTATAGAATCTATATGACCACTCGGCTGTTAGGCCTAAATACTCAGTAAAGCTATATATGTAGCGTTTTAAGCTTTTAATTTGCATTTTGATAATTTTTAACTCGAAATATCCGTATTTTTTATATGATTATTGTGAATGATATGTTTGAGATTCAATTGCTTAGCATGTCCTAAAGTGGCTCATACTTTTTGACCGATTAATGAACTATTAAGTGATTAGTAATATTTATTTACTGATTTTTTGTGATGCACATCACGTTTTTCTTAAATTAATCTGAGGCGCTCGTTGTATATATCTCTTAATCGGGGGTAGAGTTGCCACGAATCAGGAATATTCTTATTTTTTTATGAATGTCCTTTGAACCGGTAGTCTGAAAAATTGTACGTCTAAGATACAACTTCCAGCGTAATTACGGTTGAGTCCCTTGAGTTTTTTGGGGGGCCTCGGTGAGGTTAGGCTTTCATTTGAGCAGATAGTTATCAGGCACCATTACTTTTCGCACTTTGCGCGTTATGAGTAATTGGTGCATTTCATTATGTTGGCGAACAAAAATTTAACAGGGGGAGATAATGAGTACCTCTGAAATACTCAAGCATATTTATGACATCAATTTGTCATATTTGTTATTAGCGCAGCGCTTAATTCACGAAGAGAAGGCCTCAGCGATGTTCCGGTTGGGGATTAACAATGAAATGGCTGACTCATTGGCTCTTTTGACCCTGCCACAAATGGTCAAATTGGCAGAAACCAACCAGTTGGTGTGCCAGTTTCGTTTCAGCGATCACGAAACGATTCAAAAACTAACGCAAGAGTCTCGCGTTGACGATCTCCAGCAGATTCACACTGGGATTATGCTTTCCAGCCATTTGTTGAAACAACTTTCGCCAACTGATACCTGCCCCCCTCACAAAAGAGTCTGATAATGAGCGAAAAAAGCATTATTCAGGAAGCCCGCGATATTCAACTGGCGATGGAACTTATCTCTCTGGGGGCTCGCCTCCAGATGTTAGAAAGTGAAACACAGTTGAGCCGTGGCCGTCTTATTCGGCTCTACAAAGAGCTGAGAGGCAGTCCTCCACCCAAAGGCATGTTACCTTTCTCGACTGACTGGTTTATGACGTGGGAACAGAACATTCATTCATCAATGTTCTACAACGTCTATGCCTTCATGATAAAGAGTCAATCATGCCGTGGTGTGGAGGCGGTAATCCGCGCGTACAAACTGTATCTTGAACAGTGTCCAGTGCCTCCAGGTGAGCAGCCTGTTCTGGCTCTGACACGAGCGTGGACATTGGTTCGCTTTGTTGACAGCGGGATGTTGGAGTCTGCTCCATGCTCTTGCTGTGGTGGTTCATTTATTGCTCATGCACATCAGCCATTAAGCTCATTTGTATGCAGTTTGTGCCAACCGCCATCACGAGCGATAAAAAAACGTAAACTTTCTGACAATCTTGCCGATATGTTCCCACAATTGCTCAATGAGCAAGAGAAACGCGTGGTGTAACCTGATTGAGGCAATCAGTCTTATAGGTTGGCGATCGGTGGTGTGGCTTTAAACGATGTTATCAGGTCAACCCACCGGTTATCTTCCTTTCGAGCCGTCATCCGACGGCCTCTGAATTCTCCTTCTCCGTCCTCCCGGACAGCGCGTTACACCCAATTTCCATTCTGAGCATTAAGGAATTCGCGTGCTTATTCTATTGGGTTATGCCGTTGTAACAATCGCCGTTCTTGGCGGTTATGTGATCGTGGGGGGGCATCTTGGTGCTCTGTATCAGCCTGCTGAACTTCTGATTATTGCCGGTGCTGGTATTGGCGCTTTCATCGTTGGGAACAACGGCAAAGCCATCAAAGCGACACTTCGTACGCTACCCAAGCTGGGGCGCGGCGCTAAATATAACAAAGCGCTTTACATGGACGTGATGGGATTGATGTATCTCTTGCTCGCTAAGGCGCGCCAGCAGGGGATGCTCACGCTTGAGCGCGATATCGAAAATCCGCAAGAAAGTGAACTTTTCTCTAATTATCCACGGATTCTGGCCGATAAGATCCTCATTGAGTTCATCACGGACTACATGAGATTGATGGTGAGCGGCAACATGAATGCGTTTGAGATTGAAGCCCTGATGGATGAAGAGATCGAAACTTTCGAGAGCGAAGCGGAAGGGCCTGCCGACAGTCTGGCGATGGTCGGCGACTCCTTGCCCGCGTTTGGTATCGTGGCCGCGGTGATGGGCGTTGTGCATGCGCTTGCGTCGGCCGACCGTCCTGCTGCGGAGCTGGGTGCGCTGATTGCGCATGCCATGGTTGGGACTTTCCTCGGGATCCTGTTGGCCTATGGGTTTGTTTCGCCGTTGGCTTCTCTGATGCGCCAAAACTGTGCCGAAACCGTCAAAATGATGCAGTGCATCAAAACTACGCTGTTATCGAGTTTACATGGTTATGCTCCACAGATTGCGGTCGAGTTTGGTCGTAAAACGCTGTATTCCACCGAGCGTCCGTCATTTATGGAGCTTGAAGAACATGTGCGTCAGGTGAAATCACCTGCGGCGCAGCAGTCGGCGGTGGAAGAGGAAGTATGAAGAATGGCAACCGCCCGATAATTCTGGTTAAGAAGCGTAAACCCTCGAAAAAAGGGGGGCACCACGGTGGCTCATGGAAAATCGCTTACGCCGATTTTATGACGGCGATGATGGCTTTCTTTTTAGTGATGTGGCTGCTGGCAATAGCCAGTCCGCAGGAGTTAACCAAGATTGCTGAGTATTTCCGTACACCGTTGGCAGTCGCGTTGACTCATGGCGATCGTTCCAGCGCCAGCACTAGTCCCATTCCCGGTGGCGGCGACGACATGATGCAAAAAGAGGGTGAGGTGGCTAAATCAATGCCCGATCCAGCCACTAAAGCGGATAGCGAAAGGCTTAAGAAACTGCGTAAGCAGATTGACCAACTCATTCTGACCGACCCAAGGCTCAAAGCGTTACAGCCGCATCTGCTGATTAACATGATGGATGAAGGGCTACGCATCCAGATTATTGACAGCCAAAACCGACCGATGTTTGAAAACGGCAGTGCCAGAGTAGAACCCTATATGCGCGATATTTTGCGTGCGATAGCGCCGATTCTGAATGACGTACCTAACAAGATTAGTCTTTCTGGACATACGGATGATTTGCCTTATGCCAGCGGTGAGCGCGGATACAGTAACTGGGAACTTTCAGCCGATCGCGCCAATGCCTCGCGTCGAGAACTGATTGCGGGCGGTTTGGCGGAAGGGAAAATTCTGCGCGTGGTCGGTATGGCAGACACCATGAGCCTGAAATCGCAAACCAGCGACGCCGCGATTAACCGACGAATCAGCATTCTGGTATTGAACAAAAGTGCGCAACATAACATTGAGCATGAGAATTCAGAAAGTCAGGAGATGGATTTTTCCAATCCTGCGGCGATGAAGCAGTGGAGCGAAGGAGGCGCGGTAAATCTTGCGCCACAGGCATCACCGGTACAGACCAGCCCGCTGGCGCCGATGAATGACCATATTATTACGACAACACCGACCGAAAAGAGGTGACCTGTGAGCATGGATATTACTGCGTTTTATCAAACGTTCTTTGATGAAGCCGATGAACTGCTGGCAGATATGGAGCAGCACCTACTGGAGCTGGACCCAGAAGAGCCAGATATAGAGCAACTTAACGCGATTTTCCGTGCGGCGCACTCCATTAAAGGCGGTGCCGGAACCTTTGGTTTCAACATATTGCAAGAAACCACGCATTTGCTGGAAAACCTACTCGACGGTGCGCGCCGCCATGAAATGCGCCTGAGCACCGATATCATCAACCTGTTTCTGGAAACCAAAGATATTATGCAGGACCAGCTCGATGCCTATAAATCCGCGCAGGATCCCGATCACGCCAGTTTTGAATATATCTGTCAGGCATTAAGGCAGTTAGCGCTAGAAGCTCAAGAGGTGAGTGGATCTGCAACTGCGGAAAACCCGCATCTTAAAGCCGTTGCCGAAGAAAACGCAGATGCCGGTCAGAATACCAACAACGACGGAGCCAAAGCATCGGCGTTACCTGATGGCTGCATATCTCTCTCGCTGTGCGGACTAAAACCGCAAGAAGTCGCTCTGATGCTAGAAGAGCTCGGCAATTTAGGGACGGTACGTGAACATACCGAAACGGCTCATGGCCTAGACGCTGTGCTAGAAACCACCGCCAGTGAAGATGATATAGCGGCGGTGCTCTGCTTTGTATTAGAGCCTGAGCAAATCGCGTTCAACCATACACTGCCTGAAAAGGCAGAAAACACGGTTTCGCAACCGGCTGCGCCAACGGCTGAGACCCAGCCTAAAACGGTATCTGCGCCAGAACTCAAACTGGTTCAGGAACCCGCAGCGCCACGTACCGAAGCCCCAAAACGTGCGGCAAAAGCAACGGAAAGCACCAGTATTCGCGTAGCGGTTGAGAAGGTCGATCAGCTCATTAATTTAGTTGGTGAATTGGTTATTACCCAGTCCATGCTGGCACAGCGCTCGGATATGCTAGACCCGGTCGATCACGGTGATTTACTCAACAGCCTGGGACAATTGGAGCGTAACGCGCGCGACCTGCAAGAGTCCGTCATGTCGATTCGCATGATGCCAATGGAGTACGTCTTTAGCCGTTTTCCTCGTCAGGTACGCGATCTGGCTGGCAAGCTTAACAAGCAGGTGGAAATTACGTTGCTAGGTAGCTCGACCGAACTGGATAAGAGCTTGATCGAACGTATTATCGATCCGTTAACCCATCTGGTGCGCAATAGCCTCGACCATGGCATTGAAACCCCTGAGGTGCGTGTTGCGGCAGGCAAAAGTCCAGTGGGGAATCTCACGTTATCGGCAGAGCATCAGGGCGGAAATATCTACATCGAAGTGATCGATGACGGTGCTGGTTTAAACCGTGAACGTATTTTAGCTAAGGCGCGTTCGCAGGGAATGGCGGTCAGCGACACCATGACCGACGATGAAGTCGGGTTGCTGATTTTCGCACCGGGTTTCTCCACGGCAGAACAGGTCACTGATGTTTCTGGGCGCGGCGTGGGTATGGACGTCGTGAAACGAAATATTCAGGAAATGGGCGGCCACGTTGAGATCCAGTCGCGAAGCGGGAAAGGCACCACGATTCGTATCGTGCTACCGCTAACGCTGGCGATTCTTGACGGCATGTCGGTCAAAGTGAATAACGAAGTCTTTATTTTGCCGCTTAACGCCGTGATGGAATCTCTGCAACCGCGTGAAGAAGATCTTTATCCGTTGGCGGGTGGCGAGCGTGTTTTACAGGTTCGCGGCGAATATTTACCGCTGGTGGAACTGTATAGCGTGTTTGACGTTGAAGGCGCAAAAACTGATGCGATGCAGGGCATTGTGGTGATCTTGCAAAGTGCAGGGCGCCGCTATGCATTGCTGGTTGATCAGCTGATTGGCCAGCATCAGGTCGTGGTGAAGAACTTAGAAACCAACTACCGAAAAGTGCCGGGGATTTCTGCGGCGACGATTCTGGGCGATGGAAGCGTTGCGCTGATCGTCGACGTTGCCGCGCTACAGAGCATTAATCGTGAAAAACGCTCCGCGGTTTCCGCTGCATAGCGTGAACCGAATCGTTATCTATTTAGCCAGCAGGCTACTGCTGGCGGTTAAATACCCTAATTTGTAAAGGTGAACTAACATGACAGGACTGGCTTCTGTAACCAAACTGGCGGGAGAAACTGTAGGGCAGGAGTTTCTGGTTTTCACCCTCGGAGATGAAGAGTACGGCATTGATATCTTAAAAGTACAAGAGATCCGTGGCTACGATCAGGTCACACGTATTGCCAATACACCGGCTTTTATCAAGGGTGTGACAAATCTGCGTGGCGTCATTGTGCCTATCATCGATCTGCGAGTGAAATTCTCTCAGGAAAATGTGACGTACAACGACAATACCGTTGTCATCGTGCTTAATTTCAGCCAGCGAGTTGTCGGGATTGTGGTTGACGGCGTATCGGATGTTCTGTCGTTAACTAACGAACAGATCCGCCCAGCACCGGAGTTTGCTGTCACGCTATCCACGGAATATCTAACCGGATTGGGATCGCTTGGTGAGCGCATGCTGATCTTGGTCGATATTGAGAAGTTGTTGAGTAGTGAGGAGATGGAGTTGGTGGAGGGAATGACGGCGTAGTAGCCTGCTTCGCAGGTGCGCGAATCTCGCATTTCGGCCTTAACGGAACGAATGAAAATAGGGCGGTGTAATTTTTCGTACGACTGTAGTTGATGTTGTTTTGCGTCAGGTTTCGTACGCCTAATGCACCGAAACCTGCATGC
>NZ_KV824230.1:0-90056 GCF_001816025.1 Hafnia sp. HMSC23F03
TACCGGAGCCGAGAGCAAGGTTAGCGGTGCCGTCAGTGGTGTTGTTTTTGCCGACGGCAACGCCTAATTGGCCTTTAGCTGTATTCCCCGATCCAAGCGCAATGTTTGCGACACCATCAGTAGTGTTATCTTTTCCCAATGCCAGTCCGAACGCGCCTTTGGCGGTATTTCCTATGCCGACGGCTGAATTCATGAATCCTGAAGTCGTATTATTCATACCAAGGGCCAGAGTGGCTACGCCGGAGCTCGTGTTCGATATACCTAGCGCGGACGTTAATAGTCCTCCAGCGTTATTTTTTATCCCAATAGCCGACGTCAAAAGGCCGGATGCATTATCCTCACTTCCCGCAGCAATCGTCGCCACCCCTTTGGTTGAGACCTTGTTTCCGAGAGCGAGAGTGAGTGTACCGTCTGATGAGGCTTTATTGCCGATTGCGGCGGTGAGTGTTCCTGATGATGTAGAGCCAGGCCCTAGATGAATATTGCTAGGCAGTATTTTTATGACATCAGAAATCAGCCCCGGTATGTTGCCGGTTGCGATATCGGTTCCTATTTTAGCGATATCTGAAATAGAAATTAATGGGGCCGCAGAAGGGCTCTCATCGGCAAACGCGCTATGAGGGGAAAATATCAGTGTAGTCGCGAAAATAGATAAATAGACGTTATGCGATCTATACATAAGCTAGACTCCGAAAAAGAAATACCAAAGGCCGCTATAAGAGCGGGATAAAATGAATAATTGGATGTTTATGTTGTGGAGGTAGAACGAAAGAAGTACGCAGGATCGTGATAATTGGGTATACGCTAGCTTTATTTAGGCAAAGCTCCGCCGTAAGACAACCAGTAGCAGATTACCTTATAAATTTACTAAACATTTTCCTATGTGGATAATTTAACCGATTGCGTACGAACAGAAGTATCGTTTTTTTACACTTTTTTTTCGCGATATAGATTTATGTATCGCTAATCATCTTTTTAGCGACCGGTGGATTTACGGTTTTAATTTCAGGAAAAAAGCTGATTATAGAAATTACTGATTTCTGAGGGTTACTTTTTCCTAGTATGAGAAATAAGGCCGGTTGTACGTTGATTTTATAGACATATGCTTATTTTCTATGCTCGGGAAAAGAATTATTTTATCGTGCCCCATAAATCTTATTAATTCATTGGATAATAAAAGTAAAAAACCACTCAATTAGCTATTGGCGATCTTTTTGTTTGTGAATATGCTTGTATTTTAATTAAATACTCTTAAAAACCATGATTTCATGGTTTTTAATTCTGTTTGTTTGTTGGTGATTGGTTGTTTGATCTGACATTTGGTGTTTACATGGTCTAAAAGGCTGAGTAGTATTCTGAATCTAGTCGTTTTGCTTAGCATTTGTCTGTATAAATTTGGCATTTAACCCTAATGGATTCTGCTAAATAGACAGCGAAAAATTATATTTTATCTAGGTATATCCACATGGATAGATCACGGCGGAGCTTTTCTGATTTATAGCTAGTTGCTTAATTTTTAGTTGAAAAGTAAGGGTCAAAACCGTGATGGGATGGTATTTAGTTTGCTGTAAACGCGGGAAGATAGAACAGGCTAAAACCACACTTTCGCTGCTCGGTGTTAGAACTTTTTGCCCTATGATGAGGATAGAGAAGAAGAGGAAAGACTCTGGTGGCGTGAGAGTGAAAATAGAGCCTATGTTCCAACCTTACCTATTTGTTGAGTTTGATCCGCTTAAGGTAAATATATCTAGTGTTAATTCATCACCAGGCGTTAGCTATTTTGTGCGTTATGGCGATGAGCCTAGAGCGTTGCCCAAGGCACTTATTGATGCGTTGATGATTCAAACCTATACACAAATTGCGCCAGCGGATACAGAGGTGCAAGACGAGAAGTATTTGGAGTTAAAAGAGCGGCTAAGGTCTTTAATTACCAACGAAAATACGATCAAAAGAACCTATGCATTTCTTGCACTACTCGATGAATTATTGAATGAAACCAGGCACTAACATGAGTTGATACTAAGCCTGCGGCAAGAGTGCGGAATTGCTTGGTATAACATATTTAAATTCAATCAATTATCTTTAAATTTATGAAAAAAACACGCATTGAATCAATGACTAGGGGCTGGTTTGTTGGCGACTTTACGCCTTCGCTTTTCCGCACCCAAAACGTTGAAGTTGCTGTACAACATTTCCGCGCTGGAGAACACGAGCGCCGACACTTTCACAAAATTGCAACGGAAATTACGGTGATAGTTTCAGGCCGAGTTCGGATGTCTGGAGTGGAATATATTGCAGGCGATATTATAGAGATAGCCCCCGGCGAAGCGACGGATTTTTATGCCATCGAAGACACTGTGACTACCGTCGTCAAATTACCTGGCGCGTTAAACGATAAATATATTGTAGAGGATGAAGCATGCTGAACATTGTTATCCCTATGGCTGGGCGTGGAAGCCGTTTTGCCTTAGCAGGTTATTCTGATCCCAAACCGTTAATCAAGATTGGGCATCGTCGGATGATCGAGCTCGTCATTAACAATTTGCGTCCTCGTCGTTTACATCGGTTTATTTTTATTTGCCAGAAAGAACACCTCAAAGCCTACAAGCTTAAAGAGATTCTTGAGGAATTAGCGCCTGGATGCATCGTGGTTGCCATTGACGGAATCACTGAGGGAGCAGCAAGTACGGTGCTTTGTGCTAAACGTTTTATTTGTAATAAAGATCCGCTGATGATTGCTAATTCAGATCAGTGGGTTGATGTCAACATTGATAGCTATTTGGCTGCTATGGATGGACAAAATCTTGATGGCCTAATTATGACGATGAAGGCCAATGATCCGAAGTGGTCTTATGTAGAATTTGATAATAAAAAACTGGTTAAGCGCGTAGTCGAGAAACAGGTGGTTTCTGATGAGGCAACCGTTGGAATTTATAACTATCGCTCAGGACGTGATTTCTGTGAACTCGCTGAAGCCATGATTACCTGCAACGATCGATCTAATGGTGAGTTCTATGTCGCCCCCGTTTATACCTATATGTATGAGCGTGATCGCGCGCGTATCGGTGTATTTAATGTCGGTGAAGAAGCAAATGGCATGTACGGGCTCGGCACTCCGGAAGATTTGGATCTATTTAAATCACTTCCTGTCTGCCAAAAAGCGCTCAGTTTCTAATTCTTAAGTCAAAATACTGAACAAGTTGACCAGTCATGCAACTCATCCAATACGTACACGACAAAAAACTCAAACACGTTTTTGTTAAGCGTCGTTTTTGCATTAATGAAACGATGTTTAGGCAGCCGAAAAATACCATATTGATTAGTTTTTCACCGGTTGAAGGCAATATCAGTACGCGCAAATTCATCGTGAATGGTACGTCACGATTTATGAATGAGTTTGACGGTGATGTGGCACTGATTAACGTACAAAATGATTCAGCTTTGTACGCCCATCTTTTGTGGGACATTGCACATCAACTGAAAGTTGGCCAATACCTCTACATCAAAGAGGCGATTGCCACTGAAAGTATGCTAGAACGCGCTTACTATCATGACGCTTTCCAGCGGATTGAGACGGGTGAGTCAGAATTTGATGTTTATGAAAAAGTACAACTGCTGCCGGTCGAAAAAGAGCAAGGGTTGGATCAATGGAGTTTCTGTATTCCTGTTGGACCAGATGAACCAACGTTCTTAAATGCTTGTGTGGAACGCATCCTGGAGCTGGATGTACCGCAAAAAGAAATCTTGCTATGCGGAATGCCTCATCCAGATTTCAAGTATTTCGATAAGGTACGTATTGTGGGTACTGATATACCTGCACCACCGGTACATATCACGCGCAAGAAAAATGTCTTGGCGCAGGAAGCACGCTATGAAAATCTATGCATCATTCATGACCGTGTCTTGTTGCCCAGCAATTTTTGGTCTGCGATGGTAGCGTTTGGCGATCACTATCCACTTACGGGCCTACAGTCTTTCTACTTTGTTGATAGACATAATCTTATTCCGCGTAAATATTCTGATTTCAACTCCATTGAGCAAGATTTAACGCGAGAGTTAGACATTCATCATGTCAGCAAAAAAGATATTCCGCTGATCAGTAAGCTATTCTATTGCTATCAGCATCCGGCTCGCTCTCAGTTTGGTCACGACTATTTAACGGGTAGCCTGTACATTGCAAAAAAATCACTCTGGCAATTTTGTCCCCAGAATGAAGCATTGTACTGGAACGACTATGAAGATATTGAGCATGGAATAAGGGCTAGCGCCGCAGGCATTCCGTCGATTATCAATCCGCACACGATTACGCAAAGTATGAATGCGCGCTCGGTGATCCACTATTATGGCTACGTCAGCATTCGAGACTATCGTGGCAAAGAGCAAATGAGTCGCTCATTGATGGAGCTTTTACCGTTTGTTGGCCGTAAGCCTCTATTCCGTATCTCTGATGAAGATGCACGTAAGCGGATGTATGCGTTCGCTAAGAAATACGGTGTGACGAAGCAAACTTTACTCAAAGTGACGTCGGCAAAAATGAGCGGAATGGGGCGCTATTTACTGATTAAAGCAGTAATGAAAGAGGTCACGGTACAGCTTTCGTGTGTTTCAGAGTTTATCGACGATTTTAGCCGCAATATTTTATGCGAAGAAATGGCACCCAATGAACTCATTAAAGTTGTCAGAATTATATTTTCCTCCGCAAGTCCCGACACGAAAAAAGGGGTGTTGGTAGGCAGCTTTATTCTGAACAACCAACTGTTCCATTCGTATGTTTATTCACCATTCTACCGTAAGAAAACGGATTGGTTTATTAAGAAAAATAGTACCACAGCGCTTTGTACATGGATCTCGGCCTTCTATCTTAAACATTTTTATAAGGGAACTCATTTACCGATGAAAGTGAGCGAGATAGCCAAGTTGCTAAGTATCAGCACACCATACTTACGCTGAGGAACAAGAAATGAATTTAAGTGTTGAAGGTGTTACTGAAGAAGAGTATGGGTTATGGCGTAACAATAGTACACTGACCAAAATACCCATGCTTTTATCAAAACCTTATATTGTTGTAAATATGGGGTTTGATTTGGAGTTAACCAAAAATTTCGATTTAGATTTGACCGGCAGCCATTATCTGGTCTTTGTAAAAGTGAGTAATAACAAAGAATATGATATTTATCGAGAACACCTTATCACTTTAGTCAAAATGCTTATTCTCAGTAAGAAGAATGAACAGTTTGATGTCGATATTTTCATCGTATCGGCTAAGCACGACGATTACAGAAATGAACTCTGGTCATTTTTCAATATGAGCAATAGCTATACACGCGTTGCCCATTTAGGAGAGCGGGGGGCAATTTTAAAAAATATTTGCATGGGTTATCTTGGCGTTAAGAAAACGGAGTCACTGCTGAAATTATATGGCTGGCTAGGCAAAACTTTTCTTGGAAGCAAAGAGGAATAAATGAAAAACCTGAGCATAGTTATTCAGGGACCTTTCTTCTGTGATGGAATACTTCAGCAATCACTGATTGATAATCTCGCAATAACGCGCAGTAGTTATCCTCTGTCAGAAATTATCATTTCAACCTGGGCAGTAAAACCAGATTTGATTAGGCAGTTGGAGAGCGCAGTGAAGGAATGGGATGTACGCTTAGTGTATAGCCCAGACCCTGGTTCTATCAGTTTCGATGATGGAGATGCAAAGCTGAAGAGTAATATTAACCGGATGATAGTCTCTTCCTTAGCCGGTATTAGTGAGGCTCGCAATTCTATTGTGATTAAAATTCGTTCGGATTCGTGCTTGATCAACGATGATGCCATTCAACTCATCGAGAAACATCTTCAGCAAGACGACAACTTAAAACGTGAAGAGGGTTATAGCATATTTGATCGCAGAGTCATCAACTGCAATTTATTTGCACGTGATGCACGCGGCTATTTACCTTATCTCTTTCACCCCGGTGATATTATGTTGATCGGCTACAAGCAGGATCTACTGCGTTTATTCGATATTGATTTGGCGAATAGCGACTTGTTTAAAATATGCGCCTCTAAATTTTTCTTTAGCGTTATGAATTTTGCACCAGAGCAGTATATTTGGGTGAACTGCATAAAAGAGAAAACGGGACGCATGGTATTCAGCGGAAATGCAGAAAGAACCAGCGAACTAGTATCAGATTCTGAACGATACTATGTATCAAACTATATTCCTTACACCGCGGAGCAGTTGGGTTTTGAGTGGAGTAAACATAAAGACGTATATGCTTCGAAGGGGCTGCATAGCATTTATCGGTATTCTGACTGGCTCAAGCTTTATAACCTGTATCTATTCGGAGTAAAAATTCCGTTGAGTGCTAGCGATAGAGTTCATGTATTGATTACTCAAATGATGAAAGGGTATTTTTATATCAGAACTTCGCTGCTTAAAATCCCCTACGTTCGACATATGGCAATAAAATTATTTAGTAAAAGGTGCTAGTAATGAAAGGATTTGTCTCTACCCCGTATAGCATTACGCGCCTATCAGAAATAATTTCAGCAAAATATCTCATTTGGCAATTGGTCAAAAGAGATTTTACTGTGAGATACAAGCAAACCGCCCTAGGGTTTATTTGGGCTGTCATCAACCCGCTAGTCAGTATACTGCTCTACTTTTTTGTATTTGGTATTTTGGTTAAGCTACCTACACCCGAATACCAGGCGCCTTATGCTGCAGTTTTGATGGTTGGCATTCTGCTTTGGAATCTTTTTTCTGGCTGTATGAATTCGGTGAGTGATTCACTGATAAATAATATGGGGATAATAAAGAAAATATATTTTCCAAGACTGATATTGAGTTTGGTGAGTATGACAGTATCGCTAATCGACTTCTTTATCTCCGTCATCTTTTTTATCCCGATACTTTACTATATGGGAATACGATTTGATGTTGTCACAATGCTGGTTTATTTCCCTCTATGCGTGATGATAACGCTGTTACTGGCGTGGGGATTGGGTTGTTTTATGGCAATTTTGAAGGTTAAACATAAAGACTTTAAGCATATTGTTCCTCTTGCGATGCAAATGCTGTTTTATGCCTCTCCGATTGTTTATACACAATCGATTGTTCCAGAGCAAATGAAGCGATGGTATGAAATGAATCCGCTGTCTGGGATTATTTCATTGGGACGCTATGCATTTCTGAATGGAGGAATAAAGCCTTCCATGGGGTATTACCTTTCAATCGCTGCAACTATCACTATTGTCGGAACAATATACTTTTTAGTTAATGAAAGAAAAGTGGTTGATTTGGAATGATACATTTTAGTGCAGTTAGCAAAATTTACTCTTCGAAGGCAGTACATAATAAAACCCTGAGAGAAATTTTCTCTTTTTCTAAACAAAGAAATCCGTTAAATCATGATAAAGAGAACTTTATCGCTGCAAATGATATCAGTTTCTCTATTGCTAAAGGTGAGTCAGTAGCGATCGTGGGTCATAATGGCGCGGGGAAGTCTACACTATTAAAACTTCTTACACAGATTATTTTACCGTCGTCAGGTCGCATTAAGGTTAACGGCTCATATTCCTGTTTGCTTGAAGTGGGAACCGGATTTCATCATGAGTTAACTGGAAGCGAAAATATCTATTTGTCAGGCGCCATCTTAGGTATGTCGCACGATGAAGTGAAAAAAAAGATGGATGATATTATTGCTTTCTCTGAAATTGGCGATTTCATTGATGTCCCTGTGAAATTTTACTCTTCGGGTATGTATTTACGCTTGGCCTTTGCGATTGGTGTGCATTTAGATTCTGATATTTTGGTTATCGACGAAGCATTAGCCGTCGGCGATTCTCAATTTCAAGCTAAGTGCATCGAGAAAATAAAACAGATCAAGTTAAAAGGGAAAACCATTGTTTTAGTTAGCCATGATGAGAACCAAATTAAGGCGTTATGTACTCGCTGCTTGGTTATGGATCATGGCAAGCTGGTCTATAACGGTTCTACCGAAAGCGCATTAAGCGTATATAAAAATATCATTAATAGGTAACAAGAAATGCAGATTATTTCACATCGTGGATATTGGAAGCACGCTAGTGAGAAGAATACTTATGAAGCGTTTAAACGTTCATTTTCTTTAGGATATGGAACAGAAACGGACATCAGAGATTACCATGGCGAACTGGTAATTAGTCATGATATTCCTGATGCTGACTGCATGTCATTCAGAGATTTTCTAAAGTTGCATGCATATTATGATAATAAGTTACCTTTAGCATTGAATATCAAATCAGACGGGCTGGCGCCAAGGATTAAACAGTATGTAGAGGAGTGGGGGTTAACCAACTATTTCTGCTTTGATATGTCGATTCCAGACATGATGGAATACAACCGTTGTGGTGTTGAGGTTTATTTCCGTATTAGTGAGTATGAGCAAGAAAGTGCGTTGGCATTAAAGTCTAAAGGCATTTGGTTGGATGGATTTCAGCGCAGTTTAGTTAATGAAGATACGATCAGAAATTACATTGGACGAGGATTCAACGTTTGCTCTGTATCCTCGGAATTGCATAAAAGATCCCCGCAAGAGGAGTGGAATCTGATGAAGACATTTGATCCATTAATACTTAACTCGAAGCATTTGATGTTATGTACCGATTTTCCCGATGACGCCAAGGAGATATTTTATGGCGAATAAAATAAAGGCAGTGATTTTTGATATGGATGGCGTATTGATTGATGCCAAGGATTGGCATTATGAAGCGCTAAACAAGATTCTTCAGTTATTTGGCATGCCCATCAGCCATCAGGATCATCTCACTAAGTTTGATGGTTTACCGACTAAAGATAAGCTGGAGATGCTGTCTAACGAAAAAGGATTATCACGTGAATTGCACACTTTCATTAATGAAATGAAGCAGCAATATACCATGGAGATGGTGTATAACTTTTGTAATCCAATGTTTAACCATGAGTTTGCGCTCTCACAGCTAAAACGTGATGGATACCATCTGGCGGTGGCCTCTAATTCAATCCGTAATACTATTCAGGTGATGCTCTCTAAAGCGAACCTGATTCAACACCTAGAGTTCTTTCTCTCTAACCAAGATGTTGTTAAAGGAAAGCCGAATCCGGAAATCTATAATAAAGCCATTAGCCAACTTGGCTTTCGACCAGATGAATGCGTCATTGTTGAAGATAATGAAAATGGCATTCGTGCAGCTAAGGCCAGTGGTGCCCATGTATTAGAGGTCGATACGGTTCACGACGTTAACTACGACAATATCTCGCGTTTTATTGCTCATATTGAGGAGACAGCAAAATGATCACCATCATTACGCCGATGGGCGGAGCTTCGCTGTATGAAATGTCTGCTGAATTTTCATATCCCAAACTGCTTAATGAAGTGAACAAGAAAACACTCTTCGAATATTCACAGGATATTTATCGCTCACTGGAAGAAGAAGCACAGCGACTTTTTTTGCTGCCGGTAGAACAAGATAAAAGTCTAGGCCTTTCCGCTATCGTGAATATTGTGACCGATGGAAAAGGAACCGTTATTCCTCTGCATGGAGAAACTCAAGGTTCGCTGTGTAGCTGCTTACTCTCTATTGATAATTTCGATGCGGAGAATGAGTTAATTATTGCTTCCGCGGATCATTTCATTAATGACAATGCACAGGAGATCATCAACGATTTTCGTGAGCGTAAGGCGGACGCTGGGGTACTCACATTTGAGTCGTTGCATCCTAAATGGGCCTACGTGAAGAAAGATCGTGAGGGTAAAGTCGTTGAGTCTGCGGAGAAGAAAGCCATTAGTCGTGATGCTATTGCAGGTTTTTTTTACTTTAGAAAGGGAAGTATTTTCATCGAAGCTGCGAAAAGCGTGATTAAAAAAGGCGCGGTCATCAACGGTGAATACTACATCTCCAGCTGTCTCAACGAATTGGTTCTTAATGGACTTTCGGTGGTGACACGACCTCTGGCCGACAATGGTTATTACAATTTTTATGATAACCATGCAATAAAATCTTTTTCATCACGTTTCAATAGCAATGAATATCTGCGCCATCTTGCAGTGCAATACATTCAATGTCTCAATCATCATGCAACAAATAAGCTTTCCGACATGTGCCATGAGGATGTCATTCTTGCTGACGCTGCTACGAAGATGATGGGTAAGGCAAACCTAAAAGAGTTTTATAAAGAACGTCTTGATATCCATTCGGATACAAGAATTGACGCCCAGCGTATTTACTCAAACGATAATGCCTCTATCATCGAATATGTACTTAATTTGAGAAATATGTCGAAAAAAGGGGTTGATGTGGTTGAGTGGAATTCGAGAAATAAAATTACCTCGGTAAGAACCTACTTGTATTAAGTTTTGTTTTATTAATATCTTAAATTTATGCGTATGAACGTGACTAATCTCTCGTTCACTCTTTCTATTCATTTAAAGAGTCTTTCAATGAAAAAAGTATTGTGTTATTCAACACTGGCCATGTCTATATTGGCTTCTGCCCATGCTCAGGCATTTGATAGTTTTTATACATTTGGAGATAGCCTTAGCGATGGTGGTTTTATTGGCTCACAGAGCCGATTTATTGCAGGGTCAGACAGTAAACTTTACAACGAAATTTTAGCTGAACATTACGCTAGCGATAACCACGCACCTTATACCTTCGGTGGTAATAACTACGCAGAGGCAGGCGCAACGGCAGATAACTATGCAAGTGGCTTGCTGCGTACCGATCTACAAATTAACTACTATCTGTCTCAGAACGGCGGTGTGGCGGATAAAAATGGTCTGTATATGTTATGGATCGGGGCAAATGATATTTCCTATGACGTGGAACAGTCGATTGCTAAATTAAACTTTGGTGGTTTATTTAGCACGGGCAATGATTATTTGCTTTCTTCAGCACCTGACGCAGTGGTTGCTCAGACTCAAATGCTGCTAGACGCTGGAGCTGGCTATGTGATTGTTCCAACACTGCCAAGAGCTGGGTTAACACCTTGGACAGCCACCGCGTTATTTAGCTTCGCGCAGACTATTTTAGGTCAGAATGTGCTGGATCTTCCTCGTCTGTATAAGCAACTTGATACCGCTTTACGCAGTAAAGGCCCTGTGGATAGCGAAGCTCAGCGCCAGCAGTTCGTTATTGATTCTCTTGAGCAGGTATTAGCTGAGAATGGTGTTCTGTTACCACGACAGGCGACAGAAAAAGTGTATGAAATGATTCTGAATATGGAAAATACGCTAACCGATCAGTTTAACTACAGCACTGAGCAGGGGTTAGCGCAGTTGAATGGAAATATCGTTCGTGCTGATGTAGGGAAGCTATTTGACGAGATTATTACCTCGAGCAAGGAATATGGCTTTGATAATGTGCTTGCTCCCGTTTGCCAAATTGGGGTAGGTGCTCCGCAATGTAAGGAAACCAGCGCCAGCTTCCATGACGATCAGGTTTATATGTTTTCCGATTGGTTCCACCCAAGCCCAGAAGCGCACGCCGTCATTGCACAATATATTATGTCGGTTATTGATGCTCCGTATTATGCCACTACGCTATCTAAAGCATTGGAAAGTGCTAACGATGAACACCGCGCATTTTTAGAGGGGCAACTACAAAGTTTACGTACCAATCCTACAGAGGAAAAGGTCAGCGTATTTGGTGGTTATAGCGGTAAATATCGTCATGCTAAGAACAGTAATAGCGATTTAGACGGTCGAGATACTAGCAATAGCGGCAATATCGGTTTTTCTATTCAAGCAGCACCGTGGTTAGCCGTTGGCGGGATGATGAGTGCAGGTGCTGGCGATTTCAAAGTCAGCGATCACTATAAGTATGATTACAACGGCAAGGTCATGTCGTTATTTATGCAGGCTACGGCTGATAATGGGCTATGGGGTAACGTTGATACCAGCTTTGGCGATATGGACCTGAATGGCATTAGTCGTAAAATCCAATTGGGCAAAGCAGTACGTACCGAAAAAGGCTCCACGCAGGCGAGCAGCTTCGGTGTTGCGCTGAATCTTGGTTATGACTATAGCGTGACCGACTACCTGACCACGGGGCCAGTAATGGGTTATAGCTATGATAAATATAAGGTTGATGGCTATCGCGAACGGGGTAATAACAGTACTTCTATGCATTTCGGCGATCAGCGTCATGAGTTAAACGTGGTGAGCGCGGGATGGAGAATAGATACGCGAACCTTACCGGTGAATCCTTATTTTGAAGTTAGCTATCATCGCAACTTTAATGATGATCCCATTAGCGTCGCTGGCGCAGTGAATAGCACGGCCACTTCATTTACGCGTCAGGGCGCAGAGATACAAAAAGAATGGGTAAATGCTAAATTAGGTGCTTCAGCTAAATTAACTGACAAGTTGGGATTGTTCGGTGTGGTTAATTATAACGGCGGTAATAATAGCAGTGATGAAGTGAATTATTCCTTGGGTGTTAACTATATATTCTAAATATAAGCTTATTTTAGATTTCTACTCTTTCATTAATAAAATAGGAAATGAATTATGCAACCACATAGGTTAGCATTATTGGCCTCGCTCATTTCGGCAACGGCATTTGGTGCTAATGCAAATGGCCGATTTGATAATTTATATACTTTTGGTGATAGTCTCACTGACACGGGAAGTTTTGGCAGTACCTATAAGTTTGTCGCGAATAATCAAACCAGTCTGTTGTATAACCAGCAGATTGCAAAAATGATGGGAATTGACTTTAAACCGTTTACACAAGGTGGAGGAAATTATGCAATTTCGGGGTCTCAAACGGAGGGCACCGGGGTTGCTGTCGACCAGCCATTAGTTTGGATGGGAACCAAGGAGCAGATTAATACTTATCTTTCCGACCATGATGGCAAGGCAGATAAAAATGGCTTGTACATTTTATGGACCGGCGGAAATGATATATCGTTAGCTATAATGAATAACCCACTTAGCCCATATGGCGAAATTGACAGAGCCGTGGGCAATGTGGCGGAACAAACTCAAACATTATTGGATAACGGTGCGGGTACCGTTATTGTACCGAATATTCCGAATATCGCAGATACTCCGTTTTTACCCACCATCATGTTGACGATATTGCCACTTTCTAATCAGCAACTCGAAGTTATTCGTCAGGAGCTTAACAATGCTTCTACGCCTGATGAAGCCTCGCGTAAAACGGCTATTGTTAATGCGATGGCTAAAGGACTGGGGCTACCTGGCTTGGCAGATTCAGTGATAAGTCCTGTATATGATTTTCTGCATAATACGCTGACGTCAATGTTGGAGTATAACAACCAGCAAACAGAACAGGCTCTAAGTCAGCTGCATGGCAATATCGTAAGAGCTGATGTGTCCACGTTATTTCATGAGGTATTAGAGCAGCCACAGGCATTTGGTTTCAAAACTACGGTTGGATTCCCTTGTAGCTTTAAAGTATTTGGCCCGTACTGCAATACAGGTATGAACGGGTACGACGATAGTCAGCTATATATGTTCTCGGACGAACACCATCCTAGCCCATACTTGCACCAGATTATTGCTGAGTATTTTGTCTCTATTCTCGACGCACCGCTCTACGTCAGTTCATTGATCCATGCTACAGAAGGTATGGTGGAAGATGCGCGTTCAACTTTAGATGGTCAGTATCAAACGCTAAGAACCAATCAGCATGAGTTGAATGATGTACAGGTATTTGGTGGCTATTCGTCTCATTATTTGCGCCGCAGTGGTAAAAATGATTCTACTTTTGCTAATGCCCCTAGCAATGACAGCACCAATAACGGCAGCATCGGTATATCGTGGCAAATGAGTGAGTATGGTACCGCTGGTGTGATGATTTCGGGGGGGCTAAATCATAATACGCCGACGGAAAACTTTAGCTATAACAGTCATGGTATATCGTATGGCCTGTTTACCCAATGGCAGGCCCCGCAGGGGGGATGGCTGAATGCCGATATGCATTACACCACGGCGAACCTCGAAAATATCGAACGCCAAATCACGCTAGGCCTCTCTAATCGAACCGAAAGCGGCGATACCAAAGCGCGCCAGTATGGCGGGCGCATTGGTGCTGGCTGGGACATTCCCGTGTCTTCTTGGCTCACGACGGGACCGGTACTGGGATATTCCTGGGACAAAGTTCATGTTGATGGCTACCGTGAAAGCGGCAATCGTAGTACGTCCATGCACTTTTCTGATCAAAATAAGACGTTGCAAACGGGTAGTGTAGGCTGGCGTTTTGATATGAACTACTACGATGTGAAACCTTATTTACAGGTAGATTATCAACGTCAGCTAGGCGATCGAGATAGTAAGGTTTCTGCGGCGATTAATAGCACGGCCACCTCATTTACCACGTCTACGGATAAGGGGCGTCAGGATTCAGTCAAAGCAGTGGTCGGTGCTAACTTCCCACTGAATAAAACGCTCAAGGGTTATATTTCTACTTCGTACAGTAATCAAAATCGCGATGATATGTTCAGTTATACCTTAGGACTTTCAGCTTCGTTTTGATGCGTAATATTAGGCTCGCAATACTTGATGCGTAATTGCTGCCTACGGTTCTCTACGCCGTAGGCAGTTTACGCAGCTATTTATATGTTTGCAGTATGGATAATGATATGCAGGAAAGAAAAAATATTGACGTCATTCAGGCGTTTAGAGGAGTGGCGGCACTTTCCGTTGTGCTTTATCACTACAGTTGGTTTATATCTCCATTGGATCAGACGTTTTTAAGACATGGTTATTTCGGTGTCGACCTGTTTTTTATGATTAGTGGTTTTCTAGCTTATATCACAGCGCGTAATTTTCGCGGTGGATTACATGACAGTTTTATTTATCTCACCAAGCGTGCTAGTCGTATTATTCCGACCTATTATCTTGTGACCATAGCTTATTTTTTAACTTATTGGGTTATGGGATTACCTAATGAAAGTTTGTTATTAAATACGTTGAAATCACTGATGTTTATCCCATTAAACGGGGGCGTAGCGCCTGCGTTCGGGTATGCCTTGGTCGAGAGTGGTTGGACGTTGAACTATGAGTTTTTTTTTATCTAATGGTTGCTCTTGTGCTGCTGTTGCGTCATTACCGTTGGTCAGTACTATTTTTATTATTTGCCGCGCTGCTCAGTTCGCCCTACTGGTGGGGCGCCATAACGCCTAGAGAGGGGCATGGCGCATTCATTTGGCAGTATGGATTAATGATGACTAATCCAATTATCCTAGAGTTTTTATTGGGAATTATTGCCGCAATTCTCTACCTTAGAATGAATTCAAAAATAACCTGGCTCAGCCGAGCGCTTATGCTATGTGCAGTAGGATATTTCTGTTTTACTTGCTATACACTTTATTCTCCGTGGCAATCAATGGAAAGTGGTCACCTCGGTGGATATAGCCTGGCATGCTTTATGTTACTGCTGGCGGGACTTAAGTATGAAAAAGTTAGGACACGCCGTTTCCCATCATGGTTGATGTTCACCGGAGAAATATCTTACTCAATGTATCTATTACATATGGCTGTAATGTTTTCTTCAATATACGTATTAAAGAGTATCAATTCTGATAACTATTTTGATACTTTTAACCATCGATTTGATCTACTAGTTATTACATTAATTATAACTTATCTTCTGTCTTACTTATCTTACATCTATATTGAGAACAAACTCTCTACTTATATTAAAGAGAAAGTTCTTAGCATATCTATTCGTAAAAAATAATGAACACACAGTAAAGTTAACTGAGTGAATGAATAAAACACCTGCTTTATACGGAGGTAGTATGGACTCTCATGATATATCGAGTAAATTAGCGGACAACTTTAATAGGCTCAGTGCGGAAGCTGCTTTAACCGAGCGGGAACGCTATGTGGTTTATCTGATAATGAAAGGTATCACCACAACCACAATCACTAAGATCCTCAATAGAAGTATCAAAACCATCAGTGCTCAAAAATGCAGCGCCTATGAAAAATTAGGTGTGAGTAACGATGTTCAATTTATCAGAAAGGTAATTAGCAGCACTAAGGACGAATAACCCGCGCGCCAAACCACATAAATTAAAAAGAGTCAGACGATTTGTGTTTTTATGCCACAGCAATGCCATGTAAAGGAATACCGTCAGCCGGTATTTTAGGCATGGATTTACCTAATGGGAGGTACTATGAGAAGCGAGAAGTTACCACGCCAGCTAAAAAAGCAGGAAATTTTGAAAACTCTACATCGCCTTTGCAAAAATAGAGCATCAGTTCAAGGAGGAAAAGGTTATCTACCTGAACCAGAGCATTGGCCAAAAACGAGGGAGCTATCTGATAGCTGCGGTGTGAGTATTTATACGACTCGTGCCATTCTTTTACAGTTAGTTGAGGAGGGGAAAGTGATCAAATCACCTAAATCACTTCTTAACTCTCTACGTTGGTATGTGAAGGAGGAATCTGAGCATTGAGGTTTTCCCGCAATCCTTTCTATACAAAATGAGATAGCAACTCGCGAATCTTGCTATAGCGTTGTTATCTCAGGAGTGCTAGCTCGCTTATGCGGGCTGCATTATTGCTCGCGATGTCATCGTCGCGTCACCTTAAAACCAATTTAACAAGTGTAAAAGCTGCAAACTTTAAGTTTGCAGCTTTTTTTTTGCTTTCACGGCAGCCCTATCATTCATGGGTTTTCCCTAAAACTACGATGTGCAACACCCCACATCATGGCATAATCCCGAGCGAAAACTCTTCATACATACACGCCTATGTTTATTACTTTCAATAACTCTTACTAACCAACGATTATTCTCAGTGGATTAAGTTTTTTCTTATTATCAGTCTTGATAAACTAATTGGGTATTTTCTTAATGAGGCCGAGGTACCACATATTCTAATCGGGCGATTTGGTTAAACTTATACGATATATCTGAGTTTATAGTGATTATATTTTTTATCAAGTCTGGTTTATTCATGGGGATTATCTCTTTAGGATAATGATTAATTCTTCTTTTATTCGGCTCGCGATCTTACATTCTTTATTAAAAGATATATTAGTGTATGTTTTAGTATATTATTCTTATTTTTCATGAATGAGATTAAATGAGGTTTGTGGGGTTTCTTAGGCAATATCTCTCTTGTATACTTCGCCCTTAATTACGGCATCCAATAAGATCGATGAGAATATTGAGATTCTATTTTTGACAGTAAAAGCTAATAATGGTGAAGATTAAAGTCACACTGGAGCTTACGACTAATGAATGATGTAAGTAAGGATGATTCGATATTCATCCTTGGGGATGGTATCCGGTTTGAGCCTGAGAAGCGTTGCCTCATAAATGATTTTGGAACAGTCATTAACCTGCCTGAAAATAGTTATCGATTTTTACTTCTTTTGTTAGAAGGAGAAACGGACAAACAAAATATTATCAATCAGGTTTGGCATGAGCAGCGGGGATCTGTAAGCGATAGCAGTTATTATGGCCAAATCTATATGCTGAGAAAGTCCTTTGATCAGATAGGGCTTTCGAGTTCGTTGATAAAAACAATTCCGAGGAAAGGCGTCAAATACATGGGGAGCGTGCTACGTGAAAATAAATCGAAACCTGACCTTGCCACTGAAAATCGAATTAATGTGATGCCACTGGCGACAGCCACAGGTTTTACCGAAGAGCTGATATCACCGTTGGACAGCGTGGGTTATCCGACCCATTCTGAGCCTTCTGGAACAGGCAAAGAATGGTATCACTCTCGCCGCTGGAATATTTTTATCTCGGTATTGGCGCTGCTCGCGGTGTGCTGGATATCAACGCTGATCGTGATTGTTATTTTCTTTTTGGCTAAGTGATTGGCCTATGTTTTCTATCATTAACAAATTATAAAAACAAATGTGACCTCAATGAGGACTATAAAGGTGGAATATTATCTAATGATTGGGTCGTAACCTTTGGGGAATCGGCTAAGTAAGATAGTAATCAATATGTCCATCACAATGGATGGATATTCATTCACAAGGAAAAATAATGAATAACTTTTTAACTAAATGTTATGTGGCTGCTCATGTTCGCTTTCATGAGTTTGGTAAAGACCAACGCGGTGTTACTGCGATTGAATATGCATTAATTGGTGTGGCAATGGCTACTCTGTTGGCATTCATTTTGGGTGACCAGAATTCTGGTTTCTTGGGAGCACTGAAAGAGGCATTTGATAAAATTGCTGAAGCAATCAAAAGCGTCACTATCAGTAAAACCGCGCCTTAAGGCTGCCATCGTCAGTTAGAACGCGTTTTTTATAAGACTCTCTGTTTAGCAGCAAGAACATCATGGATGATATTCTTGCTGCATTTTTGTCGCTAATTCCCATAATAAATTTAACGAGCAAAGTTATGACTTGGATGATTAAACTTAATTTTATTGTTACATGTATCATTCTGGTTTTTATCATGTGGCAGGATATTTTCTTTAGAAAAATCACTCATTCTAGTCTGCTACTGCTGTTCGTGTCTTTAATTCCACTTATTTTACTACAACAGCAATGGCCGAACGTCATGTTTGCCATTCTGACCTTGATGGGGGGCTTCCTGCTTTTTGTTGCACGCTTATGGGGCGGAGGCGATGCTAAGCTGGTTGCCATATTAGCCCTAGCATTCCAAGGCGCACTATTTTACGACTTTCTTTTTTTGACCGCTTTTCTAGGTGGCATTATTGCTATCTTTGGTCTTGTTTTTTTTCGTAATAACTTGCGTAGTCACGGCGTTCCCTATGGTGTCGCCATTTCTTTGGCATTTATTTTTGTTTATCCGCTGCCATCTTTGTTTTATTAATATAACTTAGGACATCTCAATGAATCATCGAATGCTTTTTTTTCTTTCAATTGTTGTTATTGCCGTCGGTATTGCTGGCATTTTTGTTCAAAAGAAAGCGCCGGAAAATGAAGTTAAACAAAATGCTGTTACCGCCGTAAACACGATTACAGTGGCTAAGGCAGTGAGAGAACTAAAACCTTATGACATCTTAAAACGTGATGATTACACACTAACCTCTATTGAGGTTGCCCAAGATATAAAAGATCGTCGTGATATTTCCTCATTAGATAACGGAGATCTTCAGGGATACTTAGTGAGGCACAATATTTCCAATGGCAGCTTTATTTTACCTCATATGGTTGAGTCGCCGAGTAGCTCGACATTTGCTGCTCATTCATTGAGAAGCAATGAGACACCTTACTCTTATAAGGTTAAGCCAGAAGATGAGTATCTTCTTTCATCGCTATCAATTGGTGATGAGGTTTCTCTCTATCTTCGTTTGATTGAGGTTGATAAAAGTAAAAAAAACAACGTTGGACTGGTGACGGAAGGTAGCAATATTCCTGATGCCAATATGAAAAGATATGCGATTAGTCGAGTGATGGGGCCGCTCTCTATTGTTGATATAAAAAAAATCCCTAAAGAAAAAACGAAATCCTATAGCAATGAAGATTTCGTGGGAACGATCGTATTGCGACTGGATAGCCAACAACTTGCCGAACTTAAGGTGGTTGAGAAAGCCGGTGAGTTGTTGTTATTCCCCTTTGACGAATATGAGGATGAGAGTAACCAGAAAATAAGAATGGATGAGGTTTTACCCCAGTTTAATTCAGTTAAAGAGTTGAGAGGTGGAGAGTGAGTTTTAGCTTAACGGAGCAGCGTAAAACACATAGCAAAACAGGACGTGCCGGCATCGGAGCGTTATGGTTGCTTAGTCTCGCTGGATTGTTTTTTTCAGGGCATACCCGTGCTCAGGAGCTTTATATGGAGGCGGGTGAATCTCAGGTTATTCAAGTGAATGGAAATATTGACACTATTTTCATTTCTGCTCCCAAGGTTGCCGATTATGAAATTATCGGTGAACGCGGAGTGATGGTGTATGCCAAGAGTGAAGGCAAGACCGATCTTATTGCATTCGACAAGAATGGTGACCAGCTAGTAAAAACGACGCTTGTCGTCGATCCGATTTTAAGTTCGGTGCAAAAACAGGTGGCTAGTTTAGTTCCTGACAGTCAGATCACCCTGCAGAAAATGGGGAAGACGTATATTCTCAGCGGCAATGTCGCGACAGAAGAAGACCGCGATCGTGTTTATCAGATTGTTGGTGAGGGCGTCGGTGCGACACGCACCACCAATAAGAAGGATGTGGCCAGCACGAATGGAGGGAGTGGTGGAAACGGTGAGAATAGTAATTCTTGGTTGGATGAAGTGGTCTATCAAGAGGTCATCAATCAGTTAAAGCTGCCGATGACAAATCAGGTTAACGTGAAACTCTCTGTTGTTGAGGTCACGAAGACTTTCAGCGATAACGTAGGGATTGATTGGGGCACCATTAGCGGTAGCGGCGGGAATATCACGCCAGGTACTTTCCGCTTTGTGAAATTTAACGCTGATACGCTCAGTTCATTGGTACACGCCATCAGCAATGATTCGGTAGCGCGCGTATTGGCGGAACCGAATTTGTCGGTGCTATCGGGCGAATCTGCAGAATTTTTGGTCGGCGGCGAAGTCCCTGTGGTTACAAGCTCAGCAAACGGCTCTAACGTTCAGTACAAGGACTTTGGGATCAAGCTGAATGTAGGCGCTAAAGTCAGCAGCAATAAGCGGATACGCGTTACTTTGGGCGAAGAGGTCAGCAATGTCGATAGTACCTATAGCACTAACGCGGGCGATTCATTCCCAGCCTTCCAGACTCGACGAGCAAAAACCACCGTTGAGTTGGCAGATGGTGAAAGCTTCCTCTTAGGTGGCCTGATTAGCAATAACGAGCGCGAAGAGCTTTCTCGTCTGCCGTTCATCGGCGATGTCCCTATTCTTGGGGCGCTATTTAGAAATGCTAAAACTGAGCGTTCACGCGGCGAGTTGGTGGTCGTGGCGACAGTGAATCTGGTTAAGCCGGTCACCATGCGCGACATCGTGATGCCTGATTTTCAACGAACGTCTACGCTGAGCCGTTTTTTAAATTTTGATGCCATCAGCAATTTGCGAGACAGAAAACTGGCTCAGGAATTTGTAGAGCAGGGAGGATTTATTAAATGATGCTCTCAAAACTACGAATTATCACGCCATTATTAGCGGTATCGCTGCTGCTAACCACATCCCAAAGCTTGGCAAGCCAGTTGGAGAAACAGGGTTCTCCGCAAATAACAGAACAGATCATTGAGATTGCTTCAAGCGATCAAATTTCAAAAGAAATTGGTATCGGAAAAATATTGAGTCAGGCTAGCGGTGGATTCAATGGCTACATTCGTCTTGAATGGTTCGATGATAGTTTTTCAGCAACAGCGAAACAGATAAGACATGAGTTAATTACCAAGGGTATTGTGCCTGAGCGTATCACACTTGCGTATACCGGCGGTGGTTATAGAACACAGCAAGCGTCAGGTATTCAGGCTCATGTCCAGAAAATAGTGCTGCAATTACCCGAGTGTCGTTATCTGGCGCAGAATTATAAGTTTAGCCTTTATGACGATACGGGATGTGCACTGAATAATAATCTCGGTTCTTCGTTAGTTAGTCCATATAAATATTATTTCTGAGGACGAGCAAGCATGCTGTTATTCCCGCAAAAGGGTGATGTGAAGTCATCTCTCAATGAGAAGGCTTTTTATGTTTTATCCTCACGTAAAATTATCAATGAGGAATTAAGTCAACTGATAAGACTGGCAGGTTTTAATCAGGTAGAAAGCGTTTTGCAAGATTTACATGCGACTAAAACGCTGACTATTTCTGAAAAAGACTATGGCATCGTCATTGATATAGGCCATCAGGAATACATTGAAGATATCGTACCCACGATCTTAGCGATGGTTCCGCGGGGGGTATGGTGCTGTGTGGTGGGCGATAGTGATTCTATCATGCTAGCGCAGGCCTTTTTACGCCAGGGTATTCAATATTTTAATTTGAACTCTCAGCGCGAGTTATTTGTGCAGGCAGCGATTTTAGGAACCAATCTTAAAGCGACTCGCTGGGCAGTCAGTATTAGCATTTTGGGCTGTAAAGGTGGGGTGGGAAATAGTTCCATTGCCTACCAAACCATCAGCAATATTGTTCAGTTACGAGACATGCCGTCCTTATTTGTGCAAGGCGCGGCGGGATCACGCGATCTTGATCTACTGACCGGCAAGAAAATGGTGCAGGAGATTGTGGCTGGGCAAAAAAATCTCGATCTGATGAGTAGTAATAGCGCGTTTTATCCCGATCTCTCGCAGGACAGTTTTCAGAAATATAACTTTGTATTATTTGAAGAAGCAATAAATACGGTCAATAAAGAAACGCTACGCCAATTAGTCGAAAGCTCATCCTGTCTGGTTTTAGTCATGGATCGCTCCATGGCCTCTGTACGGGTGGCGCGTGGCATGATTGAGGTCATTGAGTCATTAAATCGCTCCCAGCTTGCTCCACGTAGATTGTTTATCTGTCTGAATGACAGCAGGCCGTTCACCATGAATATGCTGAGCATGGAAGATATTCAGTCGTTGTTGGGACGTCCGTTGGACGTGCATTTTCCTTATAACAAACAAAAAGACGGTGTCACGCGTTTAGCGGGATTTAGCCGCAAAGCGGCCCCTATCGATCGTTTAACCCGCTTAATTCTTGGCGGAGCGTCGGGTAATAAGGGCTCGTTGATTAATCGCCTGTTGAAGAAACGCCAGGAGGTATAATGGATATCAGTATTGAAATTCAAGAAGTGCTACGTGAAGGCGTTTTACAAAATATCGAAATCAATACTATCGAAACCTTAGTTGACGATCGTGTTCAGCTACTCGCAGAAATGAATCGTGTGTTGGAAGGGGTTGCGGAGCAGCAAAATATCTATTTAAGTTCCCAAACTCAGAATGCTTTTGCTGAAATGATGGCTGACGAAATTTTGGGCTATGGCCCATTAAGACCTCTGCTTGAAGATGAAACCGTCAGTGATATTTTGGTTAACGGGCCGGAACGTATTTACGTAGAGCGTTTCGGTAAATTGGAACTGACCACGTGCCGCTTTATTAATAATAATCAGTTGACCGATATTGCTAAACGTTTGGTTCAAAAGGTGGGACGACGCCTTGATGAAGGACGGCCTCTGGTAGATGCTCGGTTGCATGACGGCAGCCGTTTGAACGTAGCAATCCCACCTATTGCGCTCGATGGCACCTCCATTTCTATTCGTAAGTTTGGAAAAAGTAATATCGAGTTATCCGATCTCATTCGTATGGGAGCGATGAGTGGGCAGATGGCTAATTTCCTGATTATTGCCGCTCGCTGTCGAGTGAACATTATTATCTCAGGGGGAACTGGCTCAGGTAAAACCACGCTTTTGAATGCGCTGTCAAAATACATCGATCCGAGTGAACGTATTATCACGATGGAGGATGCGGCAGAGTTGCGCATGATGCAGCCCCACGTATTGAGAATGGAAACGCGTTTAGCCGGGGTGGAGAATACCGGTCAAATCACCATGAGAGCCTTGCTGATTAACTCACTCAGGATGAGACCAGACCGAATTATTGTCGGTGAGTGCCGTGGCGAAGAGTCCTTCGAAATGCTACAGGCGATGAATACTGGGCACGATGGTTCTATGTCTACGCTGCATGCGAATAATCCTCGTGACGCTATTTCTCGCTTGGAAAATATGGTGATGATGGCTGGGATGAATATCCCGATGGAGTCGATACGCCGAAATATCGTTTCCGCAATTAACATTATCATTCAAGTATCGAGATTAAATGATGGTAGCCGAAAAATAATGAACATTAGTGAGGTTATGGGTATTGAAGGCGATAGGGTTATTTTGCAGGATATTTTTACTTTCCAAAGTCAATCAGAGCGTGATGAAAATGGAAAAATTAAAGGTGAGTTTGTTAATCATGGTCTTTTAATTCGTTCTACCGTGATGCGCAATGCGGTGATGTTTGACGTTAGTGATGAGCTAAAACACATATTCGGCATGGAGTGAGGCATGGCTTTCCTGATCCTATTTATTGGTCTCGCGATCTTCGGTTTTAATCTATTTAACTGGCGAAAATTGACCAAGATTGCGTCAAAGAGTAACTCGCACCCAAAGCCGTCGTTGGTCATAAATTATGTGACGCATCTCTGGTTGGAGTGGAAGCGATATGCGTTGGGTGATTTAAGCCTTAAAGGAATGAAAGGAGCGATGGTGGCTCTAATGCTTTTGCTCGTACTGTTATTCCTTAATGCTAATTGGCTTCAGTTTGACGTGATGTTTTTCCTGCCAACGACGCTAATGGTGATGTTTATTGCTCAACTGAGAATTGGTCGTAGCCTGCATCGACGATATTTTGAAGACCGTTTCCCTGAAATCCTCTCTGTAGTCAATGCTGCGGTTTCTGCGGGTAACAGTATTCATCAGGCGTTGCACCGTTGCGGAGAAGGAATTGATGGCGATTTAGGCGTCACATTTCATCGCATCGATCGCCGCTTGAATTTGGGAGAAGATCCCGAGCGTGTCTTCAACGATGCGTGGCAAAACTATCGCTATCGTGAGTTTTATTTTTTTGTCGTGGTGATGTTGGTGAGCCTTCAGCATGGTGGCCAGCTACGCACGTTAATTGGTCGGTTATCGCGGATTGTGAACAACAGTAAAAATATGGCTCGGCGTAAATCGGCGATGACCTCTGAAGCGAGGACATCGGCCAAAATCGTTGCATCTTTACCGCTGCTGTTTTTCTGTGGAATGAAATACTTCAGTCCGGAGAATTTTGACTTTGTCGTTCACGATCCTGTCGGTCGACTCATTCTTTATTATGTGATTGCCAGTGAGGCGATTGGCATGATCATTATCTGGATTCTGTTAAGAAGGGCACTTTAATGGTGATGCCATATTTAGTCATGGTGCTGCTAGGTATTTTCATGGTGCTGTTGGCGATACGCCATCAACAGTATTGGAAAAAACAGCGGGAAATTGTCGCACCTAAAGCTGAGGGTAAGCAACAGAATCAGTATTCAACCATCGATTATCGAGCGTTGATCATAAGTAACAGTCGGTGGCTAACGTTTCTTAATGATTTAGAAAAAAGCCTTCCACTCAAGGCGCGTATTTGCGGTGTGATTGGAGGGGCATTACTGGTTCTAAATATTATTGGTGTCTTTTCCATCAGTATGAAAGCGCTAGCCATGATCATGCTTTTTATTTTTATGATTGTATTGGTACTGCCAGCCATGATGCTAAATCCAGCGATTAATACTCGCATTAAGCTGATGCTGGATGCGTTGCCTTATTTTGTCGATCTCATTGCGGTATGTGTGCAGGCGGGCATGACGGTTGAAAGTTCGGTGAAATTTATTGCTGAGCGTTCCGCCGATCTCGATAAAAATCTGGCGGATTTAATGTCGCATCTTGTTAAACGCGCTGAAGTGAGCGGGTTGGAAGAAGGGCTCATGGATCTCTATCGTTCGATGGATATGACGGAAATACGCATGTTTTGCGCCACCTTACAGCAGAGTGTGCACTATGGTACATCGTTATATGAAAATCTGATGGAGCTTTCGAAAGATATTCGAGACATGCAGCTACTGAGTTCGGAAGAGAAAATAGGCAAACTATCCGCCAAAATGAGTGTGCCGCTAATTCTATTTATTATGTTCCCTATTACTATTTTAATCGCCGCACCAGGCATTTTAAGGATTATGCAAAATGCACATTTCTAAAAATATTGTTATAGCGTTGATGTGTGCCACGTTATTATCAGGATGTATTCAACGAGTGCCTAGCTCTGCCAGCGATATGAATTATCGTGAAGATATATTGCTCAAGGCAAAAAATTATAACGGATTAATTAATCTTTATCGTAGTTGGCTAAAGCAGAAAGAAGATCCAGCGGTACGACTTAAATTAGCACGCTATTACTATCAATCAGGTGATTACAAATCGTCGCTCTACTTTATGCAGCCGTTGTTTAAAACACCGGACCTAAACATTTATACGTTACAGGCACAAAATATGATTGCCTTGGGTGACTATCCACAGGCCATCAGAGTGGCTGAAAAAATGTTGCAGCGCGAACCGCAAAGTGCGGAAGCATATAACCTGAAAGGTGTGGCTCAGGCACAGTCGGGAAAACTAACGGAAGGATTGCAGTCTATCGAAAAGGCTCGCAGCCTGTTTATCGCTGATGATGTGGCTATTAATAATATGGCCATGGTAGCGGTGTTGGATCATCGCTATCAGGATGCCGTCAGCTTGTTGCTACCGCAGTATTTACGTGGACGCAAGCAGTCTCAACTGCTTCACAACCTAGTGCTGTCGTTGGTTAAGGTCGGCGATCGCCGCTACGCCAGAGATATCATTATAAATGAAGGGCTATCGGAGCGCAGCGATGAGTTGATTGATGCGCTAGCCATGATTAATCCGACAGAAAAAGGAATGGGGTAATGGCATTACGCAAACGCTTTATCCGAGATAATGAGGGCGCAGCCTCAATTGAATTTTCTTTGACGATAATACTATTTATTTTCTTAGTGCTGTTTGTCGCTGAGATTGCGCGGCTGTCTTATATCTCTGCGGTAATTGATTTGGCGGTTTCTGAGGCCGCTAAAGAATCTAAAAATGCCTCTGCCGCTGATGGCGGAGGTTACGACAATCGTTTCCAAAAGCGTATCACCGAGCAAGGCGGCGCTATTTGGGGATTCCTGACTCGGCCGGACGCCGTCACGATGAATATTACCTATGCGGGTTCTATTCGAGAAATGACTGATACAGGCGGCACCAGCGGTGATTCGCGGTATAAGCCTTTAGCGCGTTATCAATTGGAATATCAATATCATCCTATGTTCTTTCCCTTTCCCGATATTTGGGCCAACAACTTATTAAATCGCGAGGTGATTTTTGTTCAAGAATATGAACGTTCCAAGTTTATGGACTGACAGACGAGCCTCGGTATCGGTTGAGTTTGTCATGATTTCAATTGCGCTCATCTTCTTTATTTTCTTCCTGACGGATTTAGTGATTCGTCAGGCGACAATTGGGAAGTTAGATCGTGTTTCTTATTCCATCGCCGGTATTTTACGGGAGCGCATCCAACTCTATGACGCGCGTGAAACGTTGAACCAACAAGACGTTAATGCCGTTGCCGATTTAGCGAGACGAATACTTACCGATATGAACAGCACGATCGACCTTTCGCAAATGAGCCTGCATGTGGAAGAAATGCATTTCGAAGATCCCATTCGTTTAGGCGACGATAGAAAGCAGATCAAGCTGTATAAGTCTTGGGACAGTGGCAGCGCGGGGCAATGCCTGCCACCGCAGCCACTAAATCAATTGCAGCAACTGACGCCACGCGGTAGCTATGGACGATGGGTGCCGCTCTATCAGGTTACTGTTTGTCTGCCCACGTTTAGCTGGTTTACCCGTTTAACGTCAAACGAGGAAAAGCCTGTGATGTCTTCATTCTCCATTGTGATGCTGCGCTAGATGATGAGGCTCGGTGTGTTATTTAGCCTGCTATGGCTTCTGTTTCCTCTTCATGCTGCGCAGCAACAGGCGGTGATATTTATCGATTCGGCTCAACCAAATCAGCCGATCTTAATCGATGAAATAAACCAGATGCTTTATTTGAGCCCAACGTTGAGATCACAAATGAAAATTGATGTTTTCGATATTAACCCCGCAGGGCCAGAGTTTATCGGGGAAATAAAATATATCCATGACCGAACGGGGCAGGCGGTGGCGAAATATCGCCCAGGTCCTTTACCTTATCTTATTTGTTTTAACGACAATAAAGCGGGTAGTCGTGGAACCTTAAATAATAAGGAGCAACTATGTTTATGCAGCAACCACTGTTAGCCAGTATTCGACGCTTTAAACAGGATCGCAGTGGCGCATTTGCCATTAGTTTTGTCATGATGTCGGGTTTTTTGCTCAGTATGGCGGCGTTTGGGCTGGAGGGTTCACGCTATATTACTGAGCGAGCTAGGCTCTCTGATGCCATGGAACAAGCCGCGTTGGCATTAACGGCAGAAGATAACGGTGACGGAGCACAGCGAAATTATACGTTGTCGAGTGATTATTTCCGAGCCTATATGCGTCACGATGTGGAGGTTTTTAAACCCACAGTGATTGTGAAAAGCGGTATTTCACCCAATAACCAAAATTTATCGTATGTAGAATATCGGGTGAGCGGACAAACGCTTCAGGATTCGTGGTTTTCTTCTACGTTCTTCCCCAGTTTTGACAAACAGGTGGTTATTGGTGATAACGGCGCAGCACGTAAGTTTCGTTCCAACATGGACGTTATTTTTGTTACCGATTTTTCAGGTTCAATGAACGAAGGTTTTGGCGGTAGTACCAAACTAGCCGAACTAAAACGTATTGTATTAAAGCTGTCGGATGAGCTGTTTTCCTACAATATTGATAATAAAGTTGGTTTTGTCCCTTTTGGTTGGGGAGGGAAAGAGGGGACAAACTGTGATTTTCCGTTCGTGAGTCATGGGCCTGTTCCTTCGAATATATTAGCAGGCGGAAATTACAAGGCATTAGAGAAATACATCGATATTTCAGGCAGCGTAGCAGCAATACCGAATCCAGTTCATGATATTCAGATCCCACTTTCCAACGTTAACGGGAGTACCTGCCTACGCAACAGTCATTCATGGAAGGTTCCGTTGACCAGTAGCCCTGCTGAAATAAATCAAATTAACGACATGAGTGCCGAAGGGGGAACGTTGGTTAGCTCTGGCGTATTGCTTGGCGTGCCTTATTTAGCCTCAGGTACCGCCTCACGCAAGGTTATGGTGATTGTTTCGGATGGTACTGATGATCCCAAAAATGTGATGATTACACCGAATCTTATCAACGCGGGCATGTGCGATAAAATTAGACAGGTGTTAAGCACGGATGAGTCAGTGGGGAAAATTTCATTTATTGGCATTGCCTATTATCCAACGGTAGATTGGAAAAGTTGCGTTGGAGATAAAAACTTCTATTTACCTCAAACCATTGATGAGTTGGAGGAAGATCTCCGCCGAGCCGTGTTTGAAGAAGTTGGGCATAATATTCTTAAAGATAATTAATTTCATCTGATTTTATCTCTCTCACGACTATGGGAATAATTGCCGTTGATGCTTTGTGAGGAAAACTGAGATTTTTTTCAAGAATTTATTTTAGGCGAAATTTACTATGGCTTCCGTAATGTGGCGGGGCGTGCTTATTAAAGAGTGAATATGTAATAAGGAACTTTACATTGCGTCACTGAACGGTATTTCAGTGTGCGCAAGATCTTTAGTATTCATCGTTCTCTGTTCATTACGCAGCACAACGGAATGGCATTATCAACAATACCGCCGATTAATGTATTTAATGGTCTCGGCCATTAACACTATTCATCGTGTATTACGCTATTCCGTTTAAAGATTCATTTTTTATAACAAGGATTTAATTTTTAATGAAAACCCAAACTATGTTGTCTGTATTGGCTGGTCTTGTGATGTCTGCTTCAGCAATGGCATCGACGCCAGCGAGCTATGATACGAAGTTCAACGTGAGTGCGAACGTTCCTGATAGTGCAACCATTACCGATCCGGGTGGCCGTCCTATCACGGATATGGACGTAGAACTAACGCCAGCGGCGTCAGGCTACATGGAGGCGCAAACCACGGCGTTAAAGCTGTGGAATAATGACGTAACCAAGCTGGAAGTCGCTTTGACTTTGGATGATAGCCAGTCTGTCACCGGTGATGCGTTTACTCTGTATAGCACTCAGGGCGGCACGCTTAATGATATGACTTATAAAATCAGTACGATTACCGCTGCGGGCAGCCAAGAATTTGCCGCATCTGGTGATTCAAAAGATTACACCCTGAATGCAAACGGTACACATGGTGAACTGCCACTCATGTTCAAGTTTGTTTCTGATAAAAAGTATGACGCACTGGGTCAAGGCAACTACACCGGCGTTGTATACGCTAACGTAAATGCTAAACCTTAATATTCTTTATTAAATCAGGTCAGGGTCAGCGTTAGGCTGGCCCTGTTTTAAACATGATTAAAAATAACTGTGCCGTCGGTATTGTCGCCGCGCTGTTGTTATGGAGTCAGGCAGTTTTTTCAATACCCAATTCTCAGGTTGATTTGGATATCTCTGCCGAGTCGATAGCAAGAATCGCCCTGTATTATGAAGATAGGCCTCTCAACGGAAAGGAATTTGATTTCCCATTACCTATTAATGGTATTTCTCAGAAATTTGAAAATACGTCGAGTTTCTTTCATCTGATAGGTAATGTTGATAACGCTGAGATTGTTTTTTTAGAAAATCAGTTTGTGCTGCCGCAGGTTTTTGGTGGAGATACACATATTAATTTGGATGGAAGTTTTATTCATCAGGGGGTAGAAACGGACTCTACTAAAAAGCTGCGACTTCCTGTATTAAAAAATATTAGCCAGGCGACAACCTCCAATGGCGTCAAGGTTAAGTTTATTTCTGAGTTTTTGGCTGGGAATTACACCAAGGGTAAATACGCGAATACATTTACATTAATCGTAATGCCTATTTTATAGATAGAGACAGAGAATAATGAATAATAAAATAACTGCCAGCATTGTTATTCTTGGTGTCGGTTTTGGCTGTGCATTTACCCCATTAATGGCCTCTTCGATTCCACTGCCTGAAGGGTTTGAAGACATTTTTAACGCCAAGCAAAGTGGTGTGCTTGATATTATTTATGCGGATTCTTCTATAGGCTCCATTGGCGTTGAGTACGACCAAAACGATGTTTTTCTGATGTCGCCACAGGTCATTGTTGAGCAAATAACCGCCGTGGATATGCCTGCGCTGAATGTCTCTCCGAAAGAGTTGCTCAAGAAACTTTCAGCTCCTTTGCGTCGAGTGAATAAGCAGGGGTTTTCTCGAGATGAGATTGTAGCCACGGTAAATGAATCAGACGCGTCATTGCATCTCATTTTTCCTGCCTCCCTGTTTAAAACGGGAGATAAGGCTTATGACAAAACCTACATTCCACACCGCAATCGCCCTGGTTTTGTGCATAGCCATAATCTGAATTACCTCTCTGATACCTATGGCGATAGCCTGAGTTTATCTTCAAATGACACGCTCAATATTACGGGCAACAGCTACGTTAAAGGAGCATGGAGTTATTCCAAAGAGATTGATTTTAATCTTGATGAACTGGCGCTGTATCTGGAACACGAAAACACGCGTTTTAAAGCTGGCCGGCAGAGACTGAGCGATAATCTAATATCGAGTACGCCTTCGGTGACCTACAGTTTTTTCAATCCTGTTAGCTTTGACGGTATTTCGTTGGGGTATATGACCGATAACTACCTCAATCCTGGTGACGGCGCGGCCTCGCCCGTCACCGTCTATCTACCACAGGCAGGAACGGTTGAGGTGTATCGTAACGGGCGTTTAATCGATCTGCAGCAGTTTCCTGCGGGCTTGCAGCACTTAAACACCGAAGGGTGGCCGTCTGGTGGCTATGATGTTTTGTTGGTATCCAAGCTGGTTAACGGTAGCCGCGAGGAGAAGCTCCAGCCTTTTTTGAAGCGTAATGGCTCATTTCGCTCTGGCGATCTGGAGTATGCGGTTCAGTTAGGCCGCTATGACGATCATCAGGGGCAGTTTTCATCTAATCGTTATTCTTGCCGTCAGTGCGACATTGATGGGAATGATCGCGATCGTTATTCCAGTCCAAGCCATTTTGCTGGGCTGTCGTTGGGTTACACCACCGACTCCGTAGTCTCTCTGGGGAGTGGATTTCTGATGGATAACGAGGATGGCTATGCCAATGCCAGCCTAGACTTGCCGATCAATAGCTGGTTTGCGGAACGCTTATATGCCGATGGTGTGATGGGGCTTGACGGTAGCTCCGGCTATCAGGTTGGGCTGATGAAAAACCTGTATGCCCTGAGCATGAACGTGAGCTATCGCGACAACCGTTTCAAAGGGGATGAGGAGGACTATCATCGCTTTGGCTTGGTGCCCGCTTATGATTTTGAATATTTACAATTTGGCGCCAATACGTTTTTGCCGTGGAACGTTGGGTTAGGGATTAACTTTGGTTTAAATACCCTCTATCAGGATTATGGCCGCCAAAATAAGACGGAGTTTGAAAGTTGGGACGTCAATTTAAATCGTGACTTTACCTTGTCGGATTATTTAAATTTGCGTGTCGATCTTGGCTATCACCGTGGCATTAACGAGATGACCAGCCGGTATTCTCATAATACGACGGCAGAAGACAAAATATTTGCGCAGTTTACCTTGGGAATGCGTGAGCGCAGTTATAACCATTACCAATCCCTCTATCTACGTTCACGCATGAGCGATGAGGGCAGTAAACAAAATATTTATAGCGCCGATTATACATTGAACCTGGATAACCCTGAATTCGACCGCGGTGGGAAATATACGGTAAATGCCAGCGTGAATCATGGGCCAAATAGTGAGAATAACAGCGGTGCCGGTCTGGTGATGGATAACGGCTATGGCTATACCGCCGTTGGCGTATCCAAATCTTTTGGTAATAACCATTACAGTCAACAGTACCTTTCGCAGCGTAGCGGCTTTGCCATTGGTGACGGCGAGTTTGGCTATGGCAAAGTGGATAACACCGCAGCGCTTATTGTGGATGCCAGTTCGTTGCCTGAAGATCAATATTTCGAGGTGCGTAACCGCGGTAATGAACCGGTCGTGGTGGAAGGTGGGAAAAAAACAACGCTGACTATTCAGCCATACCAGAAAATATCCCCCAAAGCGGAACAGGTTTATACCACGGATACTAACGCATTTTACAACCTCTCGACCCAATCGTCTTCTACTTGGGCCATGCCGGGGCAGGTCTATCACGTCAAAGTCAATGCGACAAAAAACCAGACCGTCACCGGTCGCCTCTATCTCGACGGAGTGCCGTTGGCAAACGCACGTGTAGTGGGTGGTAATGCGATGACCGATGCAGAAGGGTTATTTGTTGGTGATTTTACTCTAGATACCGAGAGCCAGTTAGAAAAGTTGAAGGTGAGTAAAGAGGGGCTGAGCTATATCTGCCCGCTAAATAATTCGAACGTCAAAATGACTCAAGGCATTATGCAAATACGTGAGGTTAATTGTGAAACTGAATAAATTGGCAATGTTGCCACTGGGAATAGCTTTGCTTACGTCTACGAATATTTCACAGGCTATTGAAGTATTTCCCATCATTAAAGACATTAAGCAAGAGTCACCGCGTGACAACTATGTGACCGTTAAATCGATGTATCGGGCAGTTGATAGCGTTGATACCGCCAAGTCAGAAAATAAGAGCTATGAATTCGTGACGCTAGAGCTTTTCCATATTACTAATCCTGGTGACAGCAAAGAAAACATGGTTAAAGAGCTGGGTGCAGAGGATCCTACTCTGGTGTTTTCGCCCACTAAATTGATTATTCCTTTTGGTGAAGAACGCAAGGTTAGAATTATGCCGTTGAAGCCGGTTGAACGAGAGACGCTATATCGTTTGCGCATACGTCCTAGCTATCCAGAGCAAGAAATTGATAAGGGGAAAGTTCGTTTTGCTATTGGCTATGACGTGTTGCTGCGTTATTTGCCGGAGGGAAAACGCACTCAAGGCTTGGCTGTTAGCTGTAATGGTAACCAGTGGACACTTACGGCGACAGGTAACGTACGTAGTGAAATGCGCGATTTGGTGATTGACGGGCGTAAAGACAAAGCCGTATTCAACGTTTATCCAGAGCATACGCGAGCGCTGACGGTACATAGCCATTTGGCGTTTAACATGGATGGCAAGCTCTATTCCTATGAGAAATGTCAGCTTAAGGAGTGATGCATGAAATACCCGATGTTATTAGCGGTAGCGTTGTTCCAGTCTAGCTATGTATTGGCGGGAGCATGGGTAATACAGCCTCAGCCGAACGGTTCAATCCGCATGTTGCATGAAGGGATTAGCGATGCGAGCGGCGCGGATACGCTTACTGTGCGTCAACCCGCCGACAAATCGCTGACGCTACAGGTTTCTCCTGCAGGTGGTGGGCGCTGTGAAGGCGGTGATTTAATGCTTGGCGCGCTGCGTTTCCCTCTGAAGTTTTTTATGGATGAACGTCAGGTGGTATGTGGCGACCTAGTGACGTTTGCTCCACCGGCGAGTGAAAAACGCGTGGGGGTGAGGACCGTGAATCGTACTTTTAAACGGGAACGTTCATTTACCATACCGAGTTCATTTCCCCGCGTGCAGATAGGTAACGTGAATTTTAACATTGAAGACGGAGGAGGCAGCGAGAGCTATCCAATCTATCTGGATCTTACGGCGTTACAGACTGAATCGGCGACGATTGAGGCCACATTTGACAAACCCGCATTGTCGTTGGGGCTGGTGGGAGAGCTGAATGATGCCGCCGCCACTGCCCGCCTGAAAGTGGCTAAAACTTTGCAGTCGGGCGATGAGGCACTGCCTTATAGTGTGACTTTTGAGTCAACGCAGCAAAAAGACAGCCACTATCAACTCAGGTCTTCGGTGGGGGCGAACTTAATTCCTTATCAAATAAGCATAGCGGGGCGTGAAATAGAACCCGGCTTTCAATATCGAGGAACGCTACCTAGCGGAACCGCGACGGTGGATTGGGTGGATATAAAATTCTCGCTGAGTGGTAAGGCAACCCGAGGGCTAGCCGCGGGTACACGACTGATTGATACGTTGACGGCCGTTATTACGCCGAATAGTTAAGGATAAACCGATGAAAGATTCTTTAGTGTTAACCACGCTGGCACTGGCGTTGATCGGCGTAAGTTCTTCGCAGGCGGCGATTCCGGTGAGAACCAGCATTGATTTACAGGCTGAGATAAGCACCAGCGTGCGGGTCTACGTGGCGGGTAATGACGTAACCAACGGCTCAATTAGCCTGCAGCTTAATGATAAAAATGGCTATATGTATGGCGTTACACCAGCGTTTAATTTCGTGGGTAACGCGAGCGCAGTATCTCTGTCACTGAAAACTCCAGTAGCAAATCAGCTGATTTCTGAGAATGGGGACCCGATGCAGATTAATCCAGCATGGATCCGCGTCAATGGTGGGGAAGTATCAGCATCGTATCCACTGAATAACCAAGCCGTTTATCCGACAGTGCAGGACATTCCAGATCCTTCGCAGGGGGTTAAGGTGCAGTTTACCTCAGCAAAGCGCAGCGAAACTTATCCTTTGGGAACGTATAGCGGCACCTATGAGGTTATTGTCACGCCTTCGGTATAACCCTATTTGGGTGTTTGAACAATGCTCAAATACCCAAATGATAGTGATTGATATAGCAAGAAAATAAGCCGTTCATTTTGCCGACTGAGCGAGGTAATGCTATGTATTGCCCGTGGAGCTTGTCTAGTGATTAACATATATGTAGATGACAGGAACGAATATTATAAGTTTGGATTGCTACATTTTCTAAATGAAATAATTGGGCATCATACAGATCAAAAAATCAATTTATTACATCAAGAGAAAAGTCTATCGAAGGCCGATATTATTATCCGTGTTTTTCCCGCAGGAGCAGAAACGCTTTGCCATCCAGAATTGGTCGGGCGCAAATTAGGCAGTTTGCTTATCAGCATTTATGAAGGAGATATACAGATGCTGAAGCTGTCATCACGACCACACTGCTTTGATAATACAATGTTTATCCATCGCACCGAGCGGCTTAAAATACTGGCTAAAAAGTTTATTTATGCTTGGGCGCAAGCGAGAGTGATGACGGAGAGACTGCACGGCTGTCGTCGGGGATGTCGCAGTTGCTCGAGCGTGGAGCTTTCCTTGCAGGAACTTAAGATCATGAGTTATATCACCTATGGTTTTACTCTGGCACGTGTTGCGAATATTTTAGGGCTGAGTGTCAAAACTGTCAGCGCACATAAACGCAGGGTGATGCGAAAATTTAATATCAAAAGCAACGCCGAACTGATTATTTTGTGCCGTGCAACATTGCAGGTGACCAACCAGTCTAAGGTCTGTTTTCTGTCCTAGTCAGGAATCAAGCGTTCTGTTCAAACTGTTGGTTGTGTGAAAAAACGCGGAAAGGGGAAGAGGACGAAACACGTTGGGCAAGTGCACCGTAATGCGTTTTATCGCGAAGAGCTCATCGGTGTACTTGCCCTAATTTTACGCTTTAGCTATTGGCATAGCCTACCTGCAAGCGGGTTAAGGAAGCTGGCACGCAGGCTCAACGCTGTGGCTGACTAAACGGCTGAAGGTGGAGAGCGGGCAATAGCCATCGGGCGTTTGATCGCTGCAACCTGGTATGTTTAGTCGTACGCTGCCCGCAGGGTGCTGCAACGTAAGCGGCGTCTGGTCGTGCAACTGTGCCAGTGTCTGATACACCATATTCACGCTAACATACGGTTTCCCCGCGTTATCTACCCAGCGTTCAAACACCAAAGCGCCACCCGGAGGCGTGTTATCTGGCTGTCCCGGAAGTGTCCATGTCATCCCTAACATGCCAGAAATATTGGCAATATTGGTGTCGTGACCGGCAATAAACAGGATCTTATTGTCTGGCGAAATATCCGGCAGTGGGCGACTCGTGATATTGGAACCCAGTGCGTGGGCGATAGTTTGCAGCAGTGGAGTACCGTTATGCTTGGCGATATAGGGCGTGCGCGACATCAAGTCAAACTGCGCATTATGCAATTTCAACAGAGAGTCCCATTGCTGCTCAGTGTGAATATTCCCCCAAGCCACTTTAGGCATTCCCTGAGCGTGTTCCAGCAGGAAAATTTCAGCCAGCGTCGATGAAAGTCCCACGGCACCTTCGAGAGCCACTTTATTACCGTCGTCATTTATCGCCAGCCTGCTAGGCATCGCCTGTGAAAAATCGCAGAGTTTGCCAATATTGAGCTGCTGACAATAGGGGGATTTTGGAAAATCGAGTACCGAACTCATCAGCGCTAAAGAGGCTTGATAGCGTTGATTGAGCGTCTCAATCGGTGTGCCTGCCTGCTTTTCAACGGCGGCGTGTGCCTGTGATTTATCCATCGAACAGATACCGGCTTTCACAGGATGGAACAGCGGATCGGCCTGCTGAATGTTTTGCTGATGGTGGATCGCTAAATCACACTGGGGAGCAAGACCCGCTAAGAAGGCCTCGCCGGTTTTACGTGTGCGTTGATCGACGTCTGCCCAAACATACACGGCATCTGGTGTAGGACAGTTATCCTTAGGTAATAAGCCTTGTTGCTGAAAGCGCTCTCGATAAAAACCGCCCATCAGGCTAATCAGATGTTCACCGCGGGGCGTGATATAGCCGAGTTTTACCGGCCATTCAGGCCACTGGTGAGGTGTGACGTTGCGCATCGTTTGTGTCATTTTGGTTGGCGCGCGTACGCCATGTCTGCTTAGGATAACAACCTTTTCCAACTGTAACCCAGCAGGGGCGGTATCACTGGCGTATACCGGTAAACCTGAGAATAAAGCCACGATCAGAGGACATAAAATACGCTGTGCAATAGCGGGTTTATTACGGTTAAACAGAGAGATTGTCATTTACAGCCTCTTTATTATTTTGGATGTTACGCAGATTCGCCGTTGAGTCTAGGATTAATAGTAAACATAATCAAAAATCCATCACCGGAGAGGATCTGCATCCACGCTAATATACGCCATAATCACAGCGGGAACATTGTCTTGCTCTCGTTTTATGCGGGATCCGCAGAACGCTCGCTTGATGTTCGAGTGGCATGCAAATTCTCATGCTCAAATTTTTCACTCTGGTAAATTGAGCGATAACGAAATTCTGTTGGTGACATATTAAAATAACTTTTAAATATCTGACAAAAGGTGCTTTGGCTTGGGAAACCTAATTCGCGGGCAATTTCGCAAATTTTCATATTGGTGTGAGCTAGCATTTCTGCAGAGGCTGTTAATCGTTTTTCTCTTATAAAGGATGAAATGCTAACACCTTGGCTTAGCTGGAATTCACGCAGAAAATAGGAGCGTGAATAACCGGTTATTTTTATAACATCGTCTGCTTTTATTCCTCGGCAGAGGTTTTCATTAATCCAACCTATTACGGTAGGGAAGCTTTGGGTGACAAATTTTTCTTTGTTCATATGCTGACCTTTATAGGCTAAATTAAAAATTAGTTTATGGTCAGTATTATATCGATTGTGCACTATACAAAATATCAAGTTATTGAAGACAATAAGTTTAGAAAAAATGAACGGGCTGACTATGACAGGATAGAGAGGATTTCTATGCGGATGAATCAGCGCGTTTAGGACTATCGCACTCCGCCAGAAACCATCGTTAACAGATGTTGGTTTGGATAGTTTTGATGGATTTTACGCTGTCGTAGTTGCCAGTATAGCTGTTCAACGTCGTGGCGGTGGCGGTCCAGCAGTAAGCCGACTACGCTACCGCTGTGTGCAACGTTGAGTCCATACAAGTCCAGATCCTCCACTAAATCTAACAGGGTAGAAAAATCCGGCTTGACCACTAAATGCTGGCTGGCTTTGGCGCTAAGGGTGGTGGATTGTCCGAGCAGGGCGTAATCATGTTGTTCGGCGGCCTGCGTAAAGAGCTGCCATGCTTGCGCTAACGATGGGGCGCTTGCCTGCAGCGCGGGCAGACGATGACGACGGTGATAATCTTCGGTATTCAGAGTATTTGGGCTTTCGAGCAGCAGAATATCCGCGCAGGGCTGCCAGTCATACGAAATCTGCGTGGCGGCGGTTTGATGATCGAACAATGTTAGTTGATGAAACACGGTACTGTCGGTGGGCTCAAGACAGACACACAGCTTCGCAATTGTCGTCTCATCTAGCGTTTCTCCCAGATGACGAGCCGTCGCTAATGCAGTAGCGGCAATATCAGCCGTACTGCTGGCAAGGCCTTTGGATACCGGGATCGTGGAGTCGAAGCTGATATGCAGGCCTTGCTCCATATCCGCAGGTTGGTCGAAGTAAGCCAGCACCGCCTTCAGCATTTGGCGCATACGCGGTCGTTCAAGGTGGTCTGGGCATCCGTCGGTGACCGATACGGTGCTGAACCAATCGATTGGGCAAGAGATGAGTTTTTCTCCCCCCAGTATCCAGCCCTGAATCAATTCGCCACAGGAAGCGGGGCAGCGAGCTTCAGCCATAGTGAGATCCCTGTGGTAAAACGCTGACCAACAGCGGGCTATCTGCCGTATCTTTGATAGCCGCTTGGAAGCGATCACGCGTCAGCGCGGGATAATGGGCAACGGTATCAACGATGTTTTCTGCGCTAGCCTCGATTTTCAAGGCTATTTCCAGCCCATCTCTACCTTGTTGACTCATTGCCACTGCTACCTCTATTGGCTGTGTACTAGATTGCCATTCCCATCAAGGATATCGGGTGTCAGCGCAGGAATTACGTCCAGCGATAACGCCTGTGGCGTGAATGCGAGAGTATCGCGCAGGTTTACGACATCACCAATAACAATCAGTGCCGGAGCGGATAATCCCTGCGCTGATGCTTGATCGGCTAACGTGAGCAGAGTACCGCTGGCGATTTGTTGTTGCTGGTGGCTGGCATACATGATCACCGCGGCGGGCGTCGTCGGGGCTTTGCCCCCAGCAATCAGTTGCTGGCAAATGGTGGACAACTGTGTCATTCCCATCAGGACGATTAGAGTGCCTTCCAATTTTGCCAGTGTTGCCCAGTCCTGCGGTTCATTGCCTTGCCGTAAATGACCGGTGACCACGTGGAACCCAGAAGCATAGTCACGATGCGTGACAGGGATACCCGCGTAGGCCAGTCCGCCGATAGCGGAACTGATCCCCGGCACCACTTCAAACGGAATCTCTGCCAGCGCTAGCGCTTCAGCTTCTTCTCCTCCACGCCCGAACACATAAGGATCGCCGCCTTTTAGCCGTACTACGTTCAGGCCGCGCTGGGCACAATCGATCAAGATTTGATTGATTTGCGGCTGCGGCACCAAATGGTTATTGGGTGTTTTCCCCACATTAATCATTTCACAGCCGTCAGGGGCTTCTGCCAGTAGTTCTGCGCTCACAAGCCGATCATACACCAAGGCTTCTGCCTGACGAATGGCGTGCAGGCCTTTTACCGTAATCAGCGCTGCATCGCCGGGGCCTGCTCCCACGAGCCAAACTTTACCACTTCTCATATTCTCTCTCATTGTGTAGTGAGGATCGGCTGGTTAAGCGCCACACGCAGGACATCGCGAGCAATCATTAATTCTTCGTTGGTATTGACGATGGCGATATGCACAGGAGCATGATCTTGCTGAATGAAAGCCTGATTTTTAAGGTTTTTATCTTCATCCAGTTCAATCCCAAGAAATGCTAAGTCGCGGCATATCTGTTGACGTGCGTTACGGGCATTTTCACCAATGCCACCGGTAAAGATCAGCGCGTCAATCCCACCCAGTTGCACAATATAGCTGCCTATCACGGCGCGGATCCGCTCGGCAAATAATGCTAAAGCCACTTCTGCGCGCGGGTTGCCGTCGTGAGCGGCCTGTTCTACGTCGCGATAATCGTGGGAAATACCGGAGATGCCCAGCAAGCCCGATTGGTTGTTAATCAGATGGTTAACTTCGGCTGAGCTTTTTCCCTCCGTTTGCTGAATAAACGGCAAAATGGAAGGATCAATATCACCACTGCGGGTACCCATCATGACACCGGCCTGTGGGGTGAACCCCATGGAAGTATTGACCGAGCGTCCGTTGCCAATGGCGCAGATACTGGAGCCATTGCCAAGATGGCAGGATACTATGCGCAGCGATTCCAAAGGGCGGCCCATGCGTTCGGCGCAGACCGTGCTGACATATTTATGGCTGGTGCCGTGAAAGCCGTAACGGCGAATTCCCAGTTCCTCATAGTAGCGCCATGGCAGCGCATAAAGGTACGAGGTCTGGCTTAGCGTTTGATGGAATGCGGTATCAAACACCGCTACCGAGTAGGCATGTGGGAGAGCTTGTTGGAATACCCGAATGCCCAATGCATTAACCGGGTTATGTAAGGGCGCTAATGTGCTGAGCTGCTCAATTTTATCCAGCACCTGCGGCGTGATTAACACCGAATCGGCAAAGGCTTCGCCGCCGTGGGCGACGCGATGACCTACGCCGACGATCTCATCTAGCGACTCAATGACATTGTGTCTAATAAGCGCTTTAAGCAGGTATTCAGCCCCCTGACGGCAGTCGGCAATGGGGAGCGTTTCCCGCCATTTCACATCACCGACCCGCAGGTTAAATATGGCATCATCCATACCAATGCGCTCAATAAGCCCCTGACACAGCACCTGCTCGTCCTGTTGGCCAGTCTGCGCATTTATCATAGAAAACAACTGAAATTTCAACGAAGAACTGCCGGCGTTAATCGCCATAATTTTACCGGACATACTACTCTCCAGAATGATTCAAATAGGTCATAAGGTCAGTTAGCCCCTCGCCGGTCTGCGACGAGGTGATGAAAATGTGCTCTGCACCGGCTTGAGCAAGGCAATCCGCCGCCCAGTCCAACTGTGTTGGATGGATAACCGTGTCGGCTTTGCTGATGATGCCAATCACCGGTCTATTGAAAACCTGCGCCAACATGGGGGCGAACCAGCTTTGTGTGGCATCGGCGTTTTGTACCAACCCCACGACATCTGATTCACAGGCGCTTGCCAGTAACGCGCTGTATAAACACCGGTTTTCCAAATACTCTCCGGGCGTATCAATGGCATTGTCCTGCCAGATAATGGCCTGAGTTTTCTGGTAATTAAGGTCTTCTCCGCGCAAACGCTGAATTAACGAGGTTTTTCCGCACTGGCTGGGGCCAATCAACATGATGCGTTGCATAGCATCAGGTCCGAGTCATCTGGCAGGCGGTAAATTTCATCATGTCACCCAGCGTGTGGATGACTTGTTTCAGGGCATACTCCACCGCTGAAACATCGCCGGTGAACACCACCGCTCCCGTGAAACGGTCGATAAAACCAATCTCCACAGCACCGGATTTGGTCGCGATATCGCTGGCAATAATCGAAGCTTCGCTCGGGGTGATCGTCAAAATGCCAATGGCACTGCTGACATCGTTTAGCCCGAGCTTTTTATAAAGCGCTTTATTTGGGTTGGCGATCAGATGCGCGAGAGTGATCTGTTTACCCGGTACATACTCTTGGATCACGCGCTCGGGGGGATTATTTGCTTCCATCATGTTGGCCTCCATCATGCCTCTTGAACTAACTGACGCCACAGCGCTTCGTGGGGACGCGGGATCACTGAGCTGTAAACCAATAATCCGGTTTCACCGGCGCACTGGCTGGCCACTTCTACCGCAGTTTGCACATCGGCAATATCGCCACTGAGCACCTGATAACATTTGCCACCGATACCAAACGCCATATGGATGCGCACCAAAGTGACATTGGCGGATTTGACCGCACGGTCGGCTGCCGTGATGCAGGCCGCCACGCTCCACGTTTCTACCACGCCAGCGGCTTGGCGGTTTTCTACCGTATTCAGGCCACTGATAGCCGGTAACACGGAGGGATGAAGGTTGGGCAAAACGATGCTGTCGACCAATAAATGACCGCTGTGGCGCTCACCATTTTGTACCGACTGTTTCACCGCGCCGATATCGCCACCCACCATCAGCAAATATTTGCCAGGGCACAGCGTTTTGCTTACCAACAGGTCGACATTGGCGCTTTTCAGCATCAGGTCGCAGACTTCCATCCCTTTGGCAATACTGCTTAATTCAACAATTCCAATGGCTTGTGACATGCACATTCCTCTTTAAAAAACGCAGTCAGTCCCGACTAATCGTGATGGCGATCTGGCTGATGGCCGTCACGACGCCGCTGATGCTGGCATGGAGTGGTGCGCCCAAGGCGTTATCGGGGATTTTTCCAATCAACTGGCCTTGTACGACCCGCTCTCCCACGGTGACGACGGCTTCAGACGCAGCACCGATATGCTGGCGCAGTGGTAAAATGACCTGTTGAGGCAGATAGCTTTCCTCGCTAAACGGCGCGGCTTGGTACCAGTCGGTGAGATCCAAACGGGCAATCAGGCGTGATATCGGCACCATGCGGTAATTTGCCATCGGGTCGGCTTCTCGTAGCTCTCCTTGATAGCGGGCTCCTTGGGCGCGTAGCTGTGTTTTCAGCAGGCGGTTGATGCGCATGGGTGAGATATCGACCGGGCAGGCATAGCTTTCACACAGGCTGCATTCTGAACAGGTGAGGGCGCTCAGTAAGATGTCGGGCGTAGCAACTTGTTGATAGGTAATGGCTCGCACCAACAGATGCGGCGGTAATTCATGGCCGATAAGGTGGCGCGGGCACAGTTCAGTACACATGCGACACTGCTCGCAGACGGTGCGGGCAATAGCGAGCACGTCTTGATCGCTACGAGCGCGGCGGGTGATCAGCAAATGATCGGCGGGTAGTACCAGCAGGCCGCCCGTTGTTTTGGTGACGGGGTGATCGAGATCATGCAGCGCATGACCCATCATCGGGCCGCCGTTGATATAAGCCGGATGAGGAACAGTTGCACCACCGGCCAGCGCCAGAACTTCCCTAAGCGTTGTGCCTAACGGTACTGTCAGGGTTAACGGTCGAGCCACCGCGCCATTGACCGTTAAGGTGCGGCGAGTGACAGGCCATTGTTGTTCTACCGCCCGAGCCACATTGAGCAGCGTTTGTACGTTATTCACGACCACGCCGATGCTGATTGGCAGGGCGGCGGGAGGAACCCGGCGACCTGTCGCCAACCAAATGGTGATGACTTCATCTCCAGCGGGATACACATCGGGTAAAATATGCAGCCGAATTTGCGCAGGCAGCAGCGGGGTTAGTGCCGCAATCGCCTCCTTATATTTGGCTTTGAGCGCAATAATGCCTTCGCGCGCACCGGTTGCGGTCATGCCATACAGCACGCCACGAACCAGCCGTGCCGCCTGACGTGGGATCAGTTGCTGATCCACTTTTAACATAGGTTCACACTCGGCGGCATTGACCAGAAAAATCTCCGCCTGCGCCTGAAGTTTCACCGCGGTAGGAAAGCCCGCACCACCCGCGCCCACCACACCAGCATCGCGCACGCGCTGTTGGATCGTTGCTGCATCGCATTGCATCAGTTCGCCATAGGCGGGGGGCGTACTCAGCGCATGGGCATCTGATAGTTGAATATCACTCATAAAGCGCCTCGATAATGCCACGAATATCCTTGTCGTCAGCAGGACGCGGATTCGTACGCAAAGTTACATCGGCCTGAGCGGCGGTAATCATGTCTGGAATACGCTGTTGCAACTGGCGTTCGGTGACTTTCATTGCGGTCAGCGGTTGAGGTATTCCGCATTGGCGCTTCAGCAATTCTATTTGGTGAATTAACTGATTAACCGCAGCGCGATCGTCGGCATTCGCTGGGCTGAAGTGACACAGTTTTGCCAGCCGTGCATAGCGTTTACGTGCACGCGTATCGATAGCGTTAAAGCGAATCACCGGTGCCAGCAGCAGGGCGTTTGCTAGCCCGTGCGCAATGTGAAATTGACCGCCCAATTGATGGGCAATGGCATGATTGATCCCCAAACCGGACTGACTGAATGCCATTCCAGCCAGCGTCGAAGCATTGTGCATTTTTCCGCGAGTGATCAAGCAATCGCCTTTACGACAGGCGGTTGCCAGATGACGAAATACCAGTTGTACGGCTTTTTCAGCTAAGGCATCGGTAAAATCGCTGGCATGCGGTGACACATAGGCCTCCAGCGCATGTGTCAGCACGTCTAACCCTGTATTCGCGGTGATCGCCGGTGGCACGGAGGCGACCAGAGACGGATCCAAAATGGCGATATCTGGATAGATTTCATCGTCAAATAGAGGATATTTAATACTTTTTTCCGGATCGCTTATCACGCAGGCGCTGGTGACTTCCGAACCTGTTCCGCTGGTGGTGGGGATGGCGATACAGGTTTCTATCTCCAGCCCTTGTTTGCGGCTAAACCAGACAATGGCCTTGGCGGCATCCAGCGCTGAGCCACCGCCAAAACCGATGACAATATTGGGGCGTAGCGCTTGCATCTGTTCAATCCCCTTAACCACCGTAGCGATGCTGGGGTCTGGGGTGATATCGCTGAACAGGCTAATATGATTGTCAGCCGGTAGCGCTTGCTTAAGGTGATCCAGCACGGGTGACGTCGCCAGAAAACCGTCGCAAATGATCCAGATTTTTCGCTGATGGAAGCGTTGCAGCGCTTTCAGGCTGCCTTCCCCGCTATAAATGCGTGTTTGCAGGAAAAAAGTCTTCATGTGTCCTCGCTCAGCGAATGGAGAAACCGTTGGTCAGCACACAGCGACGTTGGCGCGCGAAAGTACGAGCCGAGGTTGTGCCTTCTCCGGTTGGGGTGGCGATGGTAAAGGTGGTAAAGCCTTCACCGCCGACGCCAATTCCAGCGTAGGACGGACCGTTTTTCACAAAAATAGAGGTCTGTAACAGACGAGCGGCCAGATTCAGTCGGGTAACATTCTGCGAGTGCATGGTCGCCGTATGGTGTAGACCCCCTTCAACCTGCAGCGCCAGTGTTAGCCCTGCATCAAAGTCCTTTACCCGCACGACCGGTAACAGCGGCATCAACTGTTCGCTAGTGACCAGTGGATCGTTACCCGCAACCTCTACCAGTAACAGGCGAGGTGCTTTAGCTGGGCAAGTGATCCCCGCCGCTTTCAGCAGCTCAGCAGGGTTTTTACCCACCAAATTCTTATTAGCATGTCCCTGTGGTGTTAGGCAGGCTTTACGCAGGCTGTCGACTTCTTGCGGATGACTGATGAGCAATGCATCGAAGGCCTGCATTTGTTGCAATAAACGGTCAGCAACGCTCTCCACCACAATCAGACTTTTTTCTGCAATACACGGTAGGTTGTAGTCGAACGAAGCACCGGCAACGATATCCTGCGCCGCTTTCACCAATTCGGCGGTTTCATCCACCAGACAAGGTGGGTTGCCAGCACCGGCACCAATCACTTTCTTGCCGCTCTTCATCCCCATGGCCACAATGCCCGGCCCGCCGGTAATCGCCAGCAGCGCAATTTTGTCGTGTGCCATCATCTGTTGTGTGGCTTCAAAACTCGGGTTATCGACCGTCACCACCAGATTGCGAATACCGCAGCTGCTAAAGACGATCTCTTCTATTTGGGCAATGAGATCCAGCGAAACGTCTTTAGCTCCAGGATGTGGGCTGAAATAGACGGCATTACCTGCAGCTAACATGCTGATGCTGTTGTTGATAATGGTTTCGGTCGGGTTGGTACTGGGGGCGACCGAACCCACGACGCCAAACGGTGAGTATTCGAATAGCACCATGCCGCCGTCACCCGTCAGCGCGGTAGTGGCCAGATCTTCAATCCCGGGGGTGTTTTCCAGCGCAGCTTTGTTTTTTAGAAACTTATCTTCTTTATTGCCCATGCCCGTTTCATTGGCACCGCGTTCAGACAGTGACAATAGCTGTGGTTTAAGTTGCTCGCGGATAGCGCTAATAATGGCGCTGCGCGTTTTCATTGGGCTTTGCTGATAGCGCAAAAATGCGCGATGAGCGGCATTGATCGCTTCATCAACGCTTGCAAAAATAGCGTTGGAAGCCGACGCGGTTGCGGGCATCAGTTGCTCGGTGAGGATAGTGCGAATGAGAGATTCAAGTTCATTGGTATTCATTATTCATTCCTCAAATGTAAAGCCGACATGGCCGCTTCTGCGATGTGCATATCTTGTGCAACGCTGCCGCCGCTTATCCCTAACCCACCGACCAATTGGCCATTGCGCCATAAGGGGTAGCCCCCGCCAAAGCTGACCACTTTTCCACCCGTACTGGCTTCTAGTTGGTACAGATCGGCTCCCGGTTGAACCGCGGCATTGAGCTGGTGGGTTGCGGTTTTCAACGCGACCGCGGTCCAGGCTTTTTTAGGCGCCAGTTCGCTACTAACCAGCAGGGCATCGGGCATGCGGTAGGTCATCATCATGTTGCCGTGGCGATCGACTAGTGCCACGACGACGGCGATCTCTAGTGCTATGGCAGCATCAACTGCCTGCTTAACGATCTGATGAACATCGGAAAATCCAAGTTCATCTGCGGAAGGATGAGCGATCATAGATTTTGGTTTCTCTGTTGTTGCTGCCAGATAACGGGCCGCCACGGTTTGGGCGATTTGCTGTAACTGTTGGCGCTGATCTTCGTCGCGGGCCAAGGCATACAGGCAATCGGATAAACGGTTTAGGTATTGCAATAACACCGGGCGTACGGGAACTTGTTCGGCTAGTTCGATCAGGCGTCGTTCACAGCGCCGTGCGAGGGTACGGGCAAAATGTAAGCGGCTGCCCGCCTCAGTGTTTCCGGGCAGAATAAAACCGTGTACCGGCGGCAACTGTGCCATGCAACGATCTACGGCCTGTTCCAGTGCGTGAATATCCTGCTCAGTAATGCTTTTTTGCCCATCGGGTGGGGTGTCTATGCCAACGCTGGCCAGTTCGGCGCTGAAGTAAAATAACTGGTGTTGTACGGCATCAAGCAACTGAAGATTTTCAACGCCTTGTGCTACGCGAGCACACAGGCTGAGCACCGCATTCAGTTCATCCAACGTGCCGTAGGTTTCCACTCGAGGGTGACTTTTTTTCACCCGTTGTCCGGTGAAAAGGGCTGTTGTGCCGGCATCACCGGTTTTGGTATAGATGCTCATAAACTCACCGCCTCATCAGTAAGAGCATTCATCGACGATGGCGACGATGGCCAAATCGATGGCATCATTCGGCTCGGCAAAAACACGTCGGGCGCTGGAGCCTGCCGAAAGCAACACCAATTCCCCCTGACCTGCACCGACCGAGTCGACGGCGACTTCATCTGGCGTATTGCTATCAGGTGGAAGCGAGCCGTCACCGGCGACACGGCGTACCAACAGCAGCTTTTTACCGATCAGCGTCGGGGACTTTTGCGTTGAGACGACAGAACCTACCACTCGGGCCAGTTGCATGTTTTACTCCTGCCTTAACAGTTGAATGTGACGGGCTGACAAGGTGTCCTGTGCCAGCGGTGTAACCAGCGTATGGTGATCAATCAATAACCAGCCGGGAGACAGTGCGGCAATATCTCGATAGCTCAATACCTGACCCGCATGCAGCCGTACCGCAACGCCTTGACTGTCGCTGAAACTCAGAGGCAAAGGACGCAATGCCGCTGCGGGTAGCGCAGGTAACAATTGGCGATGCAAACTGATATGAACTTTCATCCCCCACGACCATGCTTCGTGCAGCGCGGCAACGGCCGGACATTGGGTTTCGTCGTGCGCCAACCGGCGGATAAATGCCAGATCCGGCAGCATCAGGTGCAAAGTGGCATGCAATACGAATACCGATGAGTCGAGCCCGGCGCGTAGCTGAGGCAACACCAAGGCGTGAACCCGGCGTTCGCGCTCGACCAACCGCGTGACAATCTGGCTGACCAGTTGTTCGGTTTGCGCCTGAGTGAGATTCATGGCTGCTGTGTCCGTGCTGATGAAGGTAGCAACGTGGCAAAAGCCGCTGGGTCGTCAGCGCCTGCGGCATTGGCTTCATCGGTATCGATGTGCATTTCCAGTTTCATTTGTGGGGAAACCCGAATAGCAACATCGTCTAAGATCAGCCTGCGACCGCTTCCCTGAATGGCGACCTGCACGCAGTCACCGTGTTTGACGCGATAGAGTAGGGCATCCAGTGGTGACATATGGATATGCCGCTGCGCCACAATAACTCCTTGCGGTAATTCCAGTTCACCGTACGGACTGACCAACCGAATAGCGGGGGTTTGGTCCAGATTCCCAGACATACGCAGCGGTGCATTAACACCCAATGTGCGGGCATCGGTACGGGAGATCTCAACCTGACTGTGGCTGCGCAGAGGGCCAAGAATTCGGACGTTTTTTAGGCTGCCCTTGGGGCCAACCAGCGTTACCGTTTGTTCGGCGGCAAATTGACCGGGCTGGAGCAGCGCTTTTTTCTCAATCAGTGGCTGATTGGGAAATAATTGTTGGTAATCCTGCACCGAGAGGTGCAGGTGTCGATTGGAAACCCCAAGCGGGATCGGACGAAGACGCATTTCGTCGAGGATCTTACTGACAACGGGTTCCAGTAACGTTTTTTCCATCAGACTTTTCCTCGTTTAGCCGCGTGGATACAGCGAAAGCGAGGCTCGCCTTTGTGGCGTCGGCAAGCCGGATCTAGACAGAGATTGCAGCTCACACTCAGCGCTGGCGGAGCCTCACCGTGTGTATCCTGTGGTTCCTCACCGATGACGATGTCACTCGTCTCGTCGGTGATGGTATCGACAGGAAGCGGAGCCGCTGTTTCCACTTTTTCAGGTACGCATATTTCAGTGATACCCCTTTCAGCGGCGACCTCATGAGCTGGTTCACGCAAGGTGGTTGGGGCGGTGGCTATCGACTCACGCTGGGGTGCTTGCCAATGCGCCATCAAGGCATCTGCTGGGCGAGCCAATACGGCGCTCGACACTAAACCATGATGTTGTTGGGCAAAGGCGGCACCGGTACTGATTGCCGCCTGAACCGAAGCCACATCACCGGCCAGGCGGATTAACATCCAACCCGATCCGTTGGTTTTTTCTATATCAATCAGGCTGACGGATGCCGCTTTTGCCATGGCATCCGCCGCACCGATCGCCAGCGCTAGACCACTAACTTCAAGTAAACCCAGTGACGTTTTCACGCTGTGCTCCTCTTATTGCCCTTAGGCTGAGGTCGGTAAAATGGCTTCTACATCGCTGTGCGGACGAGGGATCACATGGCAAGACTTCACTTCACCCACCGCGCTGGCAGCCGCAGAACCCGCGTCAACGGCTGCTTTAACTGCGCCAACATCGCCGCGTACCATGACGGTGACCAAGCCGGATCCAATCTTCTCGTAGCCAACTAACTGTACGTTGGCCGATTTGACCATGGCGTCAGCCGCTTCAATTGCCGCGACCAAGCCTTTGGTTTCGACTAATCCCAGTGCATTATTCATATTTCTCTATCCTTCATCGGGGTTGTGGGAATGACTTTTTGGGTGAAAACTTAAACGGTAAACCTTTAACCAAGCGGGCGGCGTTGTTGCCTAGCTGCCGTAATTGGTCTGCGTCTTGCCCCCATGCCTGCCGAAACAGCGGGCTAGCTGGGGGAAGATTTCGGAAATGCACGATGATTTCGTCGGCAGAACAGGCCAGCCCAACCAATAACGGCGAGCGGGTGGCTGCCTGCCAAGCACGTTGAACTGCATCGCCGTCATCGTCTTGCTGGCATTGCCAAGGAATGCCTTCTTCCTCAATCCCTAACAAGACTTGATGCCAAATCGCCTCGGGCGTTGATGAGGTGAGGCTAATAACAATGGCTGGCGCATCGTTGGGGAAGTTCATCGGCCACTCTCCCGCTGATAAGCCAGAATCAATCCGGTGGCGACCGCGTTACGCGGGCCTTCGATGGCGCGGATATTGCCGCGACCGGCCACCAACTTGTAGTGGGAGAGGGCGTCGGTCACTAATTGTGGAATTTCAAAGTCCAGCGATGACCCACCGACCAAAACCACGAAGGGGATATCGCGAATATTACCGGTCGGACTGACCTGCCGTAGTGCGCGCAGGGCATTGGTAACGAATACCCGCTCTTTGGCTGAGCGGCGGATATTGCGCACTTTTTCCAGCGCATAATTCCCGGGTAGCGGCACGAGTCCTTCAGGTTTTACCACCACCAATCGAGCAAAAACCTCTGGCGGTAGCGGCTGTGGGAAGAACTGAACGCTGCCGTCTTCGTGGCGCAGATGGAACAGACTTTCCACTTTGGCTAAAGGGTATTTCTTGATGTCTTCGGCCAAGTATCGGTCTTGGAGATCGAGCTCAGACGCCACTATCATCGTGACCATGTCGCCAGCACCGGCCAGATGCGTCGCGACGATTTGACCTTGCGCATTGATGATGGAGGCATCGGTAGAGCCAGCCCCGAGATCGAGAATGGCTAGCGGCCGACGCGTCCCTGGTGTGGTTAGCGCACCGAGTATCGCCGCTTCGGCTTCTGCCCCCCCGACCTGCACATCAATATTCAGTGTCTTTTCAATTTCGCTGGCAATATGCGCCATTTGCAGGCGGTCAGATTTCACCATGGAGGCAATACCCACCGCCTGTTCGAGCGAGAATTCACCTGCCAGACCACCAATGACATTGACCGGTACCGCGGTGTCCACCGCCAGCAAATCCTGAATAAAGATTTCATTGGCTGGTTTGTTGGTCAGCTCTGCCATGGTGTGACGCACGTGCTCAAGCATGCCGCCAATATTGGTGCCGGCCTCGCCACTCACGTTGTCCAGATGCCGGAAGCTGTTCACCGCCGTCATAATGGTCTCCGCACCGGTTGCGACATCCACTCGCACAGTGCGTCCGTCAGCAAATAACTCCAGATGTCCGGCTGGAATAGAACGGGCTTTAACATCGCCAGCGGGGGTTTTCACCACGACCGCAGATCGAGTGCCAATCAATGCGCGAGCCACTGGCACGATGTTTTTGGTTTCTTCTGCGCTGAGTTCGAAAACCGTGGCAATGCCATAAGGATTCGATAGGGTTTCTATCACCTGACCTGGCATGGCAACTTCAACCGCTGCCAGCATGCCCATAGGGATACGGTCGATATGCAGCACTTCGTCGACGATGGGCAGTGGTTGCGTGAGGCGGTTGCTCACCAACACACCATCATCACGTTGCAGGATAATCGCCGTAATGCGGTATCCTGCGCCGTTGGCGGCATTGACCACGGCAGCGACATCGGCAAAATCCACGGCGGACGGTACGACCAGAATATAAGGCTGGGTCGGATCACGAGTGACCAGTTCATCTATAGTGATGGTCAGCCCAACGCCCAATCCCAGTCCACCGGGCGTCTTGGGGTTATGGCCGATCATGGTGGATTCAGTAATGATGGTTTCCGTGATGGTTTCCATCGCCACGTCACCAATGACGGGGGTCGCTTCGTTAATACGGATCAGGCTGATATCGCTCAGGGCGATCCCCGCTTTTTCCACCAACAGGTTCAGCGCCTTATTGATGCCGAAAATGTTGCGTTGCGTCCCTTTGATACCGGTAGTCTCCGTCAGCGCGCTGGCAACAAATTGCAATTGACCGTCAGCTGCAATTTGCGCTAATGCCACTTCCGTTGATGAGTTGCCAATATCCACGCCTGCTATATACCGATGCCGACCCATATTTCCTGCCTTAAGTTGCTGATAGTAATCCCCTCATTTCTTGTTGAGGGGGGAAGGGCTGCATGTCTTGGAGAGTGGGCGGATTACCGCGCTACGACCCCAACGACATATCTCCCTCCGTGCGATATCGCCAAATTAATCGTCGCCTTTGAGCTTTTTGCGCTGAACATACAAAACAGCGGCCTCTCGCACGAAGGCGGCACAGATGGTCGCGTGGTAGGTCTGTTCTAAGTCATCGGCGATAGCATTCAGCTCTTCTTTACTGGAGCGGTATGGACGCAGGGCGTTGTAGATATCCAGCACCTTGTCATCGGGCACCGCGGTCAGCTCAGCGGCGCGTTCAAAGTTCATCGCCAGCAGAGGACGCCCTGCATCTTTGGCAATTGATGCCTGAATGCGCAGGATTTCAGGCGTAATGCGCAAATCCTGTGAGGTGACGCTGCCGTTCAACACGTTCGCCAGCGTGAGGTCATCTAACGTTTTATTGGTTGCGGTTTTCACCCAGTCGGGGTGTTTATTCGCCAGAGGATAATCAGAGACTTTGGCGTCACTACGCGAACTGGCTGCTGGAGCAGAACCTGCCGCGGGTGTTTGGCCTTGCAAGCTGTTCATCTTGCTCAGCACATCGCGAACCATGGATTCAATAGCTTCGGAATTCATCGTGTTTTCCTTTGTTAAAGCGCCACCTGGAGTTCCTGAGGATTCTTACCAGTCACCACATATTTGGTTTCTTTGATGTGCAGAATCGCAGATTTGGCCTGATACTTTGGCCGAGCCATTTGGTCATTCAGGGTTGGAACCGGCTGTGGTGATTCTCGCTTGGCATAGCGCGCGGCGTTTTTACCAATCAGACGGTATGTCTCTAGGGTCAACAGGGGAGCCTGTGGAAACAGCTCAAGGTTAGAGAGCGGAGGCAAACCGCGTTGATGAATGACCGTGGTACCTTTTGACTGGATGCCAATAGATATCCCCGAACCGCTCAGGCGGTTGCCTTCTACCGCAACAAAGGCCACATCAGAGGATTTAAAGCAGCGGATAACCCGCGCCTTGATGCCTTCCTCTTCGATACCCGCAATTAATTCACGCAGAATATTTTTGTGTGGTATGCCAACGATATTGGCGGTTTGCGACAGGCCAAAAGCGGGGCCGACGGCAATGATGACTTCGTCCTGCTGGGTGCCGGGACGCGCTTCACCAACCTCAGTGAGAAAATCCCCTGATGCAACGGCGGTAGCAGCTGGCGCAGGTTGGTTCTCTTGCTTAAAGGAGACGGTATTCTGGTCTCCTTGCACTTCCTGCAATACGCTTTCAATAATTTGGCGTAGCAGTTTTTCGTTAATATCCACCATTTCGTGAACCCCTTAGCCAAGCTCATTCGGATCAAGCGCGTTTGGAATATTTTTAATTTCTTCCCAACGTGCACCTTCCAGCCGGTAACCGGTCGCTGGTCCTGCATAGTCATTGACGTCATTCACCGCGGACAGCACTTGGTTGTTGCCTTTGATGATGGCCGAGGTATGCAGGTAGTCACCGGCAATCTTGGCTTTCTGGATGTTCAGCATGTCTTGCGCCACATCCTCAAAGCCGCCTTGTGCCAACGCTTTCACCACTTCCAAACCGGTGCGGTTCTTGCTGATGATTTCCTGAGCGAACTTAATGTCTTCAACGATGTTGCGTTCTGGCATGTCTTTGGAGCCGTGAGCGTAGGTCGCGGCAATCACTTCTTCGTCGGTGATAGGCGGAAGCCCCATTCCAGCAAATACGGATTGCAGTGCGCGGGCGGCTTTATTACGAATCGCGACCACATCAGCTTCCAGTACGGGACGCAGGCCACCATCCACTTTCAGATCGCGCTGTAGCACGTTGTAATCATCAAAATCTTCGGCATCTTCGTTGGAGCCAGCGAACATGTTGTCGTAGTTAGGCACCGCTGAATAACCGGAGGAGATGAAGTCAGTGCCCGGCAGGAATTGCATCAGCAAGCGAGCGGTACGACGCATATCCGAATGGGTAAAGGTTTGGTCGTTACTGGATGCGCATTCTAAATCCAGCGCTGAACAAATCAGGTTTTCCGCCAAAATGGCACGAATGCCTGATGGCACTGCGGAAGGGACACCGACGCAGCTCACGGAGCCGTTTTGTAATCCCTGAACCCCTGCGGCTTTGGTGATATAAATACAGCGCGCTTCCAGATACAGCATGGATTTCCCTTCGGCGTAGCCCATCTGGACTTCGGAGCCTGAGCCGGAGGTGAAGCGCATTTTCAAACCACGTGATGCATAAGACGAAGCGAGGAAACCTTTAGACCATGGCGTGTCATCGCCATCGGTAAAGACGGGTTCAGTTCCATACACCGAAATGGTTTCTGCGTAACAGGTGTGGCCCAGCATCCCCAGCTTCAGTTCGGTGGCTTCTTCTAGAGAACACTGTGTCAGAACGCCAGGGCGACCGACTTGGGAACCCACGAGCAGTGCAATCGCATTGAATGGCGCATAGCGAGCCACGGCTACGGTGGTTTCTTGCTCATCAAAACCGCGGAATGCGCCTTCAGCGGCATCGGCGGCAATTTGTACAGGGTTGTCTTTGACGTTAGTAACGTGAGCCTGCTGTGACGGCGTGCGGCGGGCGCGCATTTTCTGCATCGACATCATCATTTCAACCACGTTCATGTGGGAGACGACTTCGACGATTTTGGCCGGTGTCATGGCGGTGGTCAGTGGCACAATGGTGCGGCGTGACACATTGGGATCACACAGCATATTGGCGAGTTTGACGGAATCCATCTGCATCACTTCTTCCGCACGCTCCAGATTAATGCCGTAGCGGGCGATGAAGTGGTCGATCAGGTCAAAACTGCTTTGCGGCTTGCCGTCGAGCTCGGTTACGACACCGTTGACGATCTTGATGGATGGTTTCGGATCGTTCGGGCTTTCCATGGCAATAAAGCCTTCCTCGATCCATTCTTTGACAAAACCGTCCTGATTAACGGGGCGTTTCGCCAATGCTTCAAATCTTTTCGATTTCATGAAACAGCCTCACTGTGGCATCAGATGTAAGAAGGGCGGTCGTTTTTCGGTTCAGAACCCAAGGTTGCTAATACCGTTTTGCCGATCTCACGGGCAGAAATGACTGCCTGACGCACTGCGCCAGAGTCGCCGGAGATAACCAGAATGACTTCGTTACTAAAGCTGGTGCCCTGTGCGGGTGAGCTGTAAGCCACTACGTCAACGTTGGCTGATTTCACGGCGGTGTCGGCCATCAACACGCCAATCGAGGCAGGCGCGCCAACAATCACGCCACAAGAGCGCCCCAGCGGTGCGCCAAAGGCTTTTTCCAGTGCGTGGCTAGCGCGAGCGCTGTATTGCAGCTCAATGTGGCCCGCTTCATTGGCGTAAACGTCGCCAAAGGTTCGGTCTAACTCTTTCAATGCCACTTCAACCGCGCGTTTCACATCCGAAACGTCATCGCCACCAAAGATAATCAGCGAGCCATGACCCGCGCCGCCTTTGGTATCGCGAGGTAATTCAATGCTGACCACTTCGGTATTGGTGGCTTTTACGGCTTCATCCGCCGCCATAATGTGTGGCCCCGCGCCGGTGCGAGCGCCCAAAATACCGATCGAGCGATAGCGTTTTTCCAGCTTCATTGCGTCCAGTAGGGCGCTGTCTACGTTGGCGATAACCAGTCCGACCGTGTCGCCGATGGCGGTACCAACAAATTCCGTTAAACTGCAAGCTTTCTCAGCCATAGCCGTATCTCGTTGTTTATAGGATGGTTGTATCGAAGACGCCGGAGCGTGTTCGCTGACTTTTGCTATCACCTGCGCCATGATTTGATCGACCAGGTCATTGCTGTTCATTGGCTATTTCCCTTTGGCAAAAATTTCTCGACGTCGGTGTGAGGGCGCGGGATCACATGAGTTGATTTCACTTCACCCACGTTGGCGGCGGCAATGGCGCCTGCATCTGTGGCCGCTTTCACGGCGCCGACGTCACCACGTACGATTACGGTGACCAAGCCAGAGCCAATTTTTTCATAGCCCACCAATGTCACATTGGCCGATTTCACCATGGTGTCAGCGGCCTCAATGGCGGCGGTCAAACCTTTGGTTTCCACCATTCCTAGTGCTTCTTGTTGCATAAGTACCTCGACGGAATATCAGATGCCGTGTTCTGGCTTGAATTGTCATATTCATAAATAACGTGTCAGGTTCGTGCTGAGAGTGAATATACAAACAAGCAATGGAAAAGAATGGTTGTGTTGAATTTACTGGTGGGAATGATTAGCGACGAAATAACAAATTATTGCTGTGATTTTTTTTAACTAATTGTTTTTGTAGCATGTTCGCTAGAGTTTAAGTGGTAATAATTGGTTATGAGAACTTCATAATTACAATTTAGTTCGTGACACGGGATATTCTTTTTGGTAATTGCGCGCGATAAACAAACACACACATATAAATATGCGAGCGAGTTCACACCAAAAGAGAATTTGTGAGCGTACTTACAATAACGAAAAGAATAAATGACAAGAAAATCACATTATTTCATTAATGTGTAGGTTGCTTATTTACAGGATTTTAATGGTTTTTTTCACAGTGCGAGGACAATAATTTGTTATTTGAACTCTATTTTTTGTTTGATTCATCGTGAATCACGACAACACTTTCATTTTCGGCCTCTTTATAGTGGTGGCGTCAAGGAGCGTGCATTACTGAACACAACCTATTTATCATAATAACTTCTAACAGGGTAATCCTATGAACGACTCGCTCAAAGCTCAATGTATTGCAGAATTCCTTGGCACCGGGCTGTTTTTGTTTTTTGGTATTAGCTGTCTGGCGGCAATGAAAGTGGCCGGTGCCAGTTTTGGTTTGTGGGAAATTTGTATCGTGTGGGGGTTTGGGATTTCACTGGCCGTCTATCTGACCGCTGGGATTTCTGGGGCTCATCTTAATCCTGCTATTACTATTGCTCTGTGGCTGTTTGCCTGTTTCCCTGCGCGGAAAGTCCTTCCCTACAGCATTGCGCAAATCGCAGGGGCGTTTGGCGGCGCAGCGCTGTCTTACATGATGTATCACAACTTATTTACTGATTTTGAAGCCGCGCATCAGATGGTTCGCGGTAGTGTGGATAGCCTGCAACTGGCCAGTATTTTCAGTACTTTTCCCGCATCGGCTATCAGTGTCTGGCAGGCCGCATTTGTTGAAATCGTTATCACCTCAATTCTGATGGGGCTGATTATGGCGCTGACCGATGATGGCAACGGTGTGCCACGCGGCGCATTAGGTCCACTCTTGATCGGTATTTTGGTAGCGGTGATTGGTGCGGCAACAGGGCCATTAACCGGCTTTGCGATGAATCCAGCTCGCGATTTTGGCCCTAAACTATTTACATTTTTTGCCGGTTGGGGAAACATCGCGATGACCGGTGGGCGGGATATTCCTTACTTCATCATTCCAATCGTGGCGCCTATCATTGGTGCCTGTCTCGGTGCTGCAATCTATCGCTTCTTGATTTGCAACAATCTGCCTTGTAATGCCTGTAAGTTAGAGGATTAGAACACCACTCATTAACCATGTTTCCTCATCTTGGTTTTATGAAACGGGATGAGGAAATTTCGTGATCTACGCTAGTTAATGGACGGATTATAGTCCTCTGTTGATTATGGCTCTGGTAAGGTGAACGTTAGCTGACTCCATTTCATGGAAGTGTACACCTTCATTGAGAAATCGTTTCCACACCATGGATAGGAATAACAATCTAGCAAAGCAGAAACATATTATTCATTACAGGGATTATACGCAGTAATAAACGAAATTTAATAACAATAAATTAAAATTAACTGAGAGGTTTTATCATGATTTCTGCCAGTTCTCTAAACTCAGAGCTCATAAATAAAATCGCGCAGGATTTTGCCCAAGCAACCGGGCTGGCTGTGGTCGTGGTGAATATTCACGGTGAAGAGATTTCCGATCTGTTCAATTTCACGCCGTTTTGTCAGATGATGCGCCAAGACCCCGTTAACCATCTCCGTTGTCGTATGAGCGATCGTTGTGGTGGCTTTGAGGCGTCAAAATCCAATGAACCTTGTATCTATCGCTGCCACGCCGGACTAACGGATTTCTCAATCCCGCTGGTGATTGCAGGCCATTTGGTGGGGTTTGTTTTATGTGGTCAGGTGCGATTGCACTCTGATGTTTATCTGATTGATATTCTTAATGTTGATAATAAGTGGCAACAGGATCCGGCGCTGATGGATGAGTTCCAGAATGTGCCTATGATGGATTTTTCTCGCGTCATTGCTTCGGCAGATTTGCTGAAGTTGATTGTGGAGAACTGCCTCAAGAAGCATCTGAATTTCGTGGTTATCAACGATAATAAAGACAGCAAAGAGCCGGGTAGGATACGTCCTGTTCATCCCAATGACAGCAAAATCAAGAAGGCATTGCGCTACATCGATACTCATCTTTCGGAAGAGCTGCGTTTGGAGGATGTGGCTGCAAGCGTGTATCTCAGCCCTTATTACTTCAGCAAATTATTTAAAAAATATCAGGGAATTGGTTTTAATGCTTGGGTCAATCAGCAACGGATGATCAATGCGAAAGAGATGCTGCAACACAGTGATTGGAGTATTGCCAGTATTGCCAAAAATTTGGGATTTTCACAGACCAGCTATTTTTGCAAAGTGTTCCGTCAGGCCTATAACGTGACGCCACAGGTATTTCGTTCAATATCTTCTGAACGCCGGGGAATAGAGTGATCGCCGTTGTTCATATATCAATGTGTCATGTGATTCACACAGGTAACGCTATTTTAAAGATTAAATAAAGAGTAGAAGCGCAAAAAATAAATAATGACAAGTTTTTACTATTTTTTGATGGCGTAAACATTCCCCTAATTGTTTGTTTTTAATATGTCATTGCTAGTATTGATAGCAAATATTTGTTGTGGTGCAGCAAGAAATTCACGCTAAAAAAACGAAGTAGACCATTTATTACGATCGCAGAGGTGTATATTCACTTTTAACGCTGCGATCAATCCATCAATGATTAATTGCCAGATTACAATAATGAAAATCAAAGTGTGAGTCATACGACAAAAAAAGAAATGAATAACAGAGTCTACTGAAATAGATAAAGGTAGTGACTGAAATGGTTATGTCGTGGCCTTGAATAAAAGACACGATTGGGAAGGGGGTGAGAATCCCCCGCAGCCCCCGCTGCTGTGATGCTGACGAACCCGCCGAGACCACTGATCTAACAGGATTGGGAAGGTGACGGGAGAGAATGACGCTAAGCCAGAAGACCTGCCATATCAGTAAAAACGTTTCAACTCCTTCGGTGGGAAGCGGGTTGTCATCAGATGCGCGCAGCGGTGTCGTTGCGTAAATGCATCTCTATGACCCTGCCTATCCCGCTAGAAATGGCGGGATTTTTTTATGCAAAATTCAGACAAACAAGCATTTATTCACATAGGAACTGGCCGTAGGCGCGGCAACCGCTTATGCCGTTCGCCGATGACTCAGCGAGTTCCCGTACAGGAAATGAACCGCGTCGCCGAGCGTGTAATAGCTGGTGGTTATCCTGTCGATACGCCGGTTGCCGTGGTGTACAAGGCGGCATGGGCGGAAAGCCGAACGGTACGCGGCACCCTGGACAATATCGCCGAATTGGTTCATCAGGCGGCGATCCATAAAACCGCTCTGATATTAGTGGGGGGATTTCTCGGCGATGAATATCACTATTCCAAACTCTATGATGCGGAGGTCAGACATGAATATCGTTAAGCCTGAATCCATCGCGCTATTTTGTCTCACTCCCGGCGGAGTGCGGCTGGCGCGGCGTTTGAAAGCCCATTTACCGCTGAGTTGTTTTACCAGCGACAAGCTGATGGAGCCGGGCTTTTTACCGTTTAACGGCAGCTTTGGCGATACCCTGCGCGAGGCATTTAAGCAGTATTCGGCGCTGGTGGTTGTCGGGGCTATTGGCCTGACCGTAAGGGGCATCGCGCCGCTGGTGAATGACAAAATGACGGATCCTGCGGTAGTCGTTATTGATGAGCGAGGGCAACACGTCATCAGCCTGTTGTCGGGACATGTGGGAGGTGCCAATGCGCTAACCCGCTACTTGGCAGGCCTTATAGGTGCAGATCCGGTGATAACGACCGCCACGGACGTTAACCAGATGGCGGCGCTGGATACGCTGGCAACCCAGTTGGATGCTGAAATGCATGATTTCCGCCACGCAGCCAAAGTGGTTAATCAAATGTTGGTCAGCAGTCAAAAAGTGGGACTGTGGTGGGATGCCTCTCTGCTGGCGGAACGTGAGCGCTGTGATACCCGAGGGTTTGTTCTTGTTGAGTCCTTGGATGCGCTGCCGCAGTTGGACGCCTTAGTGTGTATTTCTATGCGCGATAGCCTACCGCTGCCCACCGAGCAATGCGCGTCATTTCCCGTTTATAAGCTGGTGCCACGCCGCGTCGTCGCGGGCATTGGCTGCCTTCGTGCGACTTCGCTGCAAATGCTGGTTGAATTGCTACAACGGCAAATGGCAGAGAATCACTTCGATATTATGGCATTGCGCGCGATTGGCAGCGTCGTCGTCAAAAAAGATCGGCCTGTACTGCACCAATTAGCTGAGTGTTGGCGGGTACCGTTTGAACTGTTCAGCGTTGGCGAACTGAACCGACATGAACAACGTTGCTCTGCTTCTGTCCGCCAAACGGTGGAGGATAGCGGTGTTTCAAAACCAGTCGCTTGGCTGATGAGTGACGGTCAATTGGTCGGCAATACGCTGCGTCAGCAGGGCGTCACGATCACGTTGGGGGTATCGCACTAGTGTTAATCGTGATTAGGCGAGCGTCTCTGTAGCAGGGGGCATACAGCGTGTTGGCAATCTTTCAAAGAGATATCGCGTTGCATGCATTCGATAACTGGGCTGTTTGGCAGCCAGTAACACGGGGTTAACTACATGCAAACACTGTCATCGATTTTGCGCACTATCGTGCCGTTGGATAGCAGAGCAATGGCGCGCGCTAAAATACGTCTGGACGGTTTGCTAAAGCCGCCGGGCAGTTTGGGACGCTTGGAGCAGTTAGCGATTCAGCTAGCGGGAATGCGGGGATTGTATGGTCATCACGTTGATCGTAAACAAATCATCGTGATGGCGGCTGACCACGGCGTATACGATGAGGGCGTGGCGGTTTCCCCGCGCGAAGTGACGGTAGTTCAAGCATTGAATATGGTGAAGGGGATAACCGGGGTTTGTGTTTTGGCGGCGAATGCAGGTGCAGAAGTGAAAATTGTCGATGTGGGGATCGACAGTGAAACATTACCCGGCGTGCTCGATATGAAGGTGGCGCGTGGCAGTGGCAATATCGCCTGCGAAGCGGCAATGACCCGCCAGCAAGCAGAGGATCTGCTGTTTGCCAGCGCCAAGCTGACATTACAACAGGCGGCCGACGGCGTGAAAGTGTTTGGCGTGGGTGAATTAGGCATGGCCAATACTACGCCAGCGGCGGCGATGGTGAGCGTGTTTACCGACAGCGATCCCCAATTGGTGGTGGGTATTGGGGCGAATTTCCCCAGCGAGCAGCTCCATCACAAAGTGGCAGTGGTGCGTCGCGCCATTGAAACGAATCAACCGGATGGCAGTGACGGCATTGATGTGTTGGCGAAAGTCGGTGGCTTTGATTTGGTGGGCATGACGGGAGTGATGCTCGGTGCGGCAGCCGCAGGTTTGCCAGTGGTGTTGGATGGTTTTCTCTCCTATGCCTCGGCGTTGGCCGCTTGCCGTATTGCTCCTAGCGTACGTGATTATCTGATTCCATCGCATCTGTCGGCAGAAAAAGGGGCGGTTATTGCGCTGGAACACCTGCAACTTGAGCCTTATTTACACATGGAGATGCGGCTAGGTGAGGGGAGTGGCGCGGCGCTCGCCATGAATTTAGTCGATGCGGCCTGTGCCATGTATAACAATATGGGATTGTTGGCGGAGAGTAATATAGAACTGCCAACGCCGAACGTTTGATGTCGTTTGAGTAAGCGCAGCGACGGAGGTTGAAAATTGTGATCTGCTTGAGTTTATGTTGCTACGTTTAGATGCGTGAAGGTGATGCCATCAATATTATTTAGCACCCCTGATTGCCCTTATTTTGCTGGCTCATTAATTTGCCGATGTTTGACCGACACTTTTTTGCCTGAAGCGGCTATTTATGAATAAGGCTCATAAGGCCATGTTCCCTGACTGCCTTAACCTGATCTTTTCGAGACGCTATGCTGTATGAGGTGTCATCAGGGGAGAGTCAATAGCTGAAAATGACTTGCCAGAAACTGGTGGCTATATCTGTAGAAGAGGAATAAAAATGAAAGACGTCATTGTTGTTATTGGTAGTGGCTCGATTGCTCAGGCCATTGCGCGACGTGTTAGCGTTGGAAAACATATTCTTCTGGCTGATATCAAAACAGAGAACGCCCATCAGGCTGAAAATACGCTCTCTCGAGCCGGTTTTGAGGTAAGCACGACGACTGTCGACGTGAGTTCTCGTCAGTCGGTGCAGACGCTGGTGAGCACAGCATGTGCGTTAGGTGACATTAAAGGCGTTATTCATACGGCAGGGCTTTCACCTTCTCAAGCCAAAGCACAGGATCTCATTCGCGTTGATCTCTACGGCAGCGCCGTGCTGTTTGAGGAATTTGGTAAGGTTATTGCGACAGGTGGGTCCTGCGTTGTGATTGGCTCACAGTCTAGTCATCGTTTAGACGTTGATGCTCTAACACAAGCTCAGGCTGATGCATTAGCAACGTTACCGCCGGAAGAGCTGCTTGAATTGCCGCTGGTGAAAGACATTGAAGACAGCTTATATGCTTATCAGATTTCCAAACGCTGCAATGCGCTGCGTGTGATGTCAGAAGCGGTGAAATGGGGCAAACGTGGTGCGCGAATTAACTGCATCAGCGCCGGTATCGTCTTTACGCCGCTGGCCTATGACGAGCTTAACAGCGCAGAGCGTGGCGCGTTTTATCGCAATATGCTGGATAAATCTCCGGCAGGTCGGGGCGGTACGCCGGATGAAATTGGCGCGCTGGCAGAGTTTCTGTTTGGCCCTAATGGCACCTATGTGACCGGCAGCGACCTACTAATTGATGGCGGCGCAACGGCGTCTTATAAATATGGTGAATTACGCCCGTAGTAATACGCCCTGATTTCCTCACGACGTGATGATAACCTCGTTAAATCATGACGTTACATTTCCTGTTTGGAGATTCACCGATGACTTTAAATGTGAAAGGCTATGCCGCTTTCGGAGCGAAAGAAGATTTAGTGCCACATAACTTTGTCCGTCGTGATCCACGCGATAATGATGTAGTTATCGAGATTTTATACAGTGGCGTTTGCCACTCAGATATCCATAACGCTTTTAATGATTGGGGTGGTGCAAAATACCCGATGGTACCGGGGCATGAAATCATTGGCCGTGTCATTCAGGTCGGGAAGGCCGTCACCAAATTCCGCGTGGGCGACTATGCCGGTGTCGGCTGTATGGTGGATTCCTGTCAGCATTGTAAACCTTGTGAGCAGGGGCTGGAGCAGTACTGTGAAGAGGGGAATACATTAACCTATAACGATGTTGACAGACATGACCTTATGCCAACCTATGGCGGTTATTCCGACAAGATCGTTGTCACCGAAAAATTTGTTATCAAAGTTCCTGATACTCTGGATTTAAAGGGGGCGGCACCGCTGCTATGTGCCGGTATTACAACATGGTCACCGCTGCGTCACTGGAATGTTGGCCCCGGCAGTAAAGTGGCTGTGGTCGGTTTAGGTGGCCTGGGGCATATGGCGATTAAATTAGCGAAAGCACTTGGCGCAGAAGTCACATTATTCAGTCGTTCGCCGAATAAAGAGGCCGATGCCCGCCGTCTGGGGGCTACGCATATTGTTATTTCAACTGATGAAAAGCAGATGCAGGGGGCGCATAACCAGTTTGATTTGATTATCGATACGGTACCTTATGTTCATGATCTGAACCCCTATATTCCCACGCTGGCGCTGAGTGGAACACTAGTGCTTGTAGGATATCTGGGGGATTTGAACCCAATGCTAAATAGTACCCCGCTGATCTTAGGGCGAAAATCTGTGGCTGGGTCAGTCATCGGTGGGATTGCAGAAACACAGGAAATGATTGATTTCTGCGCGGAACATCAGATCACATCAGATATTGAGTTGATCAATATTCAGGATATTAATACCGCCTGGCAGCGGATGCTGAAAAGTGATGTTAAATATCGCTTCGTGATTGATGTCGCATCGCTCCAGTCGTGATGAAAAAGGCGGCATATTCTACCGCCTTTTTTTATGATTTTGGTAAGTCGGTGTAATCTACTCTGAATCCAATGCTTATCCCACGGTAATCTGCGGGGGGATGGTTTTCGCCATGCGCTATGCCAACTACCGCTACGTACGACACGTTCTGTACCACCGTCGGGGCCTTGCGGATTGTGTTCTGGGCTTTGAGCATAATAGCAGGTACTGTAATAATCGCTGACCCATTCCAAGGTATTACCATAAATATCATGCAACCCCTAGGGTAGGGGTTTGGTTTTTTTCGTACCCAAGGGGTGTGTGCCACCAGAAACAAAATTTTCTCCATGCAGGCATAATTATCTAACGTAGGTGAAGGACTAGCTTACTTTATTGAATTTAATTATCTATGCCCTTTGATAAGGGCGTAATACGTTGTCAATCATAATGGGGCATGCGCATTGGAGCACGATGTGCATATCTAGCAAGTGATCCATGTCCGCTTTGAGCGAAGAGCGGACATCTGCATTGGTTTCTCGGTTCTCGGTGTGTGAGTTAGCGGGGGAACCGTTAAATATGAGCACCGTTAGCTACTGAGAATAACTAACGGCGATGTGGCTTTAGCATTAAGAGATATGTCGTGCGGACTCTAGGATTCTACGATTTCTTTTTCCCCAATTTCAATATTATTGATTTTATCTTTAACCGCTTCTTCGATATCTTTAACTAGCTGTTCACGTGTATTAATAATATCAGCTTGAGTGTCCTTTGATACAAAAACACGAATAAAGAATTTAACATAGTGATAGGGTTGAAGTGCTTCATTACAATCACGCAGTTCGTTTATTTTATACTTACCGTCAATTTCTTTTTTAATTATTTTAGCTTTGCTATCCTCAATGTCTTTGAAGTTATCCTCGATCTGAAAGTCAAGAGTCCATTCATTTCCAATGTCAGCTTCTTTGAGAATGGACTCGATTTTTTTAGATATTTCTCCTTTGTGCCCCTTGAGTGGATTATCTGAAAGTTTAATATTAGAAAATGTGTGTTTTTTTTCATATATTTTTTTCCACACATTTCTCTCAACAATATCATTAATTATTGTTTGTGAAGCGTTATTTAATTGGTTTTTAAGCGTATGCTCTAAAAATTTCTTGTCTGGATTGTTTATATAAAAATCTCTCATTAAATCAATGAGTTTACCTTCGGAGTCTAAAGGGATAACATTAACAGAGTCTTGTCCAGAACACGCTTTCTTAAGCATAGCAGATAGCGCGCGATTAGTTTTATGGAAATAAACTTGGCTATAAAGACCACTTCTTGCATTGGCAAACTCTAGTATTGAATCCATACCACTTTCTTTGTATGCCAAGTAAACACTATTTTTAAATATTACTGGGATAAATGACATTAGCAATCGCCCATAATCATAAATCCCATACTTAACGCCTGAGAAGTAGCTATCTCTCAGTAAGTAGTCCATTCTATCTGCATCTATAGGTGAAGATGATATAATCGATCCCAATAAAGGATATATATCTGGCCCTTTCATTTTATTTTCAAATTTATAATTTTTTTCAACGATTTTTATAATACTATCTGAGTTGATTTTCTTTATGTTATCTTTGTAAGTCTTGTCACCATCTGATTCTCTTTCAGCTTCACGCTTCAATTCATCAATTATATGCTTAATAAAAATACAAGATACTTGTTCGTGACTTAATTTTCCGTCCTCGCTAGCAGCTAGCGATATGATGTTATCATATTCATGAGTGTTTTCAGCGTTGCATTTTTCTTTTAATTTCTTTATATCTATTGCAAAACTATCGAACTGGTGGGCTAGGGGGCCATGTCCAACATCATGTAGCAAAGCTGCAATACGCAGTTCTTGAATAAGGCTTGATGGCATTTGTTTAATCTTTAAATAGAGGTCAACGTCCTCATTTTTACGATGATAAATCCATGCATTCAAATCTAAATTTTTCAATATTTCATACGATAAATGCATCACTCCAACTGAGTGCTCAAAACGAGAGTGCATTGCAGAAGGAAATACTTTATATAAAAATGTGTTCTGCCTAATATCTCTTAGTCTTTGAAACAAAGGATGGTCAATTATTTTTTTTCAAGTTTAGTTATTCGAATGACTCCATGTATGGGATCTAGAAATTTCCCGAGAAGCAGATCTTCAAAGTTCTCAGTTTTGTCTTTTTCCGTCATGTTTTTTTCCTTTTTTGTTTATGTATAATGCTTAATTTAAATAGTATTGATGCTTATAGTTTCAGTGTGTTATTTAATAATCGATATATTATGAAATATAATATCAATATTGTTTTATATATTCAATTGGCCTGTGAACTTGGTTTATGATTCGCACTGATGGGATAAAGCGCCTAAGGTTTAAACTGCGCCCACGATCCGTGATATTCAAACTAATATGGAATCATTGTTGTGTAATTAGGTTTGTTTATTGGGGGTGAGAGGAAAGAAGTGAGGAGACAAAAAACAACCGTTTAATATTGAAAATGAAGCAGAGTTTTTTATTGAGATGATATCGGTTGATCAAGGAGGGGCCGATATTCACGACCACAGACCATGGATCTTCATATCGGAATCAGCACTTAAATGGATTGTTTCGGAAACTACCGGAGCATTGCCTATTCAGTCGTGATACTGGCAGATAATTTTATGTGACATTGAGGTTATTGAGAGACTCACTAACGAAAAAGTTGATACCCATGAATGTTCATATCGTCCCTGTAATGTTGAATATCAGTGATGAACAGGGCTGGGACGTAATAGTTCGGTCATAAAGTGGTATGGGAATATGCATTTAAAAAATGTAATGGTGTTTATATTTAATTGATTGATATCAATATTTCAATAACTAATTACCTTGAATATCTACAATGTTGGATATTATACTAATGCGTAATGAATTCCTTTTTAAAATAGACTAATAAAATGAATTTTGTTTTTTTTATTTCTGCTGGGCAATTGAAAACAAAGAAAGGGAAAAGTGTTTCTAATCAGAGAAATATGTACCTCAACTATGGACTTCTCTCTTTAGCCACTGTCGTAAATAATGCGGGCTATAATTCTTTGGTTTTTCATGGCGACTTCACAACGCCAGCCGAATTCTTTGATATATTGATTTCGAAGGGGGTGTTAAAAACACAGCATCCTATTTATATATCTATACCAAGTTACTACGCTTTAACGTGGACACAACAGCTTACTTCCCTCATAAGGCAGAAAATAAATAATAAAATCATCATCGGAGGCCGCTGGGTAATCGATGGTGATGAAGATAGCTTAAAGGCTGAACTCCCGTATGCAGATGAGATAATCACAGGTCTAGGTGAGAATAAAATTCTTACAACCATTAAAAATATAGTGGATAATAACGATTATAGCCATCACCCTCTTAATTATGCATTGCTAAATGATCGCCAGTATTATCAACCAAGCATTGAGGTTTCCAGAGGATGCGGCAAAGGTTGCGATTTTTGCCAAGAAAGGAATGAGCCATTAAAAGAGTTAAAATCACCAGAATTGATTTTAAAAGAATATGACGAGCTATTGCTTGAAGATGATTTTAGAGCGATGACTCCTTATTTTGAAGCCTCCCTGTTTGCGCCTACCGAAGAATGGTTGAAAAAACTCATAAACGTCCGCGAAAAACATCAAAAATTTTTCCTTTGGCGAGCTGAATGCCGGGTTGATTCCCTGCCAAAGAGGATAATTCCTTTGATGGCCGAAGCTGGAATGAGCGTAATAGATCTTGGCCTAGAGAGTGCCAGCCTAGAGCAGTTACGCAAGATGAATAAATCACCAAGGCCTGAAAATTATTTAGAACGAGCGTCCAGTCTGTTGAAGCTTTGTCATGAACATAAAATCAAAACCAAAGTGAATATCATGTTTTATGCGGGGGAGAATGAAGCCACCATAGCTGAAACTCGCAATTGGTTAGACGTACACAGGGAATATATTTATGGTGTTTCGTGCGGTGTGGTATCTGCATTTGGCTGGGATCACAACAAGCAGAATTTCATTGACGATCTTTGCCAATTTGGTGCTTCTATATGTCATGAAGAGAGTTTTATCGGCGTCACAAATTTTCATCTTAGTGACACATTGACCTATCATCAAGCTGTAGATGAAGCAAAAAAACTTTCTAAAGAGTTTATGACTATGGAGCGGTTTTTTTATTTAAAAGCATTTTCTTACTATCCACGAAACTACACATTTGAGCAATTTCAAGATGAAGTTTCGATTGAACAAGGGAACTATAGTTTTAGGTGTGATTAATCACCGACAGTTTCAATATTCTACTATTGATGGTTGGCTGCGCCTGAAACATTCTTGGGCTATGTACGTCCGCTTCTGGCACAAAGTGGACCTTGGGAAATGAGTTCTATCCTCGTGGTTCACTAGGTGCAGTAAGTTCTACTCGAATCCTGCTACCCATTTGTCCAACATATCCGCCCATTCCTGCATCATCACTTTACGTTCATCAAGATAGGTTGCAGGGTTATATATGCGACGAAACATTGTTGGTATCAGCATGCGCAAGCTGAGCTTCGATAGCATCAGATCGATAGCCCATTTCGTTTAAACGAGTACTGCCTGTAGTTCTGGTAGTATTGCGCATCGGTGAGCATAACGGGGCTCTGTTTATTTATTATACCGATAGTGTACTCACTTAAAATGAAGGTGGAAGAATGTTGTACTCATCCATGTACTCATTTTTGATAGCGTTGTTACGAGATGAATTGAGGCATTGTGAAATGAAAAATCCACGCAATAGCGTGGATTTTATAGTTTTTTGCAAGGCTTATGAGATTCAGCGAAACCTCACGAGACAACAAATTTTATTTAGACGTTGAACAGGAAGTTCATTACGTCGCCATCTTTAACGATGTAGTCTTTGCCTTCTGAACGCATCTTGCCAGCTTCTTTCGCGCCTTGTTCACCTTTGTAAGTGATGAAGTCATCGAAGGAGATGGTTTGAGCGCGGATAAAGCCTTTTTCGAAGTCGGTGTGGATCTTACCCGCTGCCTGTGGGGCGGTTGCGCCGACAGGGATCGTCCATGCACGAACTTCTTTCACGCCAGCGGTGAAGTAAGTTTGCAGATTCAGCAGTTCGTAACCCGCACGGATTACGCGGTTTAGACCTGGCTCTTCCAGACCCAGTTCGGCCATGAATTCATCACGGTCAGCGTCGTCCAATTCAGCGATATCAGATTCAACCGCAGCACACACGGCAACCACGACAGAACCTTCTTTAGCCGCGATTTCACGCACGGTGTCTAAGTATGGGTTGTTTTCGAAACCGTCTTCGTTGACGTTAGCGATGTACATGGTTGGTTTTAGCGTCAGGAAGCTCAGGTAGCGGATCGCCGCTTTGTCTTCGTCAGTTAAATCCAGCGCACGCAGCATACCGGCGTTTTCTAACTGCGGCAGGCATTTTTCGAGCGCAGCCAGTTCGGCTTTTGCGTCTTTATCTCCGCCTTTGGCTTTTTTCTGAACACGATGCATTGCGCGTTCACAGGTGTCTAAGTCAGACAGTGCCAGCTCGGTGTTGATAACATCGATATCTTCAGCAGGATCGACTTTGTTATTCACGTGAATGATGTTGTCGTTTTCAAAACAACGCACAACGTGGCCAATGGCTTCGGTTTCGCGGATGTTCGTCAGGAATTGGTTACCTAGGCCTTCACCTTTGGATGCCCCTTTCACCAGACCTGCAATATCAACGAATTCCATGGTAGTTGGCAGGATACGCTGTGGTTTTACGATCTCAGCCAGTTTATCCAGACGCGGATCAGGCATAGGAACGACGCCGGTGTTCGGTTCAATGGTACAGAACGGGAAGTTTGCTGCTTCGATACCCGCTTTGGTCAGCGCATTGAACAGAGTGGATTTACCAACGTTTGGCAGGCCCACAATACCGCATTTGAATCCCATGTGTTATCACCTTAACTTATTGAATATCAACAGCTATATTTTAGCATGTCGAAGAAATTAGAAATTATCCGCCAATTATACACGCAAAGTGCCTTTTTCTCGAATCATCCCGCGTTAAAAGGCGCGTGGGGTAATCAGCAAGGGGTTGCTTTGAAACCATTCATGCGAGCCATTGCGCGATCGATACCTTCTTTCAGCAGCACCTCGGTGCAGCGCAGTGCTTCGTCGATAGCGTCATCGATCAGCGGCTGTTCGCTGGCTAAAGGTTTACCCAGCACAAAGCCGACAACCTTGTTTTTATCGCCCGGATGACCAATGCCAATGCGTAGGCGGTAAAAGTTTGGGTTATTACCCAGTTTGCTCTGAATGTCTTTTAGCCCATTGTGCCCGCCGTTACCGCCGCCCAGTTTTAATTTGGCAACGCCCGGAGGAAGGTCAAGTTCGTCGTGGGCAACCAAAATCTCATCGGGCTGGATGCGATAGAACGTGGCTAAGGCCGCAACCGCTTTGCCGCTTAAGTTCATAAACGTGGTTGGCACCAGCAGACGTACATCATTACCCGCTAGGTTGAGGCGTGCGGTATAGCCATAAAACTTGCTTTCTTCTTTCAGTGACTGGCCGTTGCGCTCAGCCAGTGCATCGACGAACCACGCGCCTGCGTTATGACGGGTTTGCGCGTACTCCGCGCCAGGATTAGCAAGGCCGACAATTAGTTTGATAGTCACGTTCAGTTCCACGTATCAGAGAAGAAATTCAGCCGCGCATTTTACCCCTATGGGGCGGGAATGCAAAAACTAGGCGCTAAGGTTAGCGCAGAGATAAAAGAAGATAATGAATTGGACAAATAATAAGCTAGCTATACACTTTGAAGTGTTAAGGTTTATGTAAAAATAACGTAAAGAAAAATAAGTGAAAAAGCACAAATTGTGATGTATGGCGCAATAACCATACGCGATATGAGTCTATACTTTAAGCATAAGGAAAGATTGAACGCCATCAGGCGTAACACATTAAGTGTTTTAACTTGAGGAGGTGATATATGAAACGTAAAACTGCCATGAGGCTCGGTAACGTTTTTATGGGGTTAGGCCTAATCACCATGGTGGGAGGCGTAGGTTACTCTGTGCTCGCCCAGTTGCCTCAGCTTAATCTACCTCAGTTTCTTTCTCACGGTGCCGTAATGAGTATCTTCGTTGGGGCGCTGTTATGGCTGGTTGGTGCACGTGTCGGTGGTCATGAACGTGTTGCCGATCGTTACTGGTGGGTTCGCCACTTTGATAAACGCTGTAATCGTAATACTCGTCATTCTTAACCTTTCACAAACGGTTGTGTTAAATAATAAGATCGTGTTTAAGAACAAGTTAGTTATTAAGGTTTAGTACTTACAGTCATTGATATTAAAACGATTTAAATTAAAACGCCGCAATGCTTTCGCAACGCGGCGTTTTTTTGTTTGCGTTCTACCCAGTACAAACAAAAAACGGCGGATTGCTCCGCCGTTTTGCTGCATGTTGAACGAGTTTCTTAGTGTTCGAACATTGCAGAGATAGATTCTTCATTGCTGATACGGCGGATAGCTTCAGCCAACATACCAGACAGCGTCAGGGTACGAACTTTCTTCAGCGCCTTGATTTCGTCAGACAGAGGGATGGTATCGCAGACGATGATTTCATCAATAACAGAGTTTTTGATGTTGTCGATCGCGTTGCCGGAGAAGATAGGGTGGGTTGCGTAGGCAAACACGCGTTTTGCACCACGTTCTTTCAGTGCTTCAGCGGCTTTACACAAGGTGCCACCGGTATCGATCATGTCGTCAACCAGTACGCAGTCACGACCCGCAACGTCACCAATAATATGCATCACCTGAGAAACGTTAGCGCGAGGGCGGCGTTTATCGATAATAGCCATATCAGTATCGTTGAGCAGCTTAGCGATTGCGCGAGCACGAACCACGCCACCGATGTCTGGTGAAACCACGATTGGGTTTTCCAGATTCTGTTGCAGCATATCTTCCAGCAGGATCGGGCTACCGAATACGTTGTCTACCGGCACGTCGAAGAAGCCTTGAATCTGTTCAGCATGCAGGTCCACGGTAAGAACGCGGTCAACACCTACGCTTGACAAGAAGTCAGCCACCACTTTCGCAGTGATTGGCACACGAGCAGAACGCACACGGCGATCCTGACGGGCATAGCCAAAGTAAGGAATAACGGCGGTAATGCGGCCTGCGGAAGCGCGGCGCAGCGCGTCAACCATAACAACCAGTTCCATCAGGTTATCGTTGGTTGGTGCACAGGTGGACTGGATGATGAAAATATCACCACCGCGTACATTTTCGTTGATTTGTACGCTCACTTCGCCGTCGCTAAAACGACCTACAGCGGCGTCACCAAGGCTGGTGTACAAACGGTTGGCAATACGTTGTGCTAGTTCCGGGGTAGCGTTACCAGCAAAAAGCTTCATATCAGGCACGAGAAGAACCTCAGGCTTGCGTCCAGAGAAGTTGGTAGTACAGACACGTTAAACAGGGGGCGGTGATAGCGTGTTGCATTACCCTACGGGTGTTTCAGAACTCAAATATCCCTCGTTGTTAAGGCTGTTTGCGTTAGCGACAGTCTCAATGACGGTGAATATGTCTAAGTTCTCTTCATTTGCCAAACAAGACAAATGGCCGAGTCAAAACGTGGCTACTTGCGCTAAATTGTGCTCATAGTTCGCGCTATCAACGTGCATCAGAAATCCCGAAGGCGTTTCGAACGATGCACATCAAACGTAAAAATCATTTTACGGACTCAATAAACTCTGAGCGGACAAGGTGTAACGGTGAAGTGTTAACGCCACGCGCAACAAAACCCTTGATCCACTCGGGGGCTTTGCTAAGCACCTGAAGGGCAGAAGACTTGGTGTCAAATTCAGCAAACACGCAAGCACCTGTGCCAGTCAGACGCGACGGCGCGTATTGTAACAGCCATGAAATGACCTGTTCAACCTCACGGAAACGTTTTCTTGCGGTTAGTTCGCAATCATTTGCGTACGGAATGCGGAGAAGTTCCTGCAAAGACCGTACCGGAGAGTCTCTTTTCAGCTCCGGATCGCCGAAGATCGCGGGGGTAGGAATATTTACGCCGGGGTGTGCAACAAGATACCATTTTTCTTCAGGATGTGCGGGATGTAACAATTCCCCAACACCTTCTGCAAAAGATGCAAAGCCATTAACAAAAACAGGTACATCTGCACCGAGCGTTAAACCGAGCTTGGCCAATTCATTATCGCTAAGATTGGCTTGCCACAGCGTGTTTAAGGCGATAAGTACGGTAGCCGCATCGGAAGAGCCCCCACCGAGTCCGCCGCCCATCGGGATCACTTTTTCCAGCGCGATATCAGCGCCACAGTGGGCAAATCGCTCAGGCAGGTTATCTCGCAACAGCTTGGCGGCACGAATAATCAGGTTTTGGTCGTTCGGTACGCCGTCAATCGGCGTAAGCAAATTTAGCTGACCATCGTGACGTGGCGTAATGGCGAGTTGATCGCTGTAATCCAGAAATTGGAACAGCGTTTGCAGATTATGATAGCCGTCGGGACGACGGCCAGTGATATAGAGAAACAGATTCAGCTTGGCGGGCGCAGGCCAGATGCTGGTGGTCGAAATCATTTTTGCAGCGTCCAATTATCCATTTTCAGTTTAATGCGTTGATCGCCCTGAGTTATTTCCAATTGGGCTGGCAGTGATGGCTGGGTGTCGGCATCATATTTCAGATAGTTCACTTTCCACGTCAGGCCATCTTTGCTGTAGGTGAGATCTTGTAAGCGATATTGGCTATCAAGGGTGAAATCTGTCGCATCGCCCGGTAGACCTAGCATCCATAGACGCAGACTTTGCAGCGGGATCTGCATACCGGTCAGTTTACGAATCATGTCATCTGCGTTGTCGCTGACGTAACGCTTGCCTTTGTTATCGGTAAGCTGAACAACACCGGGGATGACATTGAGCTCCATTTCAGTGCTGCCCAGTGGGTTGGTTAACAGCAGGCGATAGCGCTCAGGTGCACTTTGTTGCCAAAAGAAGCGGGCATATACTTTTTGCTTATCGGAAAGATAGGCAAAAGCCCCGCGAGTTTGGTATTCGGCAATTTTCTGTACCTGAGATTCATGCTCGCGCCACTGTGGTGCCGTTGGACTACCGGCTGGGCCTTTATGTTGAGTGGTGTTACAAGCGGCCAATAAAACGCAGCTAAGCGGCAGTAATTTAAGCAATTTTGATTTTTGCATTGGTTTGTCCGTTCTGATTCTCGGGCGTGTTGCAGAGAATGATAATTGCGGGTAACGCTAGCGGTCTTATCTGACAGCGTCAATGCTTTCTGCGTGTTCGATCGCAAATATTAAGGGTAAAAGACCCAGAAATTGATTCAATAAGATACATCCCCATTTCGTGTGGCTTTTATTGATCTCGCGCATCAAGTAGAATGACCGTATAAATAAACCAAAATGAAAGACTTTCTATTCGACGATTTGTCATGAGCCTGCTTGCACTTGGAATCAATCACAAAACCGCGCCGGTAGCACTCCGTGAGCGGGTGACGTTTTCACCCGAAACGCTGAATCATGCTATTGAAAGCTTACGCCAGCAGCCACTGGTGCAGGCTGGCGTTGTGCTGTCTACGTGTAACCGCACCGAGCTGTATCTCAGCATGGAACAGCCCGAGGATTTGCAGCAGCAAGATTTGCATAAGCAGATCGTCGACTGGCTGTGTGCGTATCACAAACTTTCCCCAGATGAAGTCAACAAAAGCCTCTACTGGTATCAGGATAATGACGCCGTCAGCCATCTGATGCGCGTTGCCAGCGGGTTGGACTCTTTGGTTCTCGGTGAGCCTCAGATTTTAGGTCAGGTGAAAAAGGCCTATACGGAATCTCAACGTGAGCAGTCAATGTCTGCTGACCTTGAGCGTCTGTTCCAAAAAACCTTCTCGGTCGCTAAGCGAGTGCGTACTGAAACCGACATTGGTGCCAGTGCGGTATCCGTCGCCTTTGCGGCCTGTACGTTGGCGAGGCAGATATTTGAGTCACTTTCTCAGGTAAATGTGTTGCTGGTTGGCGCGGGTGAAACTATCGAACTGGTGGCGCGTCATCTCCGTGAGCATAAAGTGCGACATATGATGATTGCCAACCGCACACGTGAGCGTGCACAGGTGTTGGCAGATGAAGTTAACGCTGAAGTGATCACGCTGCCTGAAATCGATGAACGCTTAGCTGAAGCGGATATCATTATTAGCTCGACGGCCAGTCCACTGCCGATTATCGGCAAGGGGATGGTGGAGCGGGCGCTGAAGTCTCGCCGCAACCAGCCAATGCTGTTTGTGGATATCGCTGTTCCGCGTGATATCGAGCCAGAAGTCGGCAAATTGGCCAACGCCTATTTGTATAGCGTGGATGATTTGCATTCGATTATTCAAAGTAATCTTGCCCAGCGTAAAGCGGCAGCCGTTCAGGCTGAGCATATTGTGCAGCAGGAAAGTGCTAACTTTATGGCTTGGCTACGAGCCCAAGGTGCGGTGGAGACTATCCGAGATTATCGTTCACAGGCCGATCAAATGCGCGCGGAAGCTGAAGCTGAAGCCTTAGCGGCCATAGCGCAGGGCGCAGACGTAGAATCCGTCATCCATAAATTGGCGCATCGGCTGACCAATCGTTTGATTCATGCACCAACCAAATCCCTCCAGCAGGCCGCGAGTAACGGCGACATCGAAAAATTACAGGTGTTGCGTGATAGTCTCGGACTGGATCAAAATTAGTTCCTCTTATTATTACATATAGGTAAATAGCCACGAATGAAGCCTTCTATCGTTGCCAAACTAGAAGCATTACAAGAGCGTCACGAAGAGGTGCAGGCGCACCTCGGAGATGCCGGAGTGATTGCCGACCAAGACCGCTTCCGCGCGCTGTCTCGCGAGTACGCACAGTTGACCGACGTCACCCGTTGTTTCCAGACCTGGCAGCAGGTACAGGAGGATTTATCCACGGCGGAAATGATGCTCGACGATCCCGAAATGCGCGAAATGGCGCAGGAAGAGATTGCTGAAGCAAAAAATCAAATCGCCGATCTGGAACAGCAGCTACAAATTCTGCTGTTGCCGAAAGATCCCGATGATGAGCGCAGCTGCTATTTAGAAATCCGCGCCGGAACCGGCGGCGACGAGGCCGCGCTGTTTGCCGGTGATATGTTCCGTATGTATAGCCGTTATGCAGAATCTCGACGCTGGAAAATCGAGGTGATGAGCGCCAACGAAGGTGAACATGGTGGCTACAAAGAGATCATTGCCAAAGTGATTGGCGACGGGGCATATGGACGTTTGAAGTTTGAATCGGGTGGACATCGTGTTCAACGTGTTCCTGCGACCGAATCTCAGGGGCGTATTCATACTTCGGCCTGTACCGTTGCCGTGATGCCTGAGATTCCAGAAGCCGAGTTGCCGGATATTAATCCTGGCGATTTGCGAATCGATACCTTCCGTTCCTCCGGGGCTGGTGGACAGCACGTTAACACCACCGACTCTGCGATCCGTATTACCCACTTGCCGACCGGTATTGTGGTTGAGTGTCAGGATGAACGTTCTCAGCATAAGAACAAAGCGAAAGCGTTATCCGTGCTGGGCGCGCGTATTCGTGCTGCCGAAATGGCGAAGCGCCAGCAAGAAGAGGCATCAACGCGTCGCAATCTGCTGGGCAGCGGTGACCGTTCCGATCGTAACCGCACCTATAACTTCCCGCAGGGGCGTGTTACTGACCACCGCATTAACCTGACGATTTACCGTCTGGATGAAGTGATGGAAGGCAAGCTGGATTCACTGATCGAGCCTATTGTTCAGGAATATCAGGCTGACCAGTTGGCTTCACTGTCTGAGCAAGACTGATGCGATTTGACCAGTGGCTAAAACAGGCGGTTGAACGACTGCGCGCAGGCGAAAGCCCTAAGCGCGACGCCGAAATCCTTCTGGGCTTTGTCGCTGGCAAAAGCCGCAGCTATATTTTGGCGTTTGGTGAAACTGAGCTCACTCCAGAGCAAGCGCAGCAGTTAGAACAGCTGTTGGCAAGGCGCGAACGCGGCGAGCCGGTCGCCTATCTGATTGGTGAGCGCGAGTTCTGGTCGCTGCCGCTAGAAGTTTCGCCAGCAACGTTAATCCCTCGTCCTGACACTGAGTGTCTGGTCGAGAAAGCGTTGGCGCTCCTGCCGGTCGCTGCGTGTTCGGTGCTCGATCTCGGCACAGGCACCGGCGCAATCGCGTTAGCCCTTGCTAGCGAACGGCCTGATTGCCAGTTTGTTGGCGTTGACTATTCGGCCGATGCGACAGCGTTGGCCTCGCGTAATGCCTCGCGTTTAAACCTTGCGAATGCCACATTTGTTACCGGAAGCTGGTATGAACCCGTTGGCGCTCAGCAATTTGCGTTGATAGCCAGCAACCCGCCTTATATTGACGAATCCGACCCGCATCTCTCGCAGGGGGATGTCCGTTTTGAGCCTGCCAGTGCGTTGGTTGCACCGGAAAATGGCCTCGCTGATTTGCGCCATATTGTGGAATATGCACCCGATCATCTTATTGAGGGTGGATGGCTTGTCATGGAGCATGGCTGGCAGCAGGGAGAGGCTGTGCGCCAGTTGCTTAAAGCGCGCGGATTTACTGACGTGGTTACGCAGAAGGACTACGGCAATAATGATCGTATCACGTTAGGGCAGTGGCACGCTTATTCACCGCAACATGCGTCAACATCGCGCTCGACGCCGTAAAATAATAAAAGAAGAGGAAACGTATGGAAGCTTATATTGGGATTAAACATCTGCACCTGTTAACGGTGGCGATAAGCATCGTGTTATTCATTCTGCGTTTCTTCTGGAAATGGCGTAATTCCGCTATGATGGAGCGTCGTTGGGTGAAGATAACGCCCCATGTGAACGATACCGTACTCTTTGCTACGGGTATCGCATTAGTGTTTATCACCCACTTCTATCCTTTTACCCCGCAGGGGACTTGGCTGACGGAAAAACTGGTCGGTGTTATTATTTATGTGGTGCTCGGCTATGTTGCTTTGAGCAAACGACCACGTAGCCAAAAAGTAAGGTGTTTTGCTTTCGTGGCGGCACTCGCGTGTATGTATTTAATTATTAAACTGGCAATGACGAAAATGCCGTTGCTGATGGGGTATGTATGAGTTCCATAGCTGATTTTGAGTTTAACCGCTTCCCGCTAAGCGAAGGGGTTATTCTGGTTTCTCAGACTATACGTCGTGATTTCCCTGCCGATACAGTGCGCGAGTCGTTGCAGCAACTGTCTGAGCAGGCGCTGGCGCATATTGATGCGGAACTGGATCAGGATCAGAAACTTGAGCAATTTATCGATCTCTTCTTCAATGAGTGGGGATTTGGCGGCGTCGGCGGTGTTTACCGCTTATCCGATGCGTTGTGGCTCGATAAGGTGCTGAGTTCTCGCCAAGGGACGCCGGTTTCTCTGGGGATCGTGTTTCTGCATATTGCCCATCAACTTGATTTGCCGTTGCAGCCAGTGATTTTCCCGACCCAGCTGATTATGCGTGCGGATTGGTTAGACGAAGAGATGTGGCTCATTAACCCGCTCAACGGCGAAACGTTAAATGAACATATGCTGGAAGTATGGCTGAAAGGCAATCTCGGTTTGATGGCCAGTCTTGAAGATACCGATTTCGACGAAGCTGAAAACAGCATGGTAGTGCGTAAAATGCTGAGTACGCTGAAAGCAGCGCTAATGGAAGAGAAGCAGATTGAGCCCGCACTACGTGCCTGTGAGGCTTTGCTGGAGTTCGATCCTGAAGACCCCTATGAAATTCGCGATCGTGGGCTGATTTATGCTCAGTTAGATTGCAATCACATTGCTGTTTCCGACCTCAGTTACTTTGTAGAACAATGCCCTGAGGACCCGGTTTCTGAGGTGATCAAGGTGCAGATACACTCGATTGAGCAGAAAAATATCGTTCTGCACTGAGTGAGTTTATTTTCCACCCTGTGCGCGAGAACAATGCGCGTGGGCTTTAAATTGGTTATTTTTGCCTCCACTTATCAATATTAATTATGCCAGAAGTTTTGTTGCGGCTGTGGCACAGCGGCAAAGCTGAAAGGTATACACGGTTACTTGAATATTAAGGCGCAAGCATGAAACAGAAAGTTGTCAGCATTGGTGATATCAAAGTCGCGAACGATCTGCCGTTCGTTCTTTTCGGTGGTATGAACGTGCTGGAGTCGCGTGATTTAGCGATGCGTATCTGTGAGCACTACGTTACCGTTACTCAAAAACTGGGTATCCCTTACGTCTTCAAGGCTTCTTTTGATAAAGCCAACCGTTCTTCTATTCACTCTTACCGTGGCCCAGGCCTGGAAGAGGGAATGCGTATTTTCCAAGATATCAAACAGGCGTTCGGCGTTAAAATTATCACCGACGTTCATACCCCAGAACAGGCTCAGCCTGTTGCGGACGTGGTTGATGTGATTCAGTTGCCAGCATTTTTGGCTCGCCAAACCGATTTGGTTGAAGCGATGGCGAAAACGGGCGCGGTTATCAACGTCAAAAAACCACAGTTCTTAAGCCCAGGCCAGATGGGTAACATCGTTGATAAGTTTGAAGAAGGCGGCAACGATAAAATCATTCTGTGTGACCGCGGTGCTAACTTTGGTTACGACAACCTGGTAGTGGATATGTTGGGCTTCGGCGTGATGAAAAATGCATCCAAAGGCAGCCCAGTGATTTTTGACGTGACTCACTCCCTGCAGTGCCGCGATCCGTTTGGCGCAGCGTCCGGTGGCCGTCGCGCTCAGGTGACCGAGCTGGCTCGTTCTGGTATGGCGATTGGTTTGGCGGGTCTGTTTATTGAAGCTCATCCAGATCCGGCCAATGCGCGCTGTGATGGCCCATCTGCGCTGCCGCTCGATAAGCTTGAGCCGTTCTTGGTGCAGATGAAAGCGATTGACGATCTGGTGAAAAGCTTCCCAGAGTTAGATACGTCTAACTGATAGCTGTTTTGGTGGTTTAGTTTTGCAGCTAAATCCCACAGTATAGAAAATAGAAAAAGGCACGCCGTTGAGCGTGCCTTTTTTACATCCCGTAAGGTAGGGAAGAATTATAAGCTGGCTGAGTCGTTCAAATGTTTAACGGCTTCAGGCAACGTTGAGAAAAATGCCAGTTTACCTGTGATTGGCGCGATGCGAGCACGTGCAAACGTTTTTAGCGGCTGGAATGGGATATCGGTAATCACCAGTTGCTTACCTTCCGGCAGTGCATCGACAAAGCGTTGGAAGGCGTTAAGGCCACCGGCATCGAGTACGGGGACGGCATCCCATTGCATCACAATCGTGTTGTAATCTTCGCTTTGTTCCAGTAGTTCGCTGAAAATGCGTTCGGCGGCGGCAAAGAACAGCGGTCCACTGACACGTAACATAAGCGTCGAGTTTTCAACGGATTCACTCAATACACTCAGGCGCGTCATTCGTGCAATACGGCGCATGAAAAGCAACGATGCCAGCACAATTCCGACGGTAATCGCAATCACCATGTCAAATAGAACCGTAAGTGACATACACATCAGCATGACTATGATGTCGTCTTTGGGCGCTCGGCGCAGCAGATAAACCACCTTATGCGCTTCACTCATGTTCCATGCTACCATTAGCAGCAGCGAGGCCATGGCTGCCAGCGGTAAGAATGATAACCACGGTGCCAAGACGAGAAGGGCGAGGATCACCAGCAGTGAGTGTATGACGGCAGAGATGGGTGATGTTGCACCGGCGCGAACGTTAGCCGCCGAGCGCGCAATGGCCGCAGTAGCAGTAATGCCGCCGAAGAATGGCGCTGCAATATTCCCTAAGCCTTGCCCAATCAGTTCACCGTTAGAATTATGTTTTTTTCCCGTCATACCGTCGAGCACCACGGCACACAATAGGGATTCGATGGCTCCTAGCATTGCCATGGAAAAGGCGGCAGGCATCAGCGCGGTGAGTGTTTTCCACGATAGGTCAATGGGCTGACCAGTACCAGACGGCAAATTCCACGGTAGAACAAACTGCGGCAGGATCGGTGGAATGCCTTGGCCTTGAGTGCCGTCGGCCAGTAAATAGCTGAAACGAGAGCCTATGGTGGCAACGTGAGTATCGAATAGGGCAAAGATACCCATCACCGCAGTTCCTGCGAGCAGCGCGGGCAAATGACCCGGTAAGCGTAATCCCAATTTGGGCCAGAAAACCAGAACCGCCAACGTTGTTGCGCCGATCAGGGTGTCTGCCCAACTAATGGTGGGCATCGCTTGTGCTAGCGCAGCGACTTTCATTAAATAGCTTTCTGGAACGTGTTCTAGGTGCAAACCAAAGAAATCTTTGATTTGCATGGTACCAATGGTGATGGCAATACCCGAGGTAAAACCTAGCGTGACTGACAGAGGAATATACTCAATCAGGCGACCAAATCGCGCCATCCCCATCAGCAACAAAAATACCCCTGACATCAGAGTGGCAAGAAGGAGTCCTGAAAGGCCAAACTGTTGTGATACAGGGTAGAGAATGACGACGAACGCCGCCGTTGGCCCTGAAACACTAAAGCGCGAGCCGCCGCTTAACGCGATGACGATGCCCGCTACCGCGGAAGTATAGAGACCGTACTGTGGCGGGACGCCACTGCCGATGGCAAGCGCCATCGCTAAAGGTATGGCGATGATACCAACGGTAATACCCGCAATAATATCTTTGACGAAGCGCTGGGCGTTATAGGGTTCACGCCAGCAGGCTTCTATAAGCGCGCTAAACGGCATGATGCCGTTAATTTTATGCGTTTTCATTATGCAAATTGTTAGCTAGTGACCTAGCTCCATAAGAAAGGATCAAGTACTACACCATCGACGCAAGGCCAGATGGACTCCCACTGGTGACAAAATGGGTACAATCTTGGTACACCCCAAGTTTGCGTCACTTATATCAGGCTAGTATTTCAGATTATGCGTAACATAATCACGGCGATAACAGCACTAAGCCTGTCATTCCCATCCTAATTGAAATTACGCTGTCGACTATGCTCGCTAGTCGGCTGGCATTACGTCAATTATTCGGGGCATTGCTAAATGAAGCAGAATCTCAAAGAAGGGCACAATTTCTAACCACTATTTTCATCAGGCTAAACGTTTGATTCCTGAATCAACCACCATCGATGCAAGTTTACACTCTGTTGAGGTAGATTACTTTGACTAAAGTCTATAACTGCCTCTTATGGGGTAAAAAGCCTCTATTTTTCAGGCCTGCGGCGAATGATAAAATGATGTTGATTATTGGCGGGACTCAGTGGCTAAGCTCAATTTCCCACCTTAAAGTTAGGTATTTGATATTAGACTGGCTTAATAATGATGTTACATATTAAGAAAAGAGGTGTGTTTGTGGGTATAAGCCCATTTTGATAATAAACCAAACGCTGTTTTTCTGTTAGCTAACTCATTGTTTATCATGAGGTTAGTTTTTCTTATTTAAAATTCATATATAATTTTTCATCTTTAATGAAATATTCATGTTTACTATCATTTTTGTGGGCTGTTTATTTCTATTTTAGTTTTTGCTAGATTCCCTAACTTATCTTTTTTGCATTTTTATTATTTCTTTAGGGAGCGTTGGGCTATGGATTATTCTTTATCATCGAAGGTGTTTATTCTGTTTATATTTTTATCTTTGGTTTTAAGTTTATCAACACTAACATATATATTAACTAATTAATAAAATTAGCATACTGCCTATGCGGTATCTGTACGCAATAAAATCTCAGCAGCAGGTGCTGCTGAGAATATGGATACCAACCTCGTATTACTGGGTGACCGTTGTAACGACTTGCCCTTCATCCGCCGCGTACCATCCCCAATCTGGACCAAAGCCATTATTCCATTGGCCTGCTTGCCAATACGGACCAAAGCCATAGTCCCACTCAGCGATAGGCTGGATAGTTTCGGTGAGGTGCCAGACCTGATAGCCTTCAATATTCATCGTGACAAAGTTATACGGCGTTTTACCAATGGTGCCTTTTTGGCTACCTGTAAGGGTACCTAACACCGTCACGAGATGGTTGCGGAAGTTAACAGGGTCGAGAAACTTATCGCTTTTAGCGATAATCCGCCCCTGATAGGGTTGGTTGATTTCCGGCTTGGCGCTGCTATCTAGTGGGAGTACCGCGATTTCTAGCAGTGTTGCATTGTCTCGATTAATGACATTCACAACGGTTCCACCAAAACGAACCTGCTGCCCTTGGTAAAGATTCGGTGAGTTATGCACTGAAGTAAAGTTCTTTTGCAAAATGGGACTATTATTACCTTCAATACTTTTAGGTATCGAACTACAGCCGCTCAAAATAAACACGCCGCTGAGTGTAATAATGCCAATGGTTTTCTTACATTTTGATATTAGTGAGGAAGAAGTTATTAACATAGGTGCCGTCCTATTATTTAGTGTGGGAATAGAATTAGCACCGAATTTTTAAAATGTCCGCTATTTAATTTAAACATCAACAATAAATATCTATAACTGATATTTACATGACTGTTTTCTCATTTTTTACGCCATGGTTTTTTGTTCTACACTTTCCTTGTTCTCACCACGGCGCATATCAGTAAGCTTAAATGGATGTTTTAAGGGTTAGTCACGTTAACGAGAGGTTAGCCCGAGAAAACGAGATATTACAGTTGTTACTAGCTGGTGATCTTCCAGTTGCGGAGCACCAGAAACCGTAATCGTGCCGACGCATCCAGTGTCTTTGATCGTCAACGGAAAACACCCTCCGTGCGCAGCATAGTCATTCAGGCTTAATCCATAACGCTCTTCTAGTGTTGCATTCCGCAGCTGCAAACGCAGTCCGATGGCATAAGAACTTTTGTGGAAACGGCTGACAACGTTACGTTTACGACGTATCCACTCTGCGTTATCCGGTGATGTTCCCCGCATTGCATAATGAAATAGGGTGTGTCCCGCCAGCTGAATATCAATGCTGACGGCAACGCCGCGACGCTCGGCCTCTTGCTTGAGGGCAGTACCCAGCGCCCACGCTGTTTCTGCATTAAACGCAGAAAACTGGAGGCTGGCTTCTTCAGCAGCAAGTTGTGCTAGTTCGTCTTCAGAGCTCATACGCTAATCCTTAATCTAAAATGGCAGCATACCGTCCGGCCGGACAGGCCGCTAGATCTGTTATTTATAACTCATGCGATTTCATGCGAGGGATAAAGCAAAACGCCGCCTCTGAGAACAGAAACGGCGTTAGGATTAAATGTGCTTTTAACGGGCGAGGGCAGTAACCGCGCTAATCAGTGGGCCGCCAACGGTACGTTTCAACGTTAAAATGGCGATGCCTTTGAGTAATGATTTAGCACTGCGGCGAATAGTACTATCAATGTAGTCTTTATCTTTCTGGACCGAGAGCCAACCCAACGCTTCTATCTGAGAGAGTAACGCGGTCGCTTTCATCTGTTTGCTGTCAAAACGGATCGCTACCGACCCCGCGTAAAGGCGGTGGGTGATCTCTTCAATTCCGTCTGTTTTTTCCAACTCGTTAATCGCCTGTTTTACAAGCTCAGGATTCCGTTGAATAAAATCAGAACGAACGCGGATGCGATTTTGTGTTTGGTGCAGGTAAGGCGACATGTGAACCTCATACATGATAACCGTAATGAGAACAATTTATATTAATGATAAGGCCCTGTCTATTCTTTGCTGACATTTCCTGCACTTTCAGCGCGTATCAATTCTCACTTTCGTCGATTAATTGATGGACCGCAAACATAGGTTCAATTCCTTATTTTTAGTGTGAATATTTATAGCCTTATAAGATAGATTATCCACATACACACCAAGTGCTTTGCACGTAATCTCCAAATGACGCACGGGATTTTTCATGCAGTTAGACGATTTAAACGGACTCATGACGCTACGTCGCTTTGTTGAGGTAGCTCACCACATTCCGGGGCGTATTCGCTTGCGCTTCACCAACCGCCTAGTTTCAGGTCTGAGTAAGCATAGGCTTTCCGCACTTGAAGACCTGTGCCACCCAGATGGCTACTTGCGTAGCTATGCACTCAATACCGCCACCGGAAGTTTGGTGCTGGAATACAGCGCTAAGCACATTCCGCCTGCCACGCTTAACCAGCTGTTCGGCGACGATGATGGCCTCGCGCATCAAGCGTTAGAACAGATTTATTCCATCCTTTCACATTCAGAAAGCCAATAAGGGATCACACTATGAGCAACGATAGCAATAACCCAATGAATCAAGGTGCACCTTATTATCCACCGTATGGCTACCCGTACTATCCGCCGATGCCTGAAATGCCACAGCAGCCAGCGCAGCAGATGCCTCCGCAACCTCAGCAGCCGCCAATGGGGTGGCCACAGCAGCCGGTTTGGTATCCACAAATGATGCCAGGGTTCCCTCCTATGGGCTATCCAATGCCGCCGCAGCCGATGATGCCACCACAGCAGCCAAGCATGCCGCATCACCCACATCACCATCACCACCATGCAGCCGCGCCAGGTTTTGATTGGAGTGGGCAGGCGCAGGGGATGGTCGAGGGAATGATGGGGGAACAGGCGGGCTTGCTGAAGAACATCATCAGCACGATCGGCGCAGATGACAAAGAGTTTTGGAAAGGTGCCATGATCGGTGCCGCAGCAACGTTGCTACTCACTAACGAGAATGTTCGCAATATTCTGATGCAGACCGTCGCAAATGCGGGCGATTTGTTGAAGACCGGTGGGGCAAAAGTAAAAGATGGCGTAATGAGCGGCGCAGAAACTATCAAAGAAACCGCTACAACGAGCAGCACCATTTTTCGCGACACGCTGAAAGCGGGCAAAGAGGGTTTTACTGAATCGGTAGATCGTCATCGCCAATCAGCTCCAGCGGCCGCAGTGACAGAAGAAACGGCAACACAAGGAACCGCGGATGAGCAACAATCGTGATGAATTAAGCTCTGTCAGTCGTGCGTTAATTGCGGGTGCCTTGGTGGGAACGACGACCTCATGCATTGAGCAATGGCGTAGCTATCAAAATGGTGAGAAAAGCCTAAATCAAACCGCGGCTAAAGTGGTGAGCGATGCGACCAAAGCAGGGCTGGTTAGCGGAGCGGTTATGGCGGTGGCGAGTGCTACGGCAGGTCGCCCGTTATTGACAATGTTGACCGTCATCAGCGCCGGTGCTGCTGGACTTTATCTGATGGACGCGATGAAAAATAAGGAAAATGACAATGAATCAGCCTAACTATCCTTATGGTTATCCCTACTACAACCCGTATGGATATGCTTATCCGCAGCAGATGCCTGCGCAGCCTGCCGCGCCTCAGCCTTCGGCCTATCGTCAGGCAAATGGTCGCACCCATCTGTTTACGGGCATGGTGGCAGGCGCTGCGATTGCCTATCTGCTGGCTAACCGTCAGGTGCAGCAGGGGATTAGCACCACGGCCAGTAAAGCATGGGGAACCGTGCGTGGCGAGGTGGAGGAGTTAAAAGAACGTCTGGCTGATTTGCAGGCTGAGCTGGATTACTACCAAAACAAGGAACAGGACGCCGAGTGAAAGCTATCTCTCCTGACAAGATCGTTGTAGTACACCGTCTGCCAGGGCGTATACGCGTTCGCGTTCCACAATTGCGTACGATGCCGGACAGTGCGGCATGGCTCAAGCGTCAGTTGCTCGCGCTTCCAGGCGTAACTGGTACGCGACTGCGCCCCGAAGCTCGTTCAGCGGTGATTACCTATGATGCTGCGGTTACCAGCGATGCGCAGTTGTTAGAAAAATTGCATCAGCTTGATTGGCAACAGCGATCGGACGGTGAGTATGAAACTGAATACTGCGGTGGCGATAATCTGCTGAATTTGGGGGGCTTGGCGTTATCCCAACTGTTGCCGAAAAAGTGGGCGGCGTTGCCAACCTTGTTGCTGACGTCATCGACGCTAAGCGAAGGCGCACACCAGTTGGCACAGCGTAAGCTCAAAGTGGAAGTGCTGGATGCGCTGGCGTTAGGGTTATCGATGGCGCGTGGTGATTACCGCACAGCCATGCTGACCCAATCTTTGCTGACGCTCGGTGAATATATGGAGCAGGAAACCAGCCGCCACTCCGACGCGTTGCTCGCTAGCCTAATGCAACCACGAGAGCATCCGGTTTGGATTGAGCGTGAAGGGCAGAGCGTTGAAATCCAGTCGGAAGCACTGGTGAACGGCGACGTCATGCTGTTGGGGCCGGGAGATAATATTCCAGCCGATGGCACGGTTATTCGCGGTGTGGGGCTGATAAATCAGGCATCGATGACCGGTGAGGGCGTGCCAGTTCGTCGCGAGGCTGGGGCGTGGGTTTATGCCGGTACGCAGGTGCAGGATGGGAATATTGCCGTTCGCGCCGAGCGCGTCGGTGATGACTCATCAACGGCCAATATCCGCCGATTTATCACCGACTCGTTAAGTCAGCGTAGTGAAACACAAAAGGTCACGCAGGAGATGGCCGATCGCCGCGTGGCGATCACCATGGGCGTGGGTGCTGCCGTGTTTGCCATGACGCGTGACTGGCAGCGATTGGCTTCGGTGTTTTTAGTCGATTACTCCTGTGCTCTGAAACTCAGTACGCCGATTGCTTTTAAATCGATAATGTATCGAGCGGCGCGTAACGGCTTGCTGTTGAAGGGCGGACGGGCTATTGAGCAATTGGCCGCGGTGGATACGGTCGTCTTCGATAAAACCGGAACGCTGACGCATGGTGACATGCTGGTAACCGATGTTGTGAGTTTCGATCCCGAACGAACTTGGGCTGAACGTCTACTGGCGATTGCGGCTTCGGTGGAAGAGCACAGCAATCATCCGCTGGCGCGTGCCGTGGTTGCAGCGGCTGAGCATCATGAGTTGCCGCACATTAATCACGGTGAAGTGGAATACGTTATCGCTCATGGCTTATTGAGTGAGCTCGATAATCATCAGATGGTGATCGGTAGCCGTCACTTCCTGAGCTGCCACTACGATATTGATTTTGCACCATTTGCAGATGAGATTGCGGCGTTGGAGCAGCAGGGACGACATCTCCTGTTTATCGGTTTGGATAATCAGCTGGTGGGGATGATTGGTCTACAAGATAACGTACGTGAAGAAGCGGCCTTGGTGATTGCCCAACTGCGTGAGTATGGTATCAATAATGTGGTTCTTCTCACCGGTGACAAAGCGGAAAAAGCTGAGCAATTAGCCTCCGAGCTGGGCATCGATCGGTATTATGCTCAGGCGACGCCGGAAAGCAAAGTGGATGTGGTTCGTCAGCTACAAGAGCAAGGGCATCGTGTTTTATTCGTGGGTGATGGTATCAACGATGCGCCGGTTCTGACGCAGGCGAACGTTGGACTCGCCATGAACCAGAGTACTGAGCTGGCTCAGCAAGCTGCAGATGCTGTGCTGCTACAGGATCACCTGCACGGTATCGTGACGGCTCGTGAACTTTCTCTTGAGGCGATGAAGCTGGTTAACAGTAATATTCGCCTGACCGAGTGGGTAAATAGTTCGATCATGCTGGCTGCGGCATTAGGCTGGCTAACGCCTACCGCCAGCGCGCTTTTGCACAATGGTACGACCTTAGGCGTTTTGTTGCGTTCATTGGCAGCGAAAAACGCAGGGAAATAAGCGTTGTTTCTCTCGGCTCAACAGATAATGGTTGGGTTGAGAGATGCTGTTTAGCATCGTTTTATGGATACAAAAAAAGCCCCGAATTTTCATTCGGGGCTTTTTTCTAGAATATGGCGGTGAGAGAGGGGTTCGAACCCTCGATACGCTTTCGCGTATACACACTTTCCAGGCGTGCTCCTTCAGCCACTCAGACACCTCACCGTTTCGTCGCCGTGCTATGCACTGCAACGGGGCGCTACTATAGGGATTCATGCTGAGACGGTCAAGAATAATTTCAGCTCAAATGCTTATCTGGCGAGGGAATAGCCAATCAGAGCACTCTGACATCATCCTGCGCGGCTATGTACTACAGTTCATGTACTACAGTTAATAAGCAAAACTTTTCCGACCCTACGATCTTTCCATTCATAAACCTTCCATTCATAAACGGAGAAACACTATGTCGATCGAAAAAGTGGTTTATCGGGCCAAAGCAAAAGCGACTGGCGGGCGAGACGGGCGTGCGACTTCATCCGATGGCGTGTTAGATGTAAAACTGGGAGTGCCTAAGGAAATGGGCGGTGCAGGTGGAGCTGTCACCAATCCTGAACAGCTGTTTGCCGCTGGCTATTCGGCTTGCTTCTTGGGGGCATTGAAATTTGTGGCATCGAAAGAGAAAGTTAAAGTGCCAGCAGAGGCACAAATTGAAGGCACAGTGGGGATTGGCGAAATCCCAGGCGGTTTTGGTATCGAAGTTCAACTGGATATCAGCCTGCCAGGCATTGAACGCAGCGTAGCCGAAGACCTAGTGAAAAAAGCGCATCAGGTATGCCCATACTCGAACGCCACACGTGGCAATATCGATGTGAAGCTTAATGTCATTTAGCGCTCTATGATGTGTTTTATCACTGACCGCTAAAAAGCAAAAAGCCCTGAATTTTCATTCAG
>NZ_KV824230.1:90076-91317 GCF_001816025.1 Hafnia sp. HMSC23F03
TGAATTTTCATTCAGGGCTTTCTACAAGAATATGCACTGTTTATTGATTTTTTTGATCAAAGACTTCATTGTGATGTTCGATGTATTTCATAAATCGACGGAAGTCGTCCGTATTGAAACCATCTAAAGATAGCTCTTCACCCTCATGTATCCCTAGCCCCTTCAATTGTTGCTTATCACAGTGTTGAGATATTTTTAGGGTGCATTTGCGGCCATGGATTTTAAAAGTAATTAAATATCGGTCAAATAATTTGTCAATGTGGGAACATAATAATATGCCATTAGCTCCATCTAATCTTTCATCCGAATTTTGACAATCTTTCCATGGTTTTATGTGGGATGCTATCAACATCTCTTTAATGTTTACTAATGTAACAGCACACTTTTCCCCTCCCCAAGTTTTAATAACCTGATCTTTGAAAAAACCTTGGCCAATACGAGATTTGATAAGGGTATCTTTTTCGGTTTTGCTTAAATCTGAGTTTAAAATGTTGGAAATATCTGATGATAATGAATCGCTGCTATGTTCAGTGTCGAGAAATGGTGCTCCGTCAGTATTCAATAATATATACCTATGATTCCGCACACTTTCTGTGATATCTCTTTTTTCATGGTATAAGACAACATCTTCTGGCTTAAATTTTATATTGAAGTTTAATAATGCGGATGTGTTATTGTTGAGCGATGTAGGGTCTAGCCCAACTGAGGATAAATCCTTCTCCATTTTAAGTATTCGTCCATTTTTATTGAACGTATTAATGGCGCTTTGGGCTTCATGTTCATCTATGCATATTGTGTTTTTTATATGGCCTATACAAAGTTTTTTACTGGATGTTCTCTCAAAGTAGTATAGGTATATAGTGTAAATTTGACCTTTATGTGCATTATTATTAATAGGCTGAAGGAAAGCGTAATGATATCCATTGATTAAACTCGAGTAATCGAATAGCCACTCTTCATGCCCAAAACCAGGGGAAACCTCGAATGAATTTTGATCGGTACTTTTTCCATTCGGCCCTGATGGCTTTTTCCAGCCATTACTATTCCAGCAAATACGGGCTATTTTAGTATCCATATATCCATCCCTAGTTTGTGTGATGCGATAGTCAATGATTATAAAAAATAAACCTGATGTCTATGATGGTGCTCAAGCATTTTGGATGTAAATGATCTTTACCGATACTAGAGCCAAATAGTATTGATTTCAGCTAAAAAGCAAAAAGCCCTGAATTTTCATTCAG
>NZ_KV824230.1:91337-235175 GCF_001816025.1 Hafnia sp. HMSC23F03
GTGCTCCTTCAGCCACTCAGACACCTCACCGTTTTTATCGCTAACGTCGCCGTTGCGATGGGCGCTAATGTAGGGAAAACAGCGTGGTGCGTCAACTTTATTTTTATCAAAACCAACTGTTTAGCCAAACAATCAACAGATTGCTGTTTTCCTCAACGATAACGGATGCCTTTTGCAACAGCTATTAGTGACCGTAGCGTTTTTGCCATTCGGCGTCTAAAGCGACCTGCCAAGATGGGTGAGGTTCAGCGATGGCATTAAACAGGGGTTTTCTGTCTTTAAACAGCGCTTTTTGTCCAGCGGGTAAATGGGCAACGTCCAAAATACTCGGGTCGCCCCAGTGTGCACCGTCAGCTTTACGAGCCTGAGCCTCCGGTGACATCAGGAAATTAATGACAACTTGGGCAGCAGGCTTGGCGCGTGCGTTGAACGGGATAGCCAGAAAATGTACGTTGGTCAATGCACCCTGATTCAATGCGTAGGTTTTCGCATCCGGTGGCAAGCTGCCAGCGGCGATGGCGGCTGGCGCTATACCTGGGTTGAAGGTAATCGCCATATCCAACTCATTGTCGTTCAGCATCTGAATCATCTGGGCATCGCTGTTGGGGAAGACTTTCCCTTGACGCCAGAGGTAAGGATGCAAGGCATCCAGATAGGCCCATAACGGTGCGGTATCGCGTTGAAACGTGGCGGGATCAACCGGTTTATCTAAGGCGACACCAGAGGTTAGACCTATCAGCGCTGTTTTTAAGAAACTGGAACCGTGAAACTGTGGTGGGCGCGGATAGGTGAGTCGGCCTGGATGGACTTTTGCATAATTAAGTAATGCGGACAGATCGGCCGGAGGGTTCGGCATGGTGTGCATATCATGAATAAAGACTAACTGCCCCACGCCCCAAGGTGCTTCAAAACCGTCGGTTGGTACGGTGAAGTCCTGTTTGACAGGCAGTTTTTTATCCACCCATCGCCAGTTGGGTAGCGATGGTGCGAAAGGCCCGTAGAGCAAGCCATTTTGCTTCAGGACATTAAAGTTTTCACCGTTTACCCATAACAAATCGGCACTGCCGTTCTGTGTATTTCCGGCGGTTTTCTCAGCCTGAATGCGATTGACCGTTTCAGCAATATCAGCCACCTTAACCTGTTTAAGCGTAATTCCGTACCGTGCCTGTAGTTCCTTGGTTGCCCAATCCAGATAGTTATTAACCTGCGTACTCCCGCCCCATGCGTTGAAATACACTGTCTGGCCTTTTGCTTGTTGTTCAGTGTGTTGCCAGTCTGCGGAGGGCGTGGGTGATTCGATTGTAGAGAGTTCGGCGTTCGCCATAGGCGCTAACAGGCATAAGCCAGCCAGAAGAGTAGGGACGATAATTCGCAGACGCATAAACAGCCTTTATTGATGACAAAAACTGAATTGTAATGGGCTTTATATATAAAAACAGCAATCTCGATCTCTATAGCGGATGGCGCTTGAAGTTTTTAAAACCAATAGAAGTGAATAGTTACGCTGATAAATTGGATAAATAATGACTAAATAGACGGAATAACAACATTAACACTGGTGTTTTGGCGGTTTATCCCGCTAAATGAGGATGAAGCTTGAACAAAATATAATGGAATAATAACCAACAAGCCCGCTGAGTCTGATTCTTGGCATCTCTCAGGAAGAGTGTGTACAACATTAAATTGTAAGGGGAAAACGGTGAGCTCGACGACACCATCATCTTCGCATCGTAGCGCCATTCCGGTAGGCTCCGGTGCTCTGTTCTTTATCCAAACTTTTTCTACCCTCGGTTTTGCGGTGCTTTATTCCACGTTGGTGCTGTATGCCACCAAGCGTTTAGGATTCAGCGAGAGCGATGCTAACGCCATGATGGGCGTGTTTGGCGCATTCAATTATGGTTTACATCTGTTCGGTGGCTATCTCGGTGGACGCTGCCTGAGTAACCGTAACCTGTTTGTTCTTGGCATGGTTTTACAGGTTATCGGCTGCTATATGATCGCCGAAATGGGCGTCTCTGGCCTGTATTGGGGCTTGGCGATGTTCCTGACCGGCAGCGGCTTGAACGTAACCTGCCTGAATATGATGCTGACTCAGCGTTTTGCACCGGATGACGATCGCCGTGAGGGCGCATTCCTGTGGAACTATGCCGGTATGAATCTCGGTTTTTTTGCCGGATTTGCCGTCGCGGGGTACTTCCAACTTAGCGAAAACTATCGTGCATTATTTCTATTTGCCACTATCGGTAACGCGGTGGCTATTCTTGTGACGCTGTCACGTTGGCAGATTCTGGCCGATATTAATACACCGTTGAAACAGGCTTCGAAACGCGCTTTCTACTTGCGAATGCTGGTGGGACTCGCCGTTTTGGTTGCTCTTGTGCCGATTATTCGCGTCTTACTCACGCATGCTGACTTCAGTAGTTACTTTGTGGTCGTGCTGGGTATTCTGATTTTTATTATGCTGTGCATTATGACTCTGCGTCAGCGGGAAGTTGATGAGCGCCGTCGGATGGTGGCCTATCTGATCCTCGCCGCTGGCTCACTGGTGTTCTGGTCACTGTACCAACTTGCGCCAATGGGGCTGATGCTGTTCTCCGAGCACAACATCGACCTGAATGTCTATGGTTTGCGCGTGGCACCACAGTGGATCCAAAATATTAATACCGTAGTGATCGTTGTCGGCGGCCCGCTGATGGCGTTGCTGTTCAAACGTCTGCGCGAACGCGGTTTCAATATCGATATCCCTTTGCAATTTTGTGCCTCACTGTGTTGCATGGGGTTAGGTATGCTGGTACTGCCTCTGGGTATTCAATTAGCCGGTGGCGATGGACTCGTTGCATTCAAATGGATTGCGCTGAGTTATGTTTTGCAAAGCTTTGGCGAGTTGATGATTTCGCCAATCGGTTACGCCATGATTGGGAAGTTGGCACCCGCGCGCCATCAGGGATTAATGATGGGGTGCTGGATGATGGTTACCGGGGTTGCTTCGGTGCTGGCAGGATATGTTTCTAGCTTGATGCCGCAAAACAGTGGCAGCACACCTCTAGAAACGAATCCGGGCTACAGCAGCGTATTTAATGCGCTAGGCTGGGGTTCTGTCGCGACGGGAGTGGTGCTTATGTTGCTCATTCCGCTGTTGCGTCGCTTAATCAACCAGCAGCGTCAGGCGATTTAGACCATCGATAAAGCAAATACAACATGAGAATATAAAAACAGGAGGCTCGAAGTGAACATCATTTACTACCATCCGTTTTTTAATGCGCAACTTTGGCTGGATGGTATGCGTAAGCGTTTACCTGAAGCAAATATCCGTCAGTGGCAGCCCGGCGATGATAAGCCCGCAGATTATGCTTTGGTATGGCAGCCACCGTTTGAAATGTTAGCTAGCCGTCAGGATTTGCGCGGTGTATTTGCGCTAGGGGCCGGAGTTGATGCGATCCTAGCTCAGGAACGAGCGCACCCAGGGACGTTACCGCAAGGTGTACCTCTGGTGCGTTTGGAAGATACCGGCATGGCACTGCAGATGGAAGAATACGCCACCGCCGTTGCACTGCGTTATTTCCGCCGCTTCGATGAGTATGAGCAGCAACAGCGCGAGGGTGTATGGAAATATTTGGCACCGCATGATGCTTCTCAGTTTGTGGTGGGCGTTTTGGGAGCCGGTGTTCTCGGCGGTAAAGTCGCTGAACGTTTGGCGTCTTTTGGCCTTCAGGTTCGCTGCTGGAGCCGGACAGAGAAACATTATTCAGGTGTGAAAAGTTTCTATGGCAAAGGGCAGTTTGCGTCCTTCCTACAGGGCACTCAGTTGCTGATAAATCTGCTGCCGAATACGCCTGAAACCGTGGGGATTCTCGATCGGTCTTTGTTTGCTCAACTGAATGCTGGCGCGTATATCATTAACCTAGCGCGCGGTGCACATATGAAAGAAGACGATCTGTTAGCGGCACTCGAGTCAGGGCATGTTGCCGCGGCGACGCTCGACGTTTTTGCCAAAGAACCGCTTGCGCCGGAGCATCCTTTCTGGAAACACCCGAGAGTGACCATCACTCCGCATATTGCCGCGATTACTTTGCCTGAAGTCGCGATGGATTATGTGGCTCAAAATATCAGAGCGATTGAAGCGGGGAAGACACCAGAAGGTGTGGTTAACATGGATTTAGGTTATTAATTTTCCCATGACGTTGCGATTTGAGCGCAATATCTATTGGTTTGGGAAATGCAAAAGCACGATTCATTACTGTGTGAATCATGCCTATTTGCTAACCTTATAGGGACTTGCCTGTCGGTACTAAAACTGACAGGCTATAGACAGGAGAAGCCATGTATCCCGTAGATTTACATATGCACACCGTGGCAAGCACCCACGCCTATAGCACCCTCCACGACTATATTGCTCAAGCAAAGAAATGCGGAATCAAGCTGTTTGCCATCACTGACCACGGTCCTGATATGGCTGATGCGCCGCATTATTGGCATTTTATGAATATGCGTGTCTGGCCACGCGTGGTGGACGACATTGCTATTTTGCGTGGCATTGAATCCAACATTAAAAACACTCAGGGCGACATTGACTGCACAGGCCGAATGCTCGAAGAGATGGATCTGATTATTGCCGGATTCCATGAGCCCGTTTTTCCGCCGCGCGACCGCGATAGCCATACACAGGCGATGATTGCCACCATAGAAAATGGCGATGCGGATATTATCAGCCATCCCGGCAATCCCAAATTTCCCATTGATATCCGCGCCGTTGCTGACGCTGCCGCGCAACACAATGTAGCACTTGAGCTGAATAACTCTTCATTTACTCATTCTCGTATCGGCAGCGAAGATAACTGCCGTGCGATTGCAGAGGCGGTTCGTGACGCTGGTGGCTATCTGTCCTTAGGCTCTGATTCTCACGTTGCATTCTCTCTGGGAAATTTTGATCACTGTATCCGCATCATGAATGAGGTAAACTTCCCGCAGGATCGCGTGTTGAATGCGTCGCCGCGGCGTTTACTCGACTTTTTGGTCGCGCGGGGTAAGCGTGCTATTCCCGAACTTGCCGATTGGTAAATTTATGGTTGAACCGTGTTAAGTGACGGTGTCACCTATCTAGGCTGTGCTTATCAGGCCCTATTTTTCAGGATGTTAGATGAACGATTTTTCTATTATTTGTCGCTTGCTGGGCAGTTTATTTTCCCGCCAGCCACAAGATGCATTATTGACCCCAGTCTTTGACCTGATGGCACAGGGGAAGCTGCAACAGTTTTGGCCTATCGAGCAAGATGCTTTGTTGGCTCGCTTGCAAGCAGCAGCGAAAGATCGTGCTGCTCTGAGTGCAGACTATGCGGCCATGTTTGTTGGTGACGATGCTTCCGTCGATCTTCACCGCAGTGACTATCAGGAAAATGCCAGCGAACAAGAGGTTCGTGACTTTTTGACTCAGCGTGGAATGCCGCTGGGCGAGCAGGCATCAGATTCATTTGGTCAACTATTGCTGGCAGCCTCATGGCTGGAAGATCAGTCCGCAGAAGATGAAGTACAGGCGCAAATCGCGCTGTTTGATGAGTATCTCTTGCCGTGGTGCGGTAAATTTTTAGGCAAGGTTGAAGCGCATTCAACCACGGCGTTTTATCGTACGCTGGCTGAACTGACTCGCGAAGCCGTGCAAGCGATGTGGGATGAACTGTCTGAAAGTGTCGATTCTGCAGAAGAAAACGACGCAGAATAGTCGAGCCCCTGTGGGTGACTGAATAAATAAAAGCCTGTGCTCACGATGAGAACAGGCTTTTTTGTCACGTCAGATAAGGACTAACGAATAATTAGTCTGTAAAAGGAATAATGATTTCACCAGGTTTAATTTCGATGCCTTTGGCTAATTTTTTCGCTAAAGCTTCTTTTTCGCTCTTATTAGGATCTAGCGTATACACAGCTTTTTCGTTGAAATATGTTTTCAGTGACTGATTTAAATAGGGCACGACGGCCTTCATTACGCCAGACATTTTTTCAGGTTTAACCGTGTAATCAGTTAATTCCATATCGCGTAGGAAAATCGCACCTTGCTCGGCGTTGTATACGGGCTGCGCTTGAAGCGTGATCTGCATATCACTGGTTTGTGGGCCGAGAATCGAGCTGATATTGACTTTTGCATGGCCGGTTAACGTAATTTTATTGGGGTCGGTACGGCCAATTTGACTACTCAGTTGATCGACGGTGATATCCGCATTCACCAAGCCTGAAATTCCAATTTGTTTCTGGAAATTATTATACTTTTGCAGGTACTGATTCATATCCTGCTCGGTAATTGTGTATTGGGTCAGCTTATTACAGGCCGACAATACCAGCCCGGCAGCAACGATCCCTGCGAGATAAATAACCTTTTTCATACTATCTGACCTCTGAATACCAAAAATAAGCGTGCTAATTAAAAAAGCTATACTCTAAATAATTCGAGTTGCATTGAAGCGGCAAGTGGATGGCAAATTTGCCAGAAGCGAATTTGACCAGCCAAAGCACATGCAGCTTGAAGTATGACGGGTATAAAATCTATGGCGATGATTGTGACATAGATTAACCTCGTATCAAAAGAGACGTTCTGTTTCATCCTGTTAACGCTGCTGCGAACAGGGGAAATACTCCACTTGCTAAGGCTAAAATCAATGTATGGATGCGTGAAGCGATTAGCGCAATTTAGACGGATTAAACCGCGTTCTGAATCGGATAATGACTAAAATTCAGAACGCGGTTAATGGCTAAATGGAAGGGATTAACCGCCACCTAATACAGCGGGAGCAATGCGGCGCTGATTGAATTGCCAGTAAAGTAATGCCAGCGTCATTAAGCCGACCACGCCGAGTAAGAACCACGGCAACTCCGGCGTACCCAGTGCTTGGCCTGTATCATACATCCAACCGCCGCCGGTATACCCAATAGCGCCACCGAGCGCTAGACCTAAGCGACTAAAGCCCATGTAACTCCCACGTGCGCGCGGATCGGCCAGCGATGCGCTGAGGGTTTCACGGGCAGGTTCTGCAATGATAGAACCGAAGTAGAAGCAGCAAATCAAAATGAACAGCGTGCGAATTTCAGTGGCGAGACCAACGGGAAACATGCTGATCGTCATGATGAGCAGGCCAAACATCAACCGAGTCTCAAGACGAAAATGTTTTTCGCTCCAGCGAGCAATGGGATAGAGCAGCGTCAGTGATAGCGTCGCTTCTATGGCATACATCCATTTCACTGCGGTTGGCGTACCTGCGATTTCGTTAACCATAATTGGCAGCATCAACATCACCTGTACTGCCAGCATGTAATAACCCGTTAGCGTCAAAACATAGAGTAGAAAACGACGATCGCGAATGACGCGCATCATGCCTTCTTTGATTGGCGCACGTACGGTAGAGATGCGATAGGCGGGCAATAGCCATGCGTTACAGAGGGCAGCCAGTACAAAAATGGCCGCGCCGACCCAGCAAACGTAATGAAAATCATATTGCAGCAGCCAGCTACCGATCAATGCACCTACGACCGCTCCGGCGCTATCCTGCATCATCAGCAAAGAATAGAAACGGCTACGCTCGTGCGGGCGAGTGAGTTTAATCACCAACGCGGTACGAGGAGGATCAAATAGCGTACCGCCGAGCGCAGAAAGGGCGCAGGATAGCCATAATATCCACGGCTCGCTGGCAACGGCCATCGATGCAAAACCTGCGGCACGCAGCAGCATACCAATCACAATCATCGGTTTGGCGCCAAATCGGTCGGCGATGGCACCACCGAAAATCCCTAACCCTTGCTGGATAAGCTGGCGTAATCCCAAAGCCGCCCCTACGACCACGGCAGCCCAGCCGAGTTGGTCAACAAAACGAATTGAAATAAGGGGGAATACGACAAAAAAACCAAGGACAACCAGCAGATTATCTAGTAATAAGAAGTACTTACCCAAGCTCCTAGCTTGCGATACCAGCGACATGTTTCACCATCAGCGAAAAAAAGAAAAGGAGGGATTTACCCGTTCATTTTCTACCCATTTTTAGCGTGGGTATAGTGCTGATTAATAATATTTTTCCGTAAATACTACGCGGAATAATGCTTTTGATTATGAGGCATGGGGTTTTAACCGTTAACTGGACGACAAAAACGTAAGAAAAAGCGATTATTCCTATCTAAGTGAGCAATTTAGCAACAGCGGAGGTTTTACCCACTATAGAAAGAGCGGTTATAGTGATGTGTAATTAATATTTTTTGCGTGATGCTGGAGGATAGATGTTTGGCTATCACAATAGCGGTCCAAAAGTCCGTTTAATCACCGATAGAATGGTGGTGCGTTTGGTTCATGACCGCGATGCATATCGCTTGGCAGACTATTACGCAGAGAATCGTGAGTTCCTGAAACCGTGGGAGCCGGTGAGAGATGAAAGCCATTGTTATCCTTCTGGATGGCAGGCCCGACTTGGGCTGATTAATGAATTACAAAAGCAAGGCAGTGCCTACTATTTTTTGCTGCTCGATCAGGATGAAAATGAGGTTCGTGGAGTGGCTAACTTTAGCAATGTGCTGCGCGGCTCTTTTCATGCCTGCTATCTCGGCTATTCCTTGGGCGAGAAATGGCAAGGGCAGGGACTGATGTATGAAGGCGCGCAGGCGGCGATTCGTTATATGTTCCGCCAGCAGCGCATGCACCGTATTATGGCGAACTATATGCCACATAATCAGCGTAGTGGTGCCTTGCTTAAACGTATGGGGTTTGAAAAAGAAGGTTACGCCAAAGATTATCTGTTGATTAACGGCAAGTGGCAGGATCACGTATTAACTGCGCTGATTAATCAGGAATGGACAGCTCCGCGTTAGTGAGTCTCGTACAATTGATGTACAAAAGGATAGTAAACCCATGAAGAATCCATTATCTCCGCTCGAAGCTCGCGTTATTGGCTGTTTTCTGGAAAAACAAGTCACAACGCCCGATCAATATCCACTTTCACTCAATGGCTTGACCACGGCGTGCAATCAGAAAACCAACCGAGAACCCGTGCTAGAGCTGAGTGAGTCTGACGTTCAGTCGACGTTAGATATGCTGATGAAAAAGCATCAAGTGCGCTCGTTAAGTATTTCCGGCAGCCGAGTGATGAAATATGAGCATCGGTTTTGTAACTCTGAGTTTGGTAATCTGAAATTCTCTGAGGCTGAAGTGGCCGTGGTGTGCTGTTTGCTGCTGCGTGGACCGCAGACGCCGGGGGAACTCCGTACGCGTACCAATCGCCTGTATGAGTTTAGCGATGTGACTCAGGTAGAGCAGGTGCTGAATGAGCTGGCGGCGCGTGAGGATGGGCCATTTGTCGTTCGGTTGGAACGCGAAGCGGGCAAGAGAGAAAGCCGCTATGCGCATCTGTTCAGCGGCGAAGTGGAAAATGTAGCCACCACGGCGGCAGACAGCTTATTGACCACTCCAAGCGATGGTACGTTGGCTGAACGCGTTGCCACGTTAGAAGCCGAAGTGGCAGAGCTCAAAGCGCGCGTAGATAGCCTATTAGCTCACCTTGCAGATTAAGAGATCTTCTATGACCAAATTACGGATTGGCGTTGTGGGGCTAGGTGGTATAGCTCAAAAGGCTTATTTACCTATTTTCAGTCAGGCCGAACGCTGGGAGTTAGTGGGCGGTTTCTCTCCGACGCTAAGCAAAGCACAAGCCGTGTGTGACAGCTATCGCATGCAGGCTTTTGCTCGCTTGGATGAGCTGGCTCAGCAGTGTGATGCGCTGTTTGTGCATAGCAGCACGAATACGCATTTCGAGGTGGTTCGCGATCTTTTACAGCGCGGCAAACATGTTTACGTCGATAAGCCATTGGCGGAGACGATCGCGCAATCAGAACAGCTGATCGCACTGGCCGAACAGCAAAACTGTCGTTTGATGGTGGGTTTCAACCGCCGTTTTGCGCCGCGCTATATGCAAATTAAACAGCAGGCGCATAACGTTGCATCGATCCGCATGGATAAACACCGCCATCAAAATATCGGCCCCAAAGATGTGCGTTTTACCCTGTTGGATGACTATCTTCACGTGATTGATACCGCGCTCTGGATGAGCGGCAAAGATCTGAAGCTGAAATCGGGGATTCTGCATACCAATGATGTCGGACAGATGATTTATGCCGAGCACCACTTTAGCGCGGGTCAGATTCAGGTCACGACGTCAATGCATCGTGCCGCGGGCTCGCAGCGTGAGGCGATGCAGGTGGTCACCTCTGGCGCTATTTATGATGCGCAGGATTTACGTAGCCTCAGTATTGAGCGTGATACCGTGCTCAGCGAATCACCCATTCCTAGCTGGCAGTCTACGTTGGAACAGCGCGGTTTTGTCGGGGCGGTGAATCACTTTATCGATTGTGTTGAAAACCAGACAGCACCGTTAACGTCTGGCGAACAGGCTATTGCCGCTCAACGAATCGTAGAAAGTTTGCTTTCCCAATAGGGCTAATCGTTGATTTTTAGCCAGTGTTCTATTGGTTTGTAACATCTCCGGCTAGATCTTCCGCCACAGATAAGTAGACTAGTGCTCCTTAATTGCCCTTGCTGTGAACCAGCAGGGGTTGCAACCGTTGAAAAAACTAACTCATGAATTTATTAAAATCACTGGCGGCGGTCAGCTCGATGACCATGTTCTCGCGTGTGCTGGGATTTGCGCGGGATGCGCTTGTGGCGCGAATTTTCGGTGCAGGCGTGGCAACGGATGCCTTTTTTGTCGCCTTTAAACTGCCTAATCTATTGAGGCGTATTTTCGCAGAAGGCGCATTCTCTCAGGCTTTCGTCCCCATTTTGGCAGAGTACAAAAGCCAACAGGGCGAAGAGGCTACGCGTACTTTTGTCGCTTACGTCAGTGGAATGCTGACGCTGGTGTTAGCCTTAGTCACTGTCCTTGGGATGCTTGCAGCGCCGTGGGTGATTTGGGCAACGTCTCCTGGGTTTCTCCGCGACCCTAACAAGTTTGAGCTCACAGCTTCGTTGCTGCGTATTACTTTCCCTTATATTTTGCTTATTTCCTTAGCCTCTTTAGCAGGGGCTGTGCTTAACACCTGGAACAGATTCTCTGTACCTGCTTTCGCACCAACGTTTTTAAATCTCAGCATGATTGGTTTCTCGCTGTTTGCCGCACCTTATTTTAACCCGCCTATTATGGCTTTGGCCTGGGCGGTAACGGTGGGGGGTGTGCTGCAATTGGCTTACCAACTGCCACATTTGAAAAAAATTGGCATGTTGGTATTACCGCGAATCAATCTTCGCGATGCTGGCGTTTGGCGAGTGATGAGACTGATGGGCCCTGCGATTATTGGTGTCTCTGTCAGCCAAATATCCTTAATCATTAACACCATTTTTGCTTCATTTTTGGTGTCTGGCTCAGTTTCATGGATGTACTACGCGGATCGTATGATGGAGTTCCCATCGGGGGTTCTCGGTGTTGCTCTAGGCACTATTTTGCTGCCTTCGCTGGCAAAAAGCGTGTCTAGCGGTCGTCTAGACGATTATTCTCGTTTGATGGATTGGGGGCTACGACTGTGCTTTGTTCTGGCATTGCCAAGTACGGTTGCTTTGGGGATTTTATCCAAACCCTTGATCGCTTCCCTGTTCCAGTATGGCCAGTTTACGGCCTTTGATACTGAGATGACTCAGCGGGCTTTGATCGCCTATTCCGTCGGTTTGATGGGGATTATTTTGGTGAAGGTTTTAGCTCCGGGCTTTTACTCACATCAGAACATCAGAACGCCGGTCAAAATTGCGATAGTCTCGTTGATTATGACCCAGTTAATGAACTTAGCTTTTATCGGGCCATTTAAACATGCTGGTCTGTCACTCTCTATCGGGCTGGCGGCATGTCTTAACGCGGGCTTGCTCTACTGGCAACTGCGTAAGCAAAAGATGTATATACCACAGTCTGGCTGGGGGATATTCTTAACTAAGCTCGTGATTGCGGTAGTTGTCATGGCGGCGGTGCTCATTGGAATGATGTGGTTCATGCCAGCATGGGATACTGGCAATATGCTGATGCGTATTCTGCGGTTATTGCTGGTTGTGGTGGTAGGGGCGGGTTCCTATTTTGCGGCGTTAGCGCTGCTCGGTTTTCGTGTGCGAGATTTTACAAGAAACGTTGTGGTGTAATCGTAGCTGTAAGCTCATTAGGCCAGAACTCGTTAAGGATGACAGATTGAAACGATTTTTGATTTTTGCCGGTGCTATGGTTATAGCGCCTATCGCAATGGCTGATTGCCAAGAGCAACTTAAATCTTTGTCTCACCAGCTTTACGGCGAGCGGGCGGTGGATGATGATAATCTGAATGTATGCAAAGTTTGGCCATACTCGCCGGATAAAACTATTATGGTGATGCTCGTCAATCAGCCTGGAGAAAGAGATCGCGACATTTATGACTATGACGTAGATGTTGTGGTCACTGATACACAATCGGGAAAGATATTGGCGCGCAACTACCATCCACATGCCATTACTAACGATGCAATTGCGTTAAGCCATGTCACGATTGATACCGCTCGTTATCAGCTCACGCCGGAATTGAGGGCATTTGGTGTGAGGTTTAACAGCCATGGGTCTTCCAGAGTTAATCCTATTGATTATAGCAATCTCAATTTATATGTACTGAAAGATAGGGCGCTACCGTTGATGGTGAATCAATTAACGGTTGAGGACTTTGGTGCTGAGTGGGATGGTGATTGCGCGGGGTATTCTGATAAAACAACTCGAACCCTCTCTATTTTAAAAACCTCAACTTCCGGCTTTGCCGATCTTGGCGTACATGAAGTCTCGACCCATACAGAGTCAGTCAAGAGAAACAATGAATGTGAGGATACGGTGTCGAGTAAGACGAAAGCTGACTATACCTTACACTTCAATGGTATTAATTATTCAGTCGACAAGAAACTACGACTTTTTGATGAAAGCCAGTTCTGAGTAAATAGGGGATATTCACCATTGAAAAACGGCTCTTATGAGCCGTTTTTTGTGGGGCAACCTGCGTTAAATAACGCAGCGATGAGTTACATGCGCTCTACGGTTTCAATCCCCAGAGTATCCAAACCGGTCTTCAGCGTTCTTGCCGTCAACGCAGCCAGCTGTAAACGGCTGTTACGCTGTTCTTCACTTTCTGCGGTAAGAATAGGGCAGGCTTCATAGAAGCTGGAGAACAGACCGGCTAAGTCATACAGATAAGTACACATCACGTGCGGTGTACCTTCACGGGCAACTTGCGTGATGGTTTCTTCAAACTGAATCAAACGTGCAGCCAACGCTTTTTCACGGTCTTCAGTGAGGACGATGTTACCGCTCAGAGACTGTTCGTCGATACCAGCACGTTTGAAGATTGAAGACACACGGGTATAGGCGTATTGCATGTAAGGCGCCGTATTTCCTTCAAACGCGAGCATGTTGTCCCAGTCGAAGATATAGTCGGTGGTACGACTTTTTGACAGATCCGCATATTTCACCGCGCCAATACCAACCACTTCGACCAGCTTCGCCAGTTCATCGCTGCTCAGATCTGGATTCTTCTCTGCAATCAGTTTGCCTGCGCGTTCAACGGCTTCATCCAACAGGTCAGACAGTTTGATGGTGCCACCAGAGCGGGTTTTAAACGGCTTGCCGTCTTTGCCCAGCATCATGCCGAACATGTGGTGTTCGAGGCTGACGGAGTCAGGCACATAGCCCGCTTTGCGCACGATAGTCCACGCCTGCATCAGGTGCTGATGTTGACGAGAGTCGATGTAATACAGCACACGATCGGCACCGAGAGTTTCATAACGATATTTGGCACAGGCAATATCGGTGGTGGTGTATAGGTAGCCGCCATCCTTTTTCTGGATGATGACGCCCATAGGCTCACCTTCTTTATTTTTGTATTCATCGAGGAATACGACGGTTGCGCCTTCGCTCTCAACGGCCAGACCTTTAGCTTTTAGGTCGGCTACGATGCCCGGCAGCATGCTGTTGTAGAGGCTTTCACCCATCACGTCATCTTTAGTTAAGGTCACGTTCAGGCGTTGGTAGTTTTTCTGGTTTTGCGACATGGTGATGTCGACCAGCTTACGCCACATTTCGCGGCAGTACTCATCGCCACCTTGGAGTTTTACCACGTAGGCACGCGCACGTTCGGCGAACTCTGCGTCTTCATCGTAATGCTTTTTCGCTTCGCGATAGAAGGCTTCCAGATCGGAGAGATCCATTTCATTCGCGTGTTCGTTTTGCATTTTCTCCAGATAAGCGATCAGCATACCGAATTGGGTACCCCAGTCGCCGACATGGTTAGCGCGAATGACGTTGTGTCCGAGGAACTCAAGCGTACGAACGGAGGCATCACCAATGATGGTTGAACGCAGGTGACCCACGTGCATCTCTTTGGCTACGTTAGGTGCAGAGTAGTCAACCACGATAGTTTGCGGTTTAACCGCGGCAACGCCAAGACGCTCATCGGCCAGTGCTATCTCAACCTGTTTTGCCAGCCATGCTGGATCAAGGAAGATATTGATGAAGCCAGGGCCGGCAATTTCAACTTTGCTTGCGATACCGTCCAATTCAAGGTGAGTTAATACCTGTTCTGCCAGTTGTCGTGGTGCAATACCCAGTTTCTTGGCCGCGCCCATGACGCCATTGGCCTGATAGTCGCCAAATTGTGCTTTCGCGGATTGACGGACAAGAGCTTCGCTATTAGCAGGAGCGCCTGCAGCCACCAGAGCCTGGGTGACTTTATCTGAAAGAAGTGCCTGAATATTCACCGGGTTACCTTAAATTTGTAAAGCCTGACGTGTGTGACGACGGCGTTTTATATGTGAGTTCGTTCATCAAGGTGCATTCACACCAAAACAGCCGATAATTATATGTCAATTCGCAGCATGAGTCAGCAAGCATGCGCTTAAGCTGCGCAGATTCTGGGAATAAATAGGGCATGGAAGTCTGCTAAAAGAGCAGGTAAAGTACGCAACCTTGCTGATAGCGGAGAAATAGTGGAAATGACATTTTTAGCAGACATTGATGCGCTACATGATCTGGAAGCCGATCTGGTTCGTTTTACCGCGCTGCTGCAAATTTTTGCAGATAAGCTGGAATTAGATCTCTCTGCCTTTAGTGCCGATCATATTTCTCTGCGTTGCCATCAAAATACTACGGCCGAGCGCTGGCGCAGTGGATTTGAAACATGCAGCTCGTTGTTGTCTGAAAATATGATTAATGGCCGCCCAATCTGTCTGTTTGATTTACACCAGCCATTATCGGTAGGACCGTGGCAGATTGACTGCGTAGAGTTGCCGTACCCCGGTGAAAAGCGCTATCCACACGAAGGTTGGGAGCATGTCGAGCTGGTTATTGCAGGCGATCCTGAAACCTTACATCCACGAGCACTTGAGTTGTTATCTGATTCAGCGTTGTTGGCTCCGGGGATCAAGCTAAAATTCAGTAGCCCAAAAGGGGAGGCGGAACGCTTACCTAACCCAACGTTGGCGGTCACCGACGGTGAGATCACCATTAAGTTTCACCCATATTCCATTCGTGAAATCGTGGCAAGTGAGCAGTAATAACGTCACGTTTGGCCGATTACGGATATAAGAAACCAAAAAAGCGCCATTATCGTAGAGATAACGGCGCTTTTTTTCAGCAGACTTAAAGCGCGTTAATTGCGTTTTCCATACGATCCAGCGCTTTTGTTAACAGCCCACGGTTACAGCCAAAGTTAATGCGGACAAATTTAGAATTACCAAAGTCTGCGCCTGGTGATAAACCCACGCCAGCCTGCTCGAAGAACGCATGGGGGTTGTCCACCGGCAGCTCTGAGGCATCAACCCACGCGAGGTAGGTTGCCGCAAGGTTGACCGTAGATAGACCTTTCATCGCATTAATTCTGGCAACGAGCAGATCTCGGTTGCCGCGCAGATAGTCTAGCTGCGCATTCAACCATTCTTGTCCATCGCGATAGGCGGCTTCAGCCGCGACGTAGGCCAGAATATCCACGCTTGGGACTACGCCTGTGCGTTCGGTGATAAAACGATCGCGCAGATTTTTGTTCGGGATAATCGCTATCGTCGCACCTAAGCCTGCAATGTTGTAGGTTTTGGATGGTGCCATCAGCGTAATGCTGCGCTGTGCGGCGTCATCATTGAGTGAAGCGATTGGGATGTGCTTAACGCCGGGTTCTAGCAGCAAGTCACAATGAATTTCGTCGGAGCAAATCAAGAGATCGTGATGCTGAGCAAAGGCGAGCTGCTCCTCAAGCTCCTCTCGTGTATATACTGTGCCGCCCGGATTATGCGGGTTACACAGCATCAGAAGTTTTTCGTTACCGGTGAGCTGCTGCTCGGCGCTCGCTAAATCCATCACCCAGCGTTGGTTATTGAGTTTGACTGGAATGTGCAACTGCTGACGATGTGCAAAGCGGGATGATTTAACAAACGGCGGATAAATTGGGAACGGCGCCAGCGTATGCTGTTGCGGATCGGTAAATGCACGTACGCTTAAGTTCAAACCACATACCATACCTGGCAAAAATACCAGCCACTCAGGCTTCACATCCCATTGATATAAATCGCGCATGCGTTTGATAAATATCTGCACCAATTCTTGTGATGGGTCGCCGTAGCCAAACACGCCTTCTGCAACGCGTTTTTGAAGAGCGTCAATCACAGCGGGTGGTGAGCGGAAGTCGGTGTCTGCGACCCACATCGGAATGATGTCTTTGTTCGCATATTTGTTCCATTTCTGGCTATCACTGTGACTTCTGTCGACCCATTCATCAAAATTGAATGTCATAGTATTCATCCTTTAGTAGGCTTAGTTCCTGCCCAGTAGGCAATTGCAACACGAGTGACGAAATTATCATGGTTATCATCAGCCAGTGATGTTTTTGCGTGTCTGCATAAAGAGTATTTAGCGTATCAAGAGTTCATGACCGAGAGTGAGATATATCACGGTTTTTTTCAGCCTACGCGAGAAGGCTCCTCTTTCTCAAGCATCAATGCGTTGGAATGAAAAGTTTTCACGTAACGTAGTCTGTCTTGGCGGTTTTTTGGAGGTATTTTAGTATGAAATTGGAAATTTGTTGCTTCGGGGCAGAGTGCGCCCTCACGGCGGAACGTGCCGGTGCGGATCGCATAGAACTCTGTGCCAGCCAGCTAGACGGTGGTTTAACGCCAAGTTATGGCACGTTGAAATGGGTGCGAGACAAGGTTTCTATCCCTGTGCATCCTATTATTCGTCCTCGCGGCGGAGATTTTTGTTACAGCTATACTGATTTTGAAGTGATGAAAAATGACATGGCGATGATTCGCGATATGGGTTTTCCCGGTGCGGTTATTGGCTTGTTAGATGCGGAAGGGCATATCGATTTGCCAAGAATGCGTGAACTGATGCAGCTGAGTGGCAATATGGCCATCACTTTCCACCGTGCTTTTGATATGTGTGTAAGTCCGATGGTGGCATTGAGCCAGTTGACCGATTTAGGGATTGCGCGCATTCTGACATCGGGTCAGCAGCAGAGCGCTGAGGTTGGTCTGCCATTACTGAAAGAGCTGCTGAATGCAACGCAAGGTCCAGTGATTATGGCCGGTGCAGGCGTGCGCTTGACCAATCTGCACAAGTTTCAAGAGATTGGATTAACCGAGGTGCACAGCTCCGCGGGCCATATGGTGCCTTCTGAAATGCGTTATCGTAAAGCTGGCGTCACGATGTGTTCAGACAGTGAGTTTGACGAATTCACCCACTATTGTGTAGATGGCGAAGTGGTTGAAGCGATGAAGACGGCGTTAAGCTTAGGTGAGCCGTTTCCACGTTCTGCATGATGCAGACGTGTGTCGTACAGTTCCAGTAGAAGTAGTACGAATTTTAGTGGAAGTTTCGCTAAACAGTATGGCCCCAACAAAAATCGTTGGGGCTTTTTTTCGCCTGTTGTAGATTAAGGCTTACGGGCAACAATAACCGCGCGGATTGGCGCAGGGTAGCCTTCCACGGTTTTGCTTTGGTCGTTGGGATCGAGGAACTCTGCTAAAGACTCGCTGATCATCCAGTCAGTACGGCGTTGTTCCTCTAATGAGGTCACGCAAGAATCCACGATGCGTACATCGACAAAACCGCATTTTTCCAACCATTTAACCAGCGCTTTAGCCGACGGAATGAAATACACATTGCGCATCTGAGCATAGCGGTCACCGGGTACTAACACCTGATTTTCATCACCTTCGATGACAATGGTTTCCAGCACCAGCTCACCGTCTTTCACCAACTGATTTTTTAGCTGGTATAGATGATCGAGCGGCGAACGGCGGTGGTATAAAACCCCCATGGAAAATACCGTGTCGAAGGCGGCGAGCTCTGGCAACTGCTCAATGCCTAACGGTAATAAGTGCGCGCGTTGATCGCCGCCCAGCAGCTTACGCACCGCTTCAAATTGACATAGGAACAGTTGCATAGGGTCGATACCCACGGCGAAATGTGCTCCGGCACCAATCATGCGCCACAGGTGGTATCCGCTGCCGCAGCCGACGTCAAGAATAGTGCGACCTTCTAGAGGCGAAATGTGCGGTAATACACGCTCCCATTTCCAGTCTGAACGCCATTCGGTATTGATGTGGATACCATATAGATCAAATGGCCCTTTGCGCCACGGCATCAGTGCGCGCAGCATTTTCTCAATACCTTCTTTTTGACCCGGCCCCAGTTCAGGCTCTGCCTGGGCGCTGACGCCATGGAGTAAATCCAGAGAGTGCGGTGTCATTTCAGGAAGACGATCGACGGCGTTAAACCAGTCTTTAAATTTGCCATGCAGCGATTCACGCTGCCATGCGGCTAGCTGTGCCGGCAGAACCTCTAGCCAGTGGCTTAAAGGACTATTTGCGATTCGTTGATAGAAATTACCAAATTCGATCATGCGACGACGTCTCCTTTTACGGCCAGCAAGGAGCCGAAGTTAAAACATTGGAACCATATTTCAGCGTGCTCAAAACCAGCTTGATTCAGTCGGCTTTTGTGTGTTTCAACCGAGTCAGTCAGCATCACATTTTCTAGCATGCTGCGCTTTTGGCTGATCTCTAGCTCACTGTAGCCGTTGGCACGTTTGAAATCGTGGTGCATGTTAAACAGCAATTCACCTAATGTTTTGTCTTCAAAGTTAAATTTCTCAGACAGCACCAAAACGCCCCCCGGCAGTAAGCCTTGATAAATTTTATTCAGGAGAGACTGGCGTTCTTCTGGGGCTAAAAACTGCAGCGTGAAATTGAGCACGACCATCGAGGCATTCTCAATAGCAATATTTTGAATGTCGGCTTCAATAACCTCGACCGGCGTTTGAGCTCGGAAGGCGTCAATATGGCGGCGACAGCGTTCAACCATCGCCGGAGAGTTATCGACGGCGACGATCTGGCATCCTTGCGCACGAATATTACGACGCATGGAGAGCGTCGCGGCACCTAACGAGCAGCCTAAGTCATACACTTTAGTATTGGGCTGGGCAAAGCGCTCTGCCAACATTCCGATCATGGAAATAATGTTGGAATAACCCGGCACTGAGCGCTGGATCATATCGGGGAAGACTTCGGCGACGCGTTCGTCAAAAGTCCAGTCCCCCAGTTTGGCAATAGGAGCCGAGAAAAGCGTATCGCGGTCAGCGCTATCGTCTTTGCCACCCGAAGCGGCATCAAAAGTGTTATCAGATCGTGTATTGCGGTTTGACATAAGCAAGGATGCATGCGGTTTCAACAAAGGGCGCATATTTTAGCAGATAAACGCCTGCTGCGGCTATTCCCTCGCGAATAAGAGGGTTGTGCGTGGCAGATATAGCACAAATAAGTGCGTTGACGATTGGATAAACTGGCAACAGTTAGCATGCCTAGCATGAAGTTTGGCTTGATTGCAATAGTCCGGAAGTGATACAAAACAGCCCGCAATGTAAATAAAATAATACGATGCGCCACGGTTCAGCGTTCACACAGCGCTAATGACGCTATCGCACAGAGGAAAAAATGGGCGATCTGCAACAAAAAGAAGAAACCCTGCAAAGGGGATTAAAGAATAGACATATCCAACTGATAGCACTGGGCGGTGCCGTTGGTACGGGATTATTTCTGGGTATTGCGCAAACGATCAAAATGGCGGGGCCATCCGTTTTACTTGGCTATGCTATCGGTGGTTTTATTGCGTTCCTTATCATGCGCCAACTGGGCGAAATGGTGGTTGAGGAGCCGGTCGCCGGATCATTTAGCCACTTTGCTTATAAGTACTGGGGCAGCTTTGCTGGGTTCTTAGCAGGCTGGAACTATTGGGTCATGTTTGTGCTGGTGGGAATGGCTGAGCTGACGGCGGTAGGTATTTATATCCAGTACTGGTGGCCCGATATTCCCACGTGGATGTCTGCGGCGGGCTTCTTTGTCATCATCAATATTATCAATCTGGTCAACGTGCGTGTGTACGGTGAAACCGAATTCTGGTTTGCAATCATCAAGGTTGGCGCCATTATCGGTATGATTGTATTCGGCGCATGGATGCTAGCATCCGGCTCCGGTGGACCACAGGCCAGTATCACTAATCTGTGGACGCAGGGTGGCTTCCTACCCAACGGCTGGCATGGGCTGATTATGGCTATGGCGGTCATTATGTTTTCATTCGGTGGGCTGGAACTGGTAGGTATTACTGCTGCTGAAGCCAGTGAGCCGCGCAAAAGTATCCCTAAAGCCACAAACCAAGTCGTGTATAGAATCCTGATTTTCTATATCGGTTCGCTGACCGTTTTGTTGTCGCTTTATCCTTGGCAAAACGTTGTGCAAGGGGGAAGTCCTTTTGTGATGATCTTCCATGCATTGGATAGCAATTGGGTCGCGACCGCGCTCAATATTGTCGTGTTGACCGCTGCATTGTCTGTGTATAACAGCTGTGTCTATTCCAACAGCCGAATGCTTTTCGGTTTGGCTAAGCAGGGTAATGCGCCTGCGGTGCTGACGAAAGTTAACCGCCGAGGGGTTCCCATTTTCTCTATTGGTTTGTCTGCGCTGACGACGTCTGCAGTGGTGCTGATTAATTATCTTATGCCGGGTGAAGCGTTTGAGCTATTGATGGCCTTGGTGGTATCAACGCTGGTTATTAACTGGGTGATGATCTGCATGGCGCATCTTAAATTTAAAGCTGCGAAGAATCAGCAAGGCGTGACAACTGCATTTAAAGCTCTGTGGTATCCGTACGGAAATTACCTGTGCTTAGCATTTTTAGCCCTGATTCTGGTGATTATGTATATGACCCCTGATATTAGAATTTCAGTGATCCTATTACCTATTTGGGTTGCAGTACTGTGGATTGGTTTTTTGCTCTCTCGTAAGAAAGCGAAGATTTAATCAAACAGTCACCTTGAAAAGGCAATCTGCGGATTGCTTTTTTATTAGCGGCTCTGACGTGTGTGATAAAAACAAAAAAACCTCGTGGATAAACGAGGTTTTTTTGTTTACCGCTGCGGTTGGTAGCCGCGGCGCACGTTAGTGTTCTTCAACGTGATAAATATATGATGGCAAGCAGAGCAAGTCAATTCATTGGGCATTACAACAATCTTAACTAACAGCATCAAAACAACTGGTTGCATATACAGTATTCTGGCATATAATCATTTTTGTTGAAAGGGATAACGTGTTTTGAGCCGCAAACGGGCAACGAGTTTTAAGTCCTAGCCAATAGCGAGTGGTGTCGATTGGTGCCTTAACTCAAGGAAGCACGTTAGTGTTTTTCAACAATCCGATGGCTGATAGGCAGCGGAAAGGCAAGGTCATCGTTAGTGCTCCTAACTTGGAGAGAGCGTATGAAATTTCTCGAACTATTGACGGTTCTGGCGAAATTCATGGTTGCAGTCGTGCAACTGCTTGAGGCAGCGTTAAGGTTTGTTAGCTGATTCAGGTCGCATCTAAGGAGGAGAGGAAACTCTCCTCCTTTAACACTGACTCTCTAAGGAAAGGCTCTAATCTAGCGTAAACATCTGATCCCATGGCAGGTAGAAGAGGTTGGCTAAAACCATCAATACCAGTGAAACATAGGTTGCACTCATTCCAGAACGGCGCCAGCGAATTTCACGATGGCGTAATCCATAAGAATGCATTAACCGACCCGCAATCAAAAGGATTCCACATACGTGAATCATCCAGATCAGAGAGCCGTTCATCTCCATCATGACAAGCAAAATGGCCGCAATAGGAATGTACTCCACTGCGTTGCCATGAACACGTATCGCAGTCTGTAGTTCATAAAACCCGCCGTCACCGTAGGCCACACGATACTGCATACGCAGTTTGACGACGTTCAAAGACAGTTTGATCAATAACAGTGCGCCGAGCACGACATAAAGCGCGCTTACCATTTTTTAGCTCCATCGCCCAATAATTTACCGGCAGATGAATAATAGCGAGACATCGGAAAATTGTCCCTAGGAAATATCGCTGGTGGGTACGGAGTTCGTTCGTTAAACCATCAGTTCGGTTAAACTTGTGACCTAGCTTCTAGAATAACGAGGTTTGCAACGGCCAATCAGGCTGTGGCGGAAGATGCTTTATTTTTTGGCTCAGCAATGGCCAAAGTGCGCGAGCCTGCTGTGGCGCATCTGTGCAATCAGGTGTATGAATAAAAAGATAAGGGGTATGGCTATGGTTCCATTCCGCTAATTTCTTTTCCCATTGTTGTAGCCAAAGACGGTTATCTTCTAAAACATCACCGCCGACAAAACGCACCAGTGGGTTATCAGCAGTAAGTACGGCGTGAACAGGTAGCTTGGGCTTTTTTTGTTGTGCATCGCGGACCGCGGGCGTGAGAGGTTTAGCATGATGCACCGGGCGGCTGTCTAACAGTACTCGATTAATTTGTCGTTCATGCAGGCCGCGGTTAAACGCACGCTCAGCTTCCCCTTTGGCAAAGAAATCAGGATGTCGTACTTCTACGCCATAGGTGAATTCTTTGGGCAATGCATCTAAAAACTGCCACAGACGCGGCAAGTGTAAAGGTGCAAAGGCGGCGGGAAGTTGTAGCCAAAGCTGACCAATGCGTGAATGTACGGGCTGTAAACTGGAATAGAAGGCGCTAAGCTGTTCATTGCACTGTGTGAGCGCGGCCTGATGGCTGATGATTGACGGAAATTTAAAGCAGAAACGAAAATTATCATCGGTCATGTCACGCCAGCGTCTGGCAATTTCTGGCTTTGGCAGTGCGTAAAATGTGGTGTTGCCTTCAACGCAGTTAAAATATCGGCTGTAATCAGCAAGATCGCGTAATCCAATTTTATGCCAAGCTGCATGTTGCCACTGAGGCAAACCGATATACATCATTTCCACGTTGCTCCTGAGTAAGGACTTTAAAAAATATACCATAGATGATTGCTTTGGATGAGAGGGCATAATTTGTTTCTCCAAGACTTTCAAGCACATCATGGTTTACTCATTGCCTGAGCGGTTCTGTTAAGTTGGGAAGGGCAAAATATTTAGTCGACGATGGATTTGTAGTATTTGATTGATTCTTATCAACTCTTATTGGTTAGGATAAGCGTCAAAATGGACAGTCGCATACTCTTTTGCTGTAAAAATAACCAGATAAGCCAGCGTTAGGCTGATAGCGGCTTAAAAGTAATAAAATGGGTGGTTTTTAATCGATGGCGAGATTCCGCGCAAAGTGCGCGCCCGCTCTTATCGCAGCGGCGAATTTCCTTTATAATAGCCGCCTTTTTTCATCAAACATGTAATCTATCACTAGCTATGCCGATCTACGAATACGCTTGTAGCGACTGCAATCATCAGTTAGAGAAATTGCAAAAAATGTCTGATGCGCCGTTGGTTGATTGTCCGGCGTGTGGAAAGCCGACGCTGAAAAAACGCGTTTCTGCCGCAGGTTTCCAATTGAAGGGAACCGGATGGTATGCCACTGACTTTAAGCCAAAGTCAGTGAAGTCAGAGAATTAGAAAGCACTGAGTTAACTAGTTTAAATAGGGCTGCACAGGCAGCACCCACCCGGCCTACGTTCGGGTGCGGCATCGGTGAAGTATATAAGAAAGCCAAAGGATATCGTTATGCGTACTAATTATTGCGGGCAGTTGAATTTGTCCCATGAGGGTCAGGAAGTGACGCTTTGCGGTTGGGTACATCGCCGCCGCGATCTGGGTGGTTTAATCTTCATCGATCTGCGTGACCGTGAAGGCGTGGTACAGGTATTCTTCGATCCGGATCATCAGGAAGCGTTCCAGCAGGCTTCAGAGCTGCGTAACGAATTCTGCGTGCAAATCACGGGTACCGTGCGTGCACGTCCAGATAGCCAAAAGAATAAAGAGATGTCCACGGGTGAAGTGGAAGTGTTTGGTCACGCGCTGACTATCATCAACCGTTCAGAACCTTTACCGCTGGATTTCAACCAGACTAACAGTGAAGAAAATCGTCTCAAATATCGTTACCTTGACCTGCGTCGTCCAGAAATGGCGCAGCGTCTGAAAACGCGCGCGCGCATCACTGCGTTTGTGCGTCGTTTCATGGATAACCATGGTTTCCTCGACATCGAAACGCCGATGCTGACCAAGGCAACGCCTGAAGGTGCGCGTGACTACTTGGTTCCAAGCCGTGTACACAAAGGCAAGTTCTACGCATTGCCGCAGTCTCCACAGTTGTTCAAACAGCTGCTGATGATGTCTGGTTTCGATCGCTACTATCAGATCGTTAAGTGCTTCCGCGATGAAGACCTGCGTGCTGACCGCCAGCCTGAATTTACTCAGATCGATGTGGAAACTTCCTTCATGAGCGCAGAACAAGTGCGTGAAGTGATGGAAGAGCTGGCTCGCTCTTTATGGCAGGAAATCAAAGGGGTTGATCTGGGCAAATTCCCAGTGATGACGTTTGCTGAAGCCATGCGTCGTTACGGTTCCGACAAACCCGATCTGCGTAACCCGCTGGAACTGGTGGACGTTGCCGATCTGGTTAAAGACGTTGATTTCAAAGTCTTCTCCGGTCCAGCGAACGATCCTAAAGGCCGAGTCATTGCGCTGCGCGTTCCCGGTGGTGCACATCTGACGCGTAAAATCATTGATGAATACGGTCAATTCGTTGGCATCTATGGCGCCAAAGGTTTGGCGTGGATGAAGGTCAATGACCGTGCTGCGGGAATGGAAGGGGTTCAAAGCCCAATCGCTAAATTCCTGAACGCTGACGTTTTAGAATCTATTTTGGAACGTACCGGTGCACAAAGTGAAGACATCCTGTTCTTTGGTGCCGACACGAGCAAAATTGCTACCGATGCGATGGGTGCGTTGCGTCTGAAGGTAGGTCGCGAACTGAAGCTGACCAACGAAGATAGCTGGGCTCCGCTGTGGGTTATCGATTTCCCAATGTTTGAAGACGATGGTGAAGGTGGATTGGCTGCGATGCACCATCCATTTACTGCGCCACGCGATATCTCCCCAGCCGAGTTGAAAGCTCATCCCGTCGGCGCAATTGCAAACGCATACGACATGGTTATGAACGGCTATGAAGTGGGCGGTGGCTCTGTGCGTATCCATAACGGCGAAATGCAGGAAACCGTATTTGGTATTCTGGGGATCACTGAACAGGAACAGCGCGATAAGTTTGGCTTCCTGTTGGACGCGCTGAAATACGGGACTCCACCACATGCGGGTCTGGCTTTTGGTCTGGATCGCCTGGTGATGTTGTTGACCGGTACCGATAACATCCGCGATGTTATTGCGTTCCCTAAAACAACGGCAGCAGCGGATCCTTTGACCGATGCCCCAAGTTTTGCAAATCCTGCGTCATTGCAGGAACTCTCTATCTCTGTGGTTGCCAAAAAGGGCAGCGCAGACGAAGCAGAGAAAGCCTAATGGCATATAAGCGTCCTGAGTCGATTCTGGTGGTCATTTATGCTCGCCAGAGTGGTCGGGTGCTGATGTTACAGCGGCGCGACGATCCTGATTTCTGGCAGTCGGTTACCGGCAGTCTGGAAGAGGGCGAATCTGCGCCGCACGCCGCACAGCGTGAAGTAAAGGAAGAAGTGGGTATTGATATTACAGGTGAAAACCTGTCATTGACGGACTGTCAGCACTGTGTGGAGTTTGAGTTATTTGCGCATTTGCGCCATCGCTATGCACCCGGTGTGACTCGCAATTTGGAGCACTGGTTCTGTCTGGCGCTGCCGTCGGAGCGAGAGATCCCGCTGACGGAACATCTGGCCTATCAGTGGCTAGACGTTGAGCAGGCTGCCCAGCTCACCAAGTCGTGGAGCAACCGGCAGGCGATTGAAGAACTCGTTCATTGATTAAGTGCCTGTGTGGCAAATCGTTTAAAAGGTTCACTTTTGGCGTTTGCCACAATTTATCCTAACAGGCGTAAAGTTTGTCATTTTTAAAGCCCTACGGCTTTTACCGGAGAAACATATGGCAGGTCATAGTAAGTGGGCCAACACGAAACACCGTAAAGCTGCGCAGGATTCTAAGCGCGGTAAAATCTTCACCAAAATTATTCGCGAGCTGGTGACTGCTGCGAAATTAGGTGGTGGCGATCCGGGTGCGAACCCACGTCTGCGCGCGGCTATCGATAAAGCGCTGTCCAACAACATGACCCGCGATACGTTGAACCGTGCAATCGCGCGTGGTGTAGGCGGTGATGATGATACCAACATGGAAACCATCATCTATGAAGGATATGGTCCTGGTGGTTCTGCGATCATGGTTGAGTGCCTGAGTGATAACCGCAACCGTACCGTAGCTGAAGTGCGTCATGCCTTCACGAAGACGGGTGGCAATCTGGGAACGGATGGTTCTGTTTCTTACCTGTTCACCAAGAAAGGCGTTATTTCATACGCACCGGGCCTGGACGAAGATACCGTGATGGATGCGGCGTTGGAAGCGGGTGCTGATGACGTAGTGACCTATGATGACGGCGCTATCGACGTCTTCACCCCATGGGAAACGTTTGGCGAAGTGAAAGATGCGTTAGATGCTGCCGGTCTGGTTTCCGAATCCGCTGAAGTTTCTATGATACCTTCCACCAAGGCGGAAATGGATGCAGAAACAGCACCTAAGCTGATGCGTCTGATCGATATGCTAGAAGATTGTGATGATGTGCAGGAAGTTTATCACAACGGTGAAGTTTCCGACGAGGTTGCGGCTACTCTGGAATGAGTATCATCCTCGGGATTGACCCCGGCTCACGGATCACGGGATATGGTGTGATCCGTCAGGTGGGGCGAAAGCTCGAATATCTCGGCAGCGGGTGCATCCGCACCTCTGTCGATGATTTACCCACTCGTCTGAAGCTGGTATATGCCGGCGTTAGCGAGATCATCACCCAGTTCCAGCCTGATATTTTTGCTATTGAGCAAGTTTTTATGGCGAAGAATGCGGACTCGGCCTTAAAGCTAGGTCAGGCTCGTGGTGCGGCCATTGTGGCTGCCGTCAACGTTGATTTGCCCGTATTCGAATATGCAGCGCGGCAGATCAAGCAGACGGTCGTTGGAACCGGTGCTGCGGAAAAGGCGCAGGTTCAGCATATGGTGCGTTCACTGCTGAAGCTCTCTGCGAATCCACAGGCGGATGCCGCTGATGCGTTGGCTGTGGCGATCACGCATTGCCATGTCAGCCAGAACGCATTACGCGCGAGCCCAGCTCGGTTGAATCTTGCTCGTGGGCGTTTAAAGTAAATCAGATCGAACTATAATAGGCTGGATATTCATCCAGCCTTTTTTATGGTATAAGCTGTAAGTCATAATGAAAGAATTTACTATTTAAGAGGAATTGCGCGTGATAGGTCGTCTCAGAGGAATTATTCTGGAAAAACAGCCGCCAGAAGTGCTGCTGGAAGCCAACGGTGTAGGCTATGAAGTCCACATGCCGATGACCTGTTTTTATGAGCTTCCCGAGCTAGGAAAGGAAGCTATTATTTTCACTCATTTTGTGGTGCGTGAAGATGCGCAGTTGCTGTACGGTTTTAATAATAAACAAGAGCGCGCGCTGTTCCGCGAGCTGATTAAGGTCAATGGCGTGGGGCCAAAACTCGCGCTGGCAATTTTATCAGGCATGTCTGCCCAGCAATTTGTTACGGCAATTGAACGCGAAGAAGTGAGCACGCTAGTAAAACTTCCTGGCGTGGGTAAGAAAACGGCCGAACGTCTCGTGGTGGAAATGAAGGATCGCTTTAAAGGACTCACCGGTGATTTGTTCAATAATCATAGTGATTTGCCGGTACCAGCAGCGAAAAAACCTGCCAGCGAAATTGATGCTGAAGGGGAGGCGGTGTCCGCGCTGATTGCTCTTGGCTATAAACCGCAGGAAGCAAGCCGTATGATAAGCAAAATTGCCAAACCAGATGCAGATAGTGAAACGTTAATTCGTGATGCACTGCGCGCGGCGCTGTAATCGCCAATGAGGTAAATGAAGGATGATTGAAGCTGACCGTCTGATTACTGCGGAAGTGCAGAGCGAAGAAGAGATTATCGATCGTGCTATCCGTCCTAAAAGCCTATCTGAATATGTCGGGCAGCCACAGGTGCGTGGTCAGATGGAGATTTTCATCAAAGCGGCCAAGCTGCGCGGCGATGCGCTCGATCACTTGCTGATTTTCGGCCCGCCGGGATTGGGCAAAACGACGTTGGCAAATATTGTCGCGAATGAAATGGGCGTGAATTTACGTACCACATCTGGGCCGGTGCTAGATAAGGCGGGTGATTTAGCGGCTATGCTGACGAATCTTGAGCCCCACGATGTGCTGTTTATTGACGAAATTCATCGTTTGTCGCCGGTAGTTGAAGAAATTTTGTACCCAGCAATGGAAGACTATCAGCTTGATATCATGATTGGCGAGGGGCCAGCGGCAAGGTCTATCAAGATTGATTTGCCGCCCTTTACGCTGGTGGGCGCAACGACCCGAGCGGGTTCTCTGACTTCGCCGTTACGCGATCGATTTGGTATTGTGCAGCGTCTTGAGTTTTATCAGGTGGCTGATTTGCAGCATATCGTGGGCCGCAGTGCTCAATGCTTAGGATTGTCACTGACAGAAGAAGGCGCACACGAGGTGGCTCGTCGTTCACGCGGTACACCGCGTATTGCTAACCGTTTGCTGCGCCGCGTGCGAGATTATGCGGAGGTCTGCGCCGACGGCAATATTGATGCTGATGTGGCAACGCAGGCGCTGAATATGTTGGACGTTGATGCCGAAGGTTTCGACTACATGGACCGAAAATTGCTGCTGGCGGTGATTGATAAATTTATGGGGGGGCCCGTTGGACTGGATAACCTTGCAGCCGCTATCGGCGAAGAGCGAGAAACTATCGAGGACGTATTGGAACCCTATCTCATTCAGCAGGGATTTTTGCAGCGTACGCCGCGAGGGCGTATGGCAACCAATCATGCCTACAAACATTTTGGTATGACGCGCGAAGAGCCATAACCAGTGCTAAATAAAAAAGCCCGAGCATATTCAATGTCTCGGGCTTTTTGCTTTTACAGATATCTCACGTTAAACGCTTTGTTTTTTGCTCAGGCTGAGAATAAACATGGCGGTTGCGCATAGCACCACCGACGGCCCTGCAGGCGTATCGTAAAAGGCAGAGAAGGTTAGCCCACCGGTCACCGCTAGAATACCAATGATAACGGCAATGCTTGCCATTTGTTCCGGCGTGCGGGAAAAACGACGCGCGGTGGCAGCAGGAATAATCAATAGTGAGGTGATGATTAAAGCCCCAACAAATTTCATTGCCAAACCGATGGTTAACGCGGTTACCAGCATCAGTATCATGCGAACACGCTCAAGATTAACGCCGTCTACGTGGGCGAGTTCTGGGCTAATAGTGACGGAAAGCAGTGGGCGCCACTGCCACCACAGAATACCGAGAACAATGGCAACGCCAATCGCTATCATCACGATGTCGTTATAGGTAACCGAAAGCAGATCGCCAAATAAATAAGCCATGAGATCGACGCGTACATTCGACATCAAAGCGACTACGACAAGGCCTAGCGAAAGCGCACTGTGTGCCATGATGCCAAGTAGGGTATCCACGCCGAGAGTGGGGCGACGCTCTAGCCACACTAAGCCAATCGCCAGCAACAGAGTAACGACAATAACGGCGAAGAAAGGATTCACATTCAGCAATAAGCCAAACGCCACGCCAAGCAATGAGGCATGCGCTAGCGTATCACCGAAGTAAGACATGCGCCGCCATACGACAAATGACCCCAAAGGACCTGCGGTCAACGCCAGTAGCGCTCCCGCGATCCAGCCCGGAAGAAGTAACTCAATCATGACTGCTGACTCCCATTACTCTTCAAGATGATTTTTCCTTGTAAATCGTGGCGGTGGTTATGGTGGTGGCGATAAATAGCCAGCTGTTCTGCACCACGGTTGCCAAACATGGCAATAAATTCTGGATGCAGGGAAACCACCTCGGGAGTCCCCGAGCAGCAAATATGTTGGTTCAAACACAGCACTTCATCTGTTTTTGCCATAACTAAATGTAGATCGTGGGAAACCATCAATACCGAGCAGTTAAGCTCTTGCCTCAGCTGATTAATCAAATCATAAAGCGCAAGTTGGCCGTTAACATCAACTCCAGCAGTAGGTTCGTCTAATACCAGCAAATCAGGTTTGTTAAGCAAGGCTCTAGCGAGTAAAACGCGCTGATTTTCGCCTCCAGATAACTTCTGCATAGGCTGATTGAGCAGGTGTGCCGCGTGAACACGCTTTAGGGCGGGTAATACATCGTCTTTGCGCACACCGGGGCGCAGACGCATAAAACGGCTGACGGTTAACGGCAGCGTAGCGTCAAGGTGAAGTTTTTGTGGCACATAGCCAATGGTCAAATTATTGGCGGCGGTAATTGAACCTGATGTGGGTTTGACTAAGCCCAGCACCACGCGTACCAGCGTTGATTTTCCAGCACCATTCGGCCCAAGAAGCGTGAGAATGCGCCCCGGCTTCAGGTCGAGTGATATGTGTGATAGCACGTTGCGGGAGCCAAAACTCACCGTAATGTCCTTGAGAGATACCAAACTACTGTTATTTTGCAAACTACTATTATTTTGACTCGACATGTTTTTGCGTATTGCAGAATGAGTGAAATGTTATAATATAACGATCGCCCAAATTGACGAAGAGAATTTTGACATGATACACAAAAAAGCGTGGTTTAAGCGCACTATTATTGCCGCAGCATTGGTGACCAGTGCTGGTATCAGCTGCGCTCAGGCAGCGGTATTGACCTCAATACGTCCATTAGGATTTATTGCGTCGGCAATTGCTGACGGTGTGACTGAGACTGAAGTTTTGCTTCCAGATGGAGCTTCTCCGCATGATTATGCACTCAAGCCATCGGATATCAAACGATTGCGTGAGGCGGACCTTGTGGTATGGGTAGGGCCGGAAATGGAGGCTTTTCTGACTAAACCGACCCAACAGCTCGAAAATAACAAAAATCTGATGCTGTCAGGTCTGCCAGCCGTTCACAGCCTGCTTATCGCTGGCGATGACGATCATGACCACGACCACAAATCCGTAGAACCAGAAAGCAACACGGAAAAATCTGAAAATTCTGTTGCACATAATGTTACAAATGGCGCAGAGACTGCCTCCGAAGAGCATCACGATCACGATCATGGCCAGTATAACCTGCATATTTGGCTGTCTCCGGCCATTGCGAAACAGATCGCGATAGCGATACACGATAAATTATTGTTACAAAGTCCACAAAACAAAGACAAACTGGATGTCAACCTACGTAAATTCGAGGAACAACTAGAGCAGACGCAAAAAAATGTTGGTATGATGCTGCGGCCTGTGCAAGGTAAAGGCTATTTTGTCTTTCATGATGCCTATGGTTACTTCGAGAACACCTTTGGTCTGACTCCTTTAGGTCACTTCACGGTCAATCCCGAGATTCAGCCTGGCGCACAGCGTTTACATCAAATTCGAACACAGCTGGTTGAGCAGAAAGCCGTTTGCGTTTTCGCTGAGCCACAGTTCAGGCCGGCAGTAATCTCAGCGGTAGCGCAGGGGACAAAAGTCCGCCAAGGAACCTTAGATCCCTTGGGAAGCGCAATCGCACTGGGTGCTGATAGTTACATGAGGTTTTTAACTCAGCTATCACAACAGTATTTAAGCTGCCTGAACGGAGATTAAGAGGAACATCCGAGTGCAGCAGATAGCGCGATCTATCGCCCTAGCGTATAACAACTTGCCCCGACCACATCGGGTTATGCTAGGGTCACTGACCGTCATCACGTTGGCCGTCTCTATTTGGCGGCCATTCGTTTACCAACCGAACATTGATAGCGATAGCGCCACTGCCAAGATTATTCCTTTGGATAATCAACAGTTGCGAACCCTTGTCCCTGAAGCCAGTGAGCCACTGGATCAGCCCGCACCAGAAGATGAAGTTCCTACCGATGAATTAGACGACAAAGCGGATAACGATTCCGGTACTCATGATTACGTTGTTTCTACAGGCGATACGCTGGGTAGCATCCTGACGCAGTTTGGTATCGATATGTCAGAAGTGTCTGCGTTAGCTAAACAGAACCCCGCGCTGCGTAACCTGAAGATTGGTCAAACGCTTTCATGGGTATTGAATGACGCTGGCGAATTGCAGCAACTGACTTGGGAAGTCAATCGTCGCGAAACCCGCACCTACAATCTGGTTAACGGCAACTTCAAAGAGACAGTTGAATCTCAGCAGGGCGAATGGAAAAACAACGTTATCACCGGAACGCTCAACGGCAGCTTTGTGAATAGCGCTCGCGCAGCAGGGCTGAGCCGTTCCGAAGTGAACGCTGTTATCAAGGCGCTGCAGTGGCAAATGGATTTCCGCAAACTGCAGAAGGGCGATCAGTTTGCTGTGCTGATGTCTCGAGAAGAGTTGAATGGTCGTAGCGAACAGAGCCAACTTCTGGGCGTGAGAATGCGTACCGGTGGGAAAGATTATTACGCGGTGCGTGCAGACGATGGTAAATTCTACGATCGTCAGGGTAGCGGTTTGGCGAAAGGCTTTATGCGTTTCCCGACGACCAAACAATTCCGTGTTTCATCCAACTTCAATCCGCGCCGTGTTAATCCGGTCACCGGACGTGTTGCACCGCATCGCGGTGTTGATTTTGCGATGCCGGTAGGAACTCCCGTGTTGGCGGTTGGGGATGGCGAAGTGGTCATAGCGAAGCGCAGCGGGGCAGCCGGTAACTATGTGGTTATTCGCCACGGCCGCCAATATACAACGCGCTTTATGCACCTGAAAAAAATCCTTGTGAAGCCAGGGCAGAAAGTTAAACGTGGCGATCGTATCGCACTGTCAGGCAACACAGGGCGTTCTACTGGGCCTCATCTCCACTATGAATTCTGGTTGAATAATCAGGCGGTGAACCCGTTAACGGCGCAGTTGCCACGCTCCGATGGGTTGTCGGGTAAAGACCGCAGAGAATACTTAGCTCAGGTGCGTCAGGTTGTTCCACAGCTTCAGCTAGATTAAAATTCACTTCTTTCGCAAAACAGCCGGCTTTATTCTCCGGCTGTTTTTCTTTACGCAAGTAATGCGCAGGATAATGATTTGTCAGCCGTTATATCTAAAAAGTTAGATAAAAATTAATGTCAGACGGCTTAGGTATATAATTAGCTGATATTTGATGAAAGAGTTTTCGCATGGAAAAAGAACAACGGTCAAACGTGGAGTTTATTCCGCAGTTTGAGAAAAGTTTTTTGTTACCCAAATATTGGGGTGCATGGTTAGGTGTCGGCACGATGGTGGCGATGGCCTATTTGCCCGTGCGAGTTAGGGATCCCATCCTCGCGACCGTGGGCCGCTTGGCGGGTAAATTAGCGGGCGGGGCTCGTCGCCGTGCGCGAATTAATCTGTTGTATTGTTTTCCTGAATTAAGCGAAGCGCAGCGCGAAGAGATTATCGACCGTATGTTCGAGCGAGCGGGGCAGTCGATGTTTTTGATGGCCGAGCTTACGCTACGTGACCCACAGCGAGTGCTGAAGCGCACCCGCTGGCACGGTATGGAACATATTGACGCTTTGCGCGAGCGCGGTGGGAATGCCATCTTCTTGGTTCCGCACGGTTGGGCGGTTGATATTCCCGCAATGCTACTGGCTGCCCAAGGCCAGCCGATGGCAGCCATGTTTCATAATCAGAAAAATAAGATGATTGACTGGCTGTGGAATACTTGTCGTCGGCGTTTTGGTGGGCGTATGCATGCGCGTGATGATGGCATCAAGCCTTTCATCAGTTCAGTGCGTCACGGTTACTGGGGGTATTACCTCCCCGATCAAGATCACGGCGCAGAACACAGTGAGTTTGTGGATTTCTTCGCAACCTATAAAGCTACGTTACCGGCAATAGGTCGTTTAATGAAGCTGTGTCGCGCGCAGGTTATTCCACTGTTTCCAGTTTATGACGGCAAAACCAGCACGTTGGATATCTATATTCGTCCCCCCATGGATGATATTGCTGAGATGAACGAGCATGATATGGCGCGCAGGATGAACGAAGAGGTGGAACTCTTGATGGGGCCGCATCCAGAACAGTACACCTGGATACTCAAGCTATTGAAGACCCGCAAACCGGGCGAGATAGAGCCCTATAAGCGCAAAGACCTGTAGGCTAAAGCTGTTTCTCTACCGATGAAAAAGGGGCGCTATGCGCCCCTTGTGTATTTGAAGATTAGAACGTCTTATTCAACGCGCAGAATACGGCTAGTGTTCGTGCTGCCCACTGTCCCCATGACGTCGCCCTGAGTGACGATAACCAGATCGCCAGAAACCAAGAAGCCCTTATCACGAAGCAGGTTTGCTGCATCCTGAGCTGCGGCTACGCCATCGCTGGTGCTATCGAAATAAACCGGTGTCACGCCGCGATAGAGTGCAGTCAGGTTTAGCGTACGTTCCCGGTGAGACATGGCAAAAATAGGTAGGCCAGAGCTGATACGCGACATCATCAACGCGGTACGCCCCGACTCTGTCATGGCGATAATCGCAGTCACACCTTTTAGGTGGTTAGCCGCGTACATGCTCGACATGGCAATGGCTTCTTCAATGTTGTCGAACTGTACGTCTAAGCGGTGTTTAGACACGTTGATGCTTGGGATTTTTTCCGCACCCAGACAGACGCGCGCCATCGCCGCCACGGTTTCAGCCGGATATTGACCAGCTGCTGTTTCCGCCGACAACATCACCGCATCGGTGCCATCCAGCACGGCGTTTGCAACGTCCATGACTTCAGCGCGCGTTGGCATTGGGTTGGTGATCATGGATTCCATCATCTGAGTGGCCGTGATGACGGTACGATTCAATTTACGTGCGCGGCGGATCAACTGCTTCTGGATGCCGACCAGTTCAGGATCGCCAATCTCAACGCCTAAGTCACCACGAGCAACCATCACAACATCGGAAGCAAGAATGATGTCATCCATCGCTTCTTCGCTGCATACGGCTTCAGCACGCTCTACTTTCGCCACAATTTTGGCATCACAGCCAGCGTCACGCGCTAAACGGCGCGCATAGTTGATATCTTCACCGGTGCGAGGGAAGGAGACGGCCAGATAATCGACGGAAATTTTCGCGGCAGTGGCGATATCGGCGATGTCTTTTTCAGTTAACGCTTCGGCAGACAGGCCGCCACCTAACTTGTTAATGCCTTTGTTATTGGACAGCGGGCCACCCACGGTGACTTCGGTAAAGACTTTACTGCCTTTAACTTCGAGCACTTTTAGCTGCACACGACCATCGTCAAGCAGCAGGATGTCACCTGGGACAACGTCTTCTGGCAGGCGTTTGTAGTCGATACCGACTTTTTCTTTATCGCCTTCACCGGTGGTGAGATCGGCATCTAACAGGAATTTATCGCCGATGTTGAGGAATACTTTGCCTTCTTTGAACGTCGAAACGCGAATTTTTGGGCCCTGCAGGTCGCCTAGGATAGCGACGTGCCGCCCCAGTTTTGCTGCGATTTCACGGACTTTATTGGCGCGGGCTAAATGATCTTCAGCGCTGCCATGAGAGAAATTGAGACGAACAACGTTAGCGCCAGCTGAAATAATTTTTTCAAGATTATTATCGCGGTCGGTTGCTGGGCCTAAGGTGGTTACGATCTTGGTTCTTCTGAGCCGTCTGGACATGTGTAACTCCGTTGACATGTGAAGCATTGGTGTTGTTGCCAATACAACGAACAGGCAGTTGATTACGCATCCACGTTACACCCAGTGTTTTTCGAACTGGGCACATCAACTCATCAAGCCTGCTCGCATGAAACCGCAAAAGAGAGTGCATGCGGTTGATTGATACCAGTCTCTTCTTTATTTAGCAGAAAATGACCGATTATTTTTATGCTTTGGTGCCTGATTGTCGTTAAAACCGTTTCCTGCGCTGAATCCCTGTCATGTTCTAGTCAAAATGGTGGGGGAGCGCAAGTCCCTTATCAAAGCGCGATTCTTTCAACGCTTCTTTGACTCGCTTCAAGTTATCTCTGAATTTTGCACCTCTACGCAGCGTAAAGCCAGTCGCCAAGGCATCAATGAGTGTTAATTGAGCAATGCGCGAAACCATTGGCATGTAAACATCGGTGTCTTCAGGCACATCGAGCAGCAAAGGGAGTGTGGCTTCTAACGCCAGTGGGGTATCACGAGAGGTGATGGCAATAACCGTTGCGTCGTTCTCGCGGGCTAAATGCGCCATTTCTACCAAGCTTTTCGTTCTGCCAGTATGAGAGATGAGTACAACCACATCGCCTTCGTTTGAATTCATGCAACTCATGCGCTGCATGACGATGTCGTCGAAGTAAACCACGGGAATATTAAAACGGAAAAACTTGTTCATGGCATCGTGAGCCACTGCGGCAGATGCGCCTAAGCCAAAGAACGAGATTTTTTTCGCCTGCGTTAGCAAGTCTACTGCGCGATTAACCGCGGCCATATCAAGGTTATTCTTAGCCATTTCAAGGCTGGCCATCGCCGATTCGAATATTTTGCTGGTATAAGCATCAACGCTGTCAGTCTCTTCGACGTTTCGATTGACATATGGCGTCCCATTAGCAAGGCTCTGTGCTAGATGAAGTTTAAAATCAGGGAAGCCTTTGGTTTCCATGCGTCGGCAAAAACGGTTAACCGTGGGTTCGCTGACATCAGCCATTTTCGCCAGCGTTGCAATGCTAGAGTGAATGGCGGTCTGCGGTGCAGCCAAGATGACTTCGGCGACTTTACGCTCAGATTTGCTTAGTTGGTCCAGATTCGCCTGAATTTTGTCCAGCGTATTCATATACGAAATTCACTCATGAATGGTATACCCGTCATTTTTCAAATTGCAGGTGTGTTGGCTACTTTCGGGTTCCCGAATCACTTACTCTAGCCAGTGATTCCGGTCTTTCTCGCTTGCCGCTTTCCTGCATTTTTGAAATCTATCGGGTAAAGCGATTTCAAAGAAAGGAGAAATCTATGATTGTTTGGTGAAAATATACTACGAGCTGTAACTGCTTTGCAGCGAGATGATGCCGCTTGATGGGCTTTTTTTACCAGAGTATGACGTGTGTCTAACTTTCGATATGGTAATATTAGTTCAGTTTTGACAGAAAATTACATAATGTGTCTGTCATTACATGGCTTGCGGCAGGATTAAAGAAAATTTCATACCTTTTATGTATAAAATTTCAGCAAAAAAGCATGTTTACTGGCTATAGTCAAAAATAGTACATTAATCATGTAATAAAATTACAAGCATCCTGCAACGAGGAGATGAACATGGCGGTTACGTCAACAGCACAGGCCTGCGATCTGGTCATTTTCGGCGCAAAGGGCGATTTAGCCCGCCGTAAACTGCTGCCTTCCCTGTACCAATTAGAAAAAGCCGGTCATATCCATCCGGACACTCGTATCATCGGCGTGGGTCGCGCTGAATGGGATAAAGACGCCTACACCAAGGTCGTGCGCGAAGCGCTGGATACCTTCCTGAAAGAAAAAGTTGATGAAGAACTGTGGGCGACGCTAAGCGCGCGTCTGGATTTCTGTAACCTTGACGTTAACGATACTCAGCACTTTAAAAATCTCGCCAAGATGCTGGATCAGAAAAAACGCGTCACCATCAACTACTTTGCTATGCCACCAAGCACTTTTGGCGCGATCTGCCAAGGCTTGGGCGCTTCAGGTCTGAACAAAGAACCAAGCCGTATCGTGATGGAAAAACCGCTCGGTACCGATTTGGAATCCTCACGAGCCATCAATAATCAGGTGGCAGAATTCTTCGATGAGTCACAGGTTTACCGTATTGACCATTATTTAGGTAAAGAAACGGTTCTCAACCTGCTGGCGCTACGCTTCGCTAACTCGCTGTTTGCCAATAACTGGGACAACAGCATGATCGATCACGTGCAGATTACCGTGGCCGAGGAAGTGGGGATCGAAGGGCGTTGGGGCTACTTTGATAAAGCAGGTCAGATGCGCGACATGATTCAAAACCATCTGTTGCAGATCCTGACCATGATCGCGATGTCACCACCTGCGGATCTCTCGACTGACCGTATTCGTGATGAGAAAGTCAAAGTGTTGCGTTCATTGCGTCGTATCGATCACTCCAACGTGCGTGATACCACGGTGCGTGGTCAGTACACCGCGGGCTTTGTGCAAGGCAAAAAAGTTCCGGGTTACCTCGAAGAGGAAGGGGCGAATAAAAGCAGTAATACCGAAACCTTCGTCTCTATTCGCGTAGACATTGATAACTGGCGCTGGGCTGGCGTTCCATTCTACCTACGTACGGGTAAACGCCTGCCGTCAAAATGTTCTGAAGTCGTCATTTACTTCAAGAACCCGCCGCTCAATCTGTTCCGTGACTCTTATCAAGAGCTGCCACAGAACAAACTCACGATCCGCCTGCAGCCAGACGAAGGCGTCCAGATTGACATCCTAAATAAGGTGCCGGGTCTGGAACACAAACACCGCTTGCAAACGACTAAACTGGATCTGAGCTTCTCCGATACTTTCCATCAGGAACATCTGGCTGACGCATATGAGCGCCTGTTGCTAGAGGCCATGCGTGGAATTCAAGCGCTGTTTGTCCGTCGTGACGAAGTTGAGGAAGCATGGAAGTGGGTCGATTCCATTATGGAAGCGTGGGCCGCTGATAACGAATCTCCTAAACCTTATCAAGCCGGTACGTGGGGCCCTGTGGCCTCCGTTGCGATGATCAGTCGCGATGGCCGTGCATGGAATGAGTTCGAATAGTGCTCTAGACGGGCGTTTTCGAATGAGAGCAACACGAAGGCATAAACCTTCGTGTTGCATGATTCAGACAGTTTAGGAGAGGTTGAGATGGCACAGTTTAAAGAATTTCCGAGCGCACAAGCGCTCAACGAACAGTTTGCTGAGGAAATTGCCGCAGCTCTGAGCCACAGTATTGGCGCTCAGGGACAAGCGAGCCTAGTGGTGTCCGGTGGTCGTACGCCGCTAGGACTGTTCGAGGCGTTAACTCAGCAAGCCATTGAGTGGAGCAAGGTCACCATTACCTTGGCGGATGAGCGTTGGGTCGATGCAAATGATGATTCCAGTAACGAAAAGCTGGTACGTGAACATTTGCTAAAAGGCTACGCATCAGACGCAAAGTTTGTTGGTTTGAAGAATAGTCATGCCACCCCGTTTGCCGGAGCTGCAGACACCGAACAGGCGCTAAAAGTTATTGCGCGTCCATTCGATGTTGTGATCCTCGGCATGGGTGATGATGGCCATACCGCTTCGCTCTTCCCTGGGGCAGAGAATCTGTTCCCAGCTCTCGCGATGGATTCCGGCCGAGTCTGCATGGGGATGACCCCGCTGACCGCGCCGCTCGATCGTATCACCCTAACACTTCCGGCTCTGCTTAGTAGCCGTCATATCTACCTGCATGTGGTAGGTGACAGCAAGCGTGATGTTTATCAGCGCGCAATTCAGGGTACGGATGTGAATGAGATGCCGATCCGCGCCGTGTTACAGCAAACACAAACGCCGGTCGACATTTACTGGACGGCATGAGGCAGCAATGAACCCAACAGTATCCCGAGTGACACAACGCATTATTGAACGCTCCCGTGACAGCCGTGCGGCCTATTTGGCCAAAATCGAACACGCGCGTAGCAAAAAGGTACATCGTTCTCAGTTAGCCTGCGGCAACTTGGCACATGGTTTTGCCGCCTGTGGTCAAGAAGATAAAGCCTCTTTGACCAGCATGATTAAGAGCAACATCGGTATCGTGACATCCTTCAACGATATGCTCTCGGCGCACCAGCCCTACGAAACCTATCCGCAGCAGATCAAAGCAGCACTGCACACGGTAGGGGCTGTGGGACAAGTAGCCTCAGGCGTACCTGCAATGTGCGATGGCGTAACTCAGGGACAGGACGGCATGGAGCTCTCGTTGATGAGCCGCGAAGTTATCGCCATGTCGGCCGCTGTGGGTCTTTCACACAATATGTTTGACGGTGCGCTGTATCTCGGCGTGTGCGACAAAATTGTGCCGGGTCTGTTTATGGCCGCCATGTCTTTTGGCCATTTACCGACCCTGTTCGTTCCCGCCGGACCAATGCCGAGCGGTTTGCCGAACAAAGAAAAAGTCCGTGTGCGCCAGCTGTATGCGGAAGGTAAATTAGGCCGTGATGCGCTGCTCGAAGCCGAAGCCGCGTCCTATCATGCGCCGGGTACCTGTACATTCTACGGTACCGCAAATTCTAATCAGATGGTGATTGAGGTTATGGGTCTCCATCTGCCGGGAGCTTCCTTCGTCCAGCCAGATATGCCACTGCGCGCTGCGCTTACGGATGCGGCTGCACGTCAGGTTACTCGCATGACTGAAACCAGCGGCAACTACATGCCAGTGGGTCGTATGGTTGATGAAAAAGTGATTGTTAACGGCATTATTGCGCTGTTGGCAACCGGTGGATCGACTAACCATACTATGCACTTGGTCGCAATGGCGCGGGCGGCGGGCATCCATATCAACTGGGATGACTTCTCTGACCTGTCTGACGTAGTGCCGCTGATGTGCCGCATTTACCCAAATGGTCCAGCGGATATCAACCACTTCCAAGCGGCGGGCGGCGTACCTGTGTTGGTGCAGGAACTGCTGAAAGGGGGGTTATTGCATGAGGATGTGGAAACAGTTGCAGGGCACGGTCTGAGCCGTTACACCCAAGAGCCGTTCCTTGAAGATGGCAAACTGGTTTATCGTCCAGGTCCAACCCAATCGCACGATAACAATGTGATTGCCAGCTTTGATAAACCGTTTGAATCTCATGGCGGTACCAAAGTGTTAACGGGCAACCTTGGTCGCGCGGTGATGAAAACCTCGGCGGTTCCAGCCGACAACCAGATCATCGAAGCACCGGCGGTGGTCTTCCATAGTCAGCATGATGTCGTGCCAGCTTTTGAAGCGGGCAAACTGGACAAAGATTGCATCGTTGTCGTTCGCTATCAGGGGCCTCGCGCCATCGGTATGCCAGAGCTACATAAACTGATGCCGCCGTTGGGCGTATTGATGGATCGCGGTCTGAAAGTGGCATTGGTCACCGATGGTCGTCTGTCCGGCGCATCGGGCAAGGTGCCTTCCGCGATCCACGTGACGCCAGAAGCCTACTCCGGCGGCCTGCTGGCGAAAGTGCGTGACGGCGATATGATCCGCCTGAATGGTAAAACCGGCGAGCTGACCTTGCTGGTGGATGAGGCTGAACTGGCAAACCGCGAGCTGGTTCACCCAGATCTGTCTGCGCTGCATGACGGTTCAGGTCGTGAAATGTTTGCCGCGCTGCGGGAACAACTCTCTGGCGCTGAAGAGGGCGCTAGCTGTATCAAATTCTATTGATGAAACCACGTGGGTCGCATCGCGGCCCGCGTTAACGATTCTTTTTGGCGTTGTATACCTAAATAATTAGAGCTACATCATAGCTGTATGCAAATGATTCCGATGAATTGATTCAGGTCAGTGGTTCGGAAGGCATGCTGCGAATACTGATGCAGCTGTAAGGATGACGGGGACGGCAAGGTTTTTCGGTTTGAAAACGACAGCGCCAGCCATAACTATCAGCCGCAAGGCACAGTGGAGATAATAAACAGATGAAAAACTGGAAAGTAAGCGCCGAGTCAATCATGACCGCAGGCCCGGTTGTACCTGTAATCGTAATCAAAAAATTGGAGCAGGCGGTGCCGTTGGCAAAAGCCCTGATTGCCGGTGGTGTGCGTGTATTGGAAGTGACGCTGCGTACCGAGTGTGCGGTTGAAGCTATTCGTCTTATTGCGAAAGAAGTACCAGAAGCTATCGTGGGCGCGGGTACCGTTACCAATGCTAAACAGCTTGCAGAAGTGACCGAAGCGGGTGCTCAGTTTGCTATCAGTCCAGGACTGACCGCTGACCTGCTGAAAGCAGCCACTGCGGGTTCAATCCCACTGATCCCAGGTATCAGCACGGTTTCTGAACTGATGCTGGGTATGGATCATGGTCTGAAAGAGTTTAAATTCTTCCCAGCTGAAGCAAACGGCGGTGTTAAAGCATTGCAGGCTATCGCAGGCCCATTCTCTCACGTTCGCTTCTGTCCAACTGGCGGTATCAACCCACAAAACTATCGCGATTATCTGGCACTGAAAAGCGTGTTGTGCATCGGTGGTTCTTGGTTGATCCCGAACGATGCGTTGGACAATGGCGACTATGCACGCATTACTGAACTGGCTAAAGAAGCCGTTGCCGGTGCAAAAGCGTAAAATATTTTGTCCATATTGCGTGAGCACCTAAAGCGTTGCTTTATGCATAGCGCGTGATAGTTAAGCAATGCTAACTTGTTGAGGCTCCACAGAAATCAAGCCGCCAAATCTTGGCGGCTTTCTTTTTTAATTATCTAACTTGCTTATTTATATTCATTTTTCTAAGAAAACTTGTCAAAACGGGGTTTGCTTAATAAAATTGCCTATGATACAAATAATGCAGTTAATTAAACCTGATGAGGACACTGAACAAACCGTATGGTAGGGAGTAGGTACGGGGGGAAGATGTAAACTATTATGAAAACTCACAATCGCTTGATGATTAAAACTTCTACATATCTCTTATTCATTTCTACAACGCTGTCTAGTGAACATCACTGGTGTAGCGAGCTTTAGCTTCTCTCTCCACTCTCGGTAGCTGATAAAACCAGCGGCTTAACCTGATGCTGTCTGCATTTATCCTAACCGAATAATTCTTACCGATTCGCATTTTACGCTGGAATATCAATAACGGTTTTCCAAAGTGTAATTTAGACGCCGTGCGCCAATTTACGGGCATGCTAGCGCTAAAAGTTAAAAAATAGCGGGTCGAATAAAAAATAAAACTCTGTGGAGAGAAAAATGATTTATTGGATCTTTTTGGCATGTGCCATCGTGGCCGAAATTATCGGTACACTGTCAATGAAATGGGCGAGTCTAAGCGGTGGTATGACGGGCAACATCGTTATGCTAGTGATGATCACCATTTCTTACATCATGCTTTCGTTTGCGGTGAAGCGCGTTGCTTTGGGCGTGGCTTACGCATTATGGGAAGGCATCGGTATTCTGTTTATTACCCTGTTCAGCGTGCTGTGGTTTGATGAAAGCATGTCCCTGATGAAACTGATGGGCTTGGCAACGCTGATTGCGGGTATCGCGCTGGTTAAATCGGGTACGGTAAAAACAAAAAAATCCCCTGCGAAAGCAGGTGAGCAGAAAAGCACCGTAGCAGCGAAAACCAAACCTGCGCAGTCAAAAACAAACGTAACAGGAGGCAATCATGCAACAGCTTGAGTGGTTCCATATCGCGTGGTTAGCATTAGCCGTAGTACTCGAAATTTTAGCCAACATATTTCTTAAGTGGTCGGACGGTTTCCGCCGTATCTGGATGGGACTGCTATCCTTAGCGGCGGTGCTGGGGGCATTTAGCTCTCTGGCACAGGCGGTTAAAGGCATCGAACTGTCGGTCGCCTATGCGCTGTGGGGCGGTTTTGGTATCGCCGCTACCGTTGCTGCCGGATGGATTTTGTTCGGTCAACGTCTGAATAAGAAAGGTTGGGCGGGGCTAACGCTGTTATTGGCCGGTATGATTATGATTAAACTGGCTTAATGGTTTTGACGTAAAATGAAAGGCTGCCAAATGGCAGCCTTTTTTGTCTCTTAACGCTGGGGTTTGATGCGGATTAAACCTTCTATTGCCTGTTCTAGATAGCGACGAGGGCAACCCAAATTTAGTCGGATAAAGCCAGAGCCGTGAGGGCCAAAACCCGCGCCCATTGACGGCGCGATACCCGCGCACTCTGTCATGATCCTCTTTAACTCGTCATCGCTAACGTTTAGCGAGCGGCAGTCCATCCAGATAAGATAGGTTCCCTGAGCTGGAGATATCTTCGCCCATGGCAAATGCGTCTTAACCTGTTCAACAAACCAATCTCGATTAGCGGCCAGATAAGCTAGCATTTCGTCCAGCCATTGGGCCGAACTGCGGTAAGCTGCGCTGGCGGCCTCCATAGAAAGAGCATTGAAAACGTCCAAGCCGTGGGCGTTTAAACGCTCAATGAAGCGAGTTTTTATCTCGTTATTAGGGATCAGGAAGTTGGATATCCGTAACGAAGATAGACCAAAGGTTTTGCTGGCAGAGGTCGCTGCAATCACGCGTGAGTGCCAGCGTTCGCCCAGATGTAGCACTGAAGTAAATGTTGAACCGGGTAATAACAAGTCGGCCCAAATTTCGTCGGACAGCACGGTAACATTATATTTTTCACATAAGGTCAGAAGCTGGGTCAGCTCCTCTTTAGACCAGCAGCGGCCAGTAGGATTATGCGGGTTACACAGGAGAAACAACGTCGGTTTTTGCTCACGGAACACCGTTTCTAACTGTGCATAGTCCATGACGTAGCCCAGTGTTTCATCTTCAACTAACGGGTTTTCGAGTAGTTTTCGTTGATTCAGCTGGATAATCTTCGCAAAGGAGCCGTAGTAGGGGCCTTGAACGACCACGCCGTCGCCCGATTGGCTCAGCATTTGGATTAATAAAGACAGGCCAGGAACCACGCCTTCAATGCTACAAATCCAATCGGGGCTAATTTCCAACTGGTGGCGACCGGCAAACCAGTTGATAAGCGCGGCGTAGTAGCCCTCATCACGCTCGCTGTAGCCGAAGACACCATGATCGACGCGATTGTGTAGCGCTTCAAGCACCTTCGGTGGGCAGGCAAAGTCAAAGTCTGAAACCCACATCGGCAACAAATTATGCGTTTGCATATTCTGATAACGATCCATGAAGTCCCATTTTACAGAACCAGTCGCATGGCGATTGATGATCAGGTCAAAGTTAGCTTCCATTATAAATTCTCCTCGCGGCTTTGTTCTGCCATTGGTGCAGGCTGTGCTTTAGCAATACCAAAGCCGGTAAATCCATAAATCAGGGCAAAGAAAATAGCTGAGTAGCATTGCACCGCCCAAGGCAATAAATCGAGAGTGCTTACGCCGAGCGTGGTTGCCATATAGACACCTGCAGCGGTCCATGGGATCAACGGTTCAATGACAGTACCGGCGTCTTCGATGGTGCGGGACAGGTTTTTAGTATCCAGCCCCATGCGGCGATAGGCATCCTGATAAAGTTCGGCGGGAACCAGCAGAGCCAGTTTGCCGTCGCTGGTGGCGCCGGTAACAAGGATAGTGGTGCCGATAGTGGCTGCAATCAGTTGGCCGACGGAGTGAATAACGGTTAACAGACGGTTGATGATAATGGTGAGTGCGCCGGTGAGCGTTAGCGCTCCGGCAAACGAGAATGCGCAGAACACCAGCAGAATTGTGCTCATCATAGAGAACAATCCACCGCGGTTTAGCAGGCGAGGGACGTCAGCAATAATACCTTCGGAACCTTGTGGGAACATCGACAGGTTGAAACCGTCCATGAAGGCATCAAGTCCCTGCTTAACGCTCAAACCTTGTAGCCACACACCAAGAATAATGGCGAGAACGCAGGCCGATAGCATTAATGGAATAACAGGTTTTTTACTGATCGCGCCCCACAGCACAATAACGGGTGGCAGAATCAGCACAATATTGAAATGGTAAAGACCGTCTAGCGCATTGATAATATCGGTGACGCGCTGCGGCGTTGCCACTTCCCCCATCATGTTACTGTGTCCGGCGATCAAATAGACGATGGCGGCCAGAATAAAGCTAGGGATGGTGGTGTACATCAAATGCTGGATATGCTCAAACAGCGTGGTATCGGCAACGATAGCCGCGAAGTTAGTGGAGTCAGACAGCGGAGATATTTTGTCGCCAAAGTACGCGCCTGAAACTACTGCACCCGCCGCCGCCGCTAAGGGAACATCCAGCCCAGAAGCCACACCCATCAAGGCAACACCCACGGTACCGGCAGAGCCCCATGATGTCCCTGTACAGACAGAAACCACGCTAGTCAGGAAGAAGGCGGCAATAAGAATATACTGCGGGCTGATGAGTTTTAGCCCCCAGTACACCATATAAGGGATCGTGCCGCTGAACATCCATGTACCGATGAGGCCGCCGACGCAGATGAGGATCATCACCACCGGCATCGCTTTCGCCAGTTTGCTAACGATGGAGTTAATCACATCATCCCAGCAGTATCCCTGCCAGTAGGCTAAACCTGCGGCGATGGCGGCGGAACATAAAAGCAGCGGTTCGATACGTAATCCCATTACGCCATAGCCCACGATGAGCAGCGTCAGCATGGAAATTATGGGGATTAAAGCCAGCCCTAGAGAGAGCGTTTTTTTGTCGTTGTTTTCTTTCGCATTCATGATCGTGCTCCAGATTTGTAGGATTGGCTTAGCGTAAAGGGAATGGGGCTCTTCAAATGTGATCGACAGAAAGCTGCTATGTAATCGCTTACATGACAAATTAAAATGAGAGATACATCACGGTTGTTAGCATTGACGACCCAATTTACTCGCTTAAACAAATCACTGAGTCGCGCTCGATAAGCCCCGCTTCGAATCGTAGGGAGCGAGGAGGGGGAGTCTGTTGCTGGGAAAGTTGTATGGCAAGCATGGCGGCACGACGAGCCATTCGTTCAACAGGATAGTGCATGGTCGTTAGCGCAGGATAGAGATAACGTGCTAAGACCACATCGTCAAAGCCTATTAGCGAAAGCTGTTCGGGTAACCGAATATCACGCTGATGTAATGCGCGCATCATGCCGGCGGCCATCACATCGTTAAATGTGAAGGCTGCGGTGAACGGGACTCCGCTATCTAACAGTTTTTGTGCGGCGATTTCGCCGCCTTCTTCATCAAAGGGAACGCTGATAATCCAACTTTTTTCCGGCATGATGCCGTACTCTGACAGCGCCATGCGGTATCCTTCGAGCCGTTGCTGCCGATCGTCAATCGGTAAATCCGAAGTGATGCAAGCAATGCAGCGATGACCTTTTTGTAGCAGATGGCGGGTAGCTTCGCGCGCCGCTGATAGATTATCCAACCATACACATCGATTAGCTGATGACGCGATATAGCGATTAACGATCACCATGGCGGGAGAATGGGCGCTGTAGCGAACCAGTTCTTGATCAGACATGCGGGTTGCATGAACCACAATCGCTTCGCAGCCTTGGTTAATCAGGAAATCCAATCCGGATTTCTCAAGTTCGGCTTGGTGACCACCGCTGCATACCATGAGACGGAAACCTTGCTGTCGGGCAACTTCCTCCACTCCGCGAGCTAAGCGGGCGAAAAAAGGATCGGCTAAATTACCCGTTAATAGCCCTAGCATGTCGCCGCTGCGTTTGGCCAATGCCAGTGCAGCGGCGTTACGCCGATAATTCAGGTCGCGCATGGCTTTTTCCACTCGCTCTCTGGTTACCGGCTCAACGTACGATGTCTGATTGATCACTCGCGATACGGTGGCGGTTGAAACACCGGCACGCAGGGCAACATCTTTCATCGTGGCCATGAATTAACGCGCCGCAATAATTTTGATTTCAACTTTGTACTTAGGGTTCATCAGTTTAGCTTGAACCGTACAGCGCACAGGGGCTTTACCTGCCGGAACCCAAGCATCCCAAGCGGCGTTCATGGCTTGGAAATCATCACCGTCGGCTAGAAAAATAGTCGCGTCGAGAATTCGAGTTTTATCAGTCCCTAGCTGATTCAGGATCATATCAATGGCGGCTAATGCGTTAGCGGTCTGCGACGTTGCGTCATCATCCAGATTCTCGGGAACGCTGGTGTAATAGATGGTGTCATTGAATACGGTGGCGTCAGACCAGCGCTTTTCTGGATTGATACGTTCGATAGACATAGATAACTCCTTGTAGTGTTGATGATTTATACCCTTCATGCATGAAGCCGCCTCTGCGCTGAAGGCCGAGTAGTGCGCTCCAAAAGACCAAGGCCAATTCTGATCTAGCGCCTATTATTTGGGGTATAACAATATATTGAGTATATCGAAAACCGATGAAAAACACTGCTTTCTGCGGCAAGTATGTGGCATTCTCAATAGTGACAGACAAGAAATAGAAAACATAAGGAGTCACAGATGACCGTATTATTGCAAATCGACTTTAAAATGCCGGCAGAAATGTTGGGTGAGCGTTTGGCCGAACTGGCAACGCCGCTGGCACAAAGCATCACTCAGGAGCAGGGTTTTATCTCAAAAATCTGGACTGAAAATGTTGATACTGGCGAAGCCGGTGGGATCTATCTGTTTAACGATAAAGCGAGTGCCGAGCAGTACGCTGCGATGCATATAAAACGTGTTGCGCAAATGGGGGCAACAGATATTCGCAGCCGCATTTTTGATATTAATATTCCACTCACTCATATTACGCGTGGCAATCTTAAGCCTGCGGGGTAAGCGTCTCTACGCTGATATCGATAAGGGCCGCCGCTGTGCGGCCTTACTTTTTTAAGCGGTGAGTAAAACTGACTAAAAATGAAAGTGAGTGGTTGTTACGTCGATCACTTGGCATAATCACGCCTTCACTGATTGAATGAGAGGCTGTGTGACAGACGATTTCGCGCCCGATGGCATACTGACAAAAGCAATACGGGGTTTTAAACCGCGTGAAGCACAACAACACATGGCCGAAGCTGTCACCAAAGCGATCCAGTTTAAAGAAGAACTGGTGGTAGAGGCGGGAACAGGGACGGGGAAAACCTATGCCTATCTGGTTCCTGCGCTTCGTTCTGGCGCAAAGGTTATTATCTCCACGGGATCAAAGGCGCTACAGGATCAGCTGTACGCACGAGATTTGCCCACGGTGCGTGATGCGCTGAAATTTGCCGGCAAGTTAGCCTTACTCAAAGGTCGTTCTAACTATTTATGCCTTGAGCGCTTAGAACAACAGTCGATGGTCGGCGGTGAATTGGCGTCTGAGGCACTCTCAGATTTAATGCACCTGCGCGGCTGGGCAATTCAAACCGAAGATGGCGATGTGAGTAACTGCCATGGCGTATCGGAAGACAGCATTATCTGGCCGCTGGTCACCAGCACTAACGACAACTGTCTTGGCAGCGATTGTCCACAGTATAAAGACTGTTTCGTGGTGAAAGCGCGTCGGCGCGCCATGGATGCCGATATTATCGTGGTCAACCATCACTTGTTTTTAGCCGATTTGGTCGTGAAAGAGACCGGCTTTGGTGAGCTTATCCCTGATGCCGACGTCATGATTTTCGATGAAGCACATCAGTTGCCGGATATCGCTAGCCAATACTTTGGTCAGCAGTTGACCAGCCGCCAACTGATGGATTTAGCGAAAGATATCACCATTGCCTACCGCACTGAGGTGCGAGATACCGCGCAATTACAGAAGTGTGCGGATAGGCTGAGCCAGAGTGCGCAGGACTTCCGCCTAGCGCTCGGCGATCCGGGCTATCGTGGAAATTTACGTGAGGCGCTGGCATTACCGGAAGTTCAACGCGCGCTGGTGTTGCTCGATGATGCTTTGGAGCTGTGCTACGACGTCGTGAAAATGTCGCTGGGACGTTCTGCGCTGTTAGATGCGGCGTTTGAGCGAGCCACGACCTATCGAAATCGCCTTAAACGTCTACGCGATGTTTCCATACCCGGTTACAGCTATTGGTATGAGTGTAACTCACGTCACTTTGTGATGGCGCTTACGCCGCTGACCGTAGCGGAAAAATTTAACGAAGTGATGAAGGATAAACCCGGATCGTGGATTTTCACTTCAGCGACGTTAGCGGTTAATGACGATGTGTCACATTTCACCGCGCGTCTTGGCCTGAATAAGGCCAAAAGTTTGCTATTGCCGAGTCCATTTGACTATGCAAATCAGGCAATGCTCTGTGTCCCCCGTTTTTTGCCAACGCCAAACCAGCGTGGAGCGGCACGTCAGCTGGCAAGAATGCTCAGGCCAGTGATTGAAGCGAATGAAGGTCGCTGTTTTTTCCTATGTACCTCTCATGCTATGATGCGCGATTTAGCCGAAGAGTTCCGCGCGACCATGACGCTGCCCGTGTTGTTACAGGGCGAAACCAGTAAGCCACGTCTACTGGCAGAATTTGTTGCAGCGGGGAATGCCTTATTAGTGGCAACCAGTAGTTTTTGGGAAGGCGTTGATGTGCGGGGCGACACACTTTCCTGTGTGATTATCGATAAACTGCCGTTTACATCACCGGATGACCCGTTACTGAAAGCGCGAATTGAAGACTGCCGCGTGCGTGGCGGCGATCCTTTCGCTGAGGTTCAACTTCCTGACGCCGTGATTACGCTCAAGCAGGGCGTGGGGCGGTTGATTCGTGATACCAGCGATCGCGGCGTAGTGATTATCTGCGATAACCGTTTAGTCATGCGTCCATATGGCGAGGTCTTCCTCAATAGCCTGCCTCCCGCGCCACGCACCCGAGACTTGAATAAGGTCATCGAGTTTCTTAAGGCAGGGAATCCATCAACGAGTGAGTAACGCAGCTCATTGCTGATGGATAGCAGAAGGAGGCGGGGTGATAGCGCGGAGGCAGTTCTTGCAGCTCAAATGTCGTGATGCAACGTGCTATCGCCATACACCCTTCAGAGGCATCAGTGGGTTGGCTGTGCTATCATCTGCGCCTGATTTATCTCTACTCATTTAATTGTCCCTCCCGAGGTTTGCATGTCCACGCGAATTTTAGCGATTGATACGGCAACAGAAGCCTGTTCTGTTGCGCTCTGGAATAATGGCGAAAAACATGCGCTGTTTGAAATCTGTCCACGCGAACACACACAGCGTATTTTGCCAATGGTGCAACAGATATTGGCTGAGTCTGGCGTATCGTTAAACCAGTTGGATGCACTGGCCTTTGGTCGTGGCCCGGGCAGTTTCACCGGAGTACGCATCGGTATCGGCATTGCTCAAGGGTTAGCCATGGGCGCAGATCTGCCGATGATTGGTGTTTCAACGCTGGCAACTATGGCTCAGGGCGCATTTCGTCAGATGGGTGCCACGCAGGTGCTGGCCGCCATTGATGCGCGTATGGGCGAAGTTTATTGGGGTCAGTACCAGCGCCAAAATGATGGCGTGTGGGTAGGTGAAAACACCGAGGCCGTATTCACGCCAGAACGCGCACAGCAAAATGTTATGGCGCTGGCAGGGGAATGGGCGAGCGTTGGTACCGGATGGGGAACCTACCCAGACATGGCAGCAGCGACGCCCATTATGCTGGTCGATGGGCAAATAACGCTGCCTCAGGCTGAAGATATGCTGCCGTTAGCGCTGGTGGATTTTGCCTTAGGTAAGATGACGGCCGTGGAAAACGCGCAGCCCACTTATCTGCGCAATGAAGTCACTTGGAAAAAACTTCCGGGGCGTGAATAATTCAGGCAACTTCTGTCTAAACTAGCAGTCATATGAATGAGATAGTTAGTTTTGGAGAATGAAATATGCCTTCTAAGCACTGGGTTCGTCGGTTAGTCAGCGTGGCGATCGTTTGTAGCCCGCTGTTGTTGTCTGGATGTGTCACCATTCCAGACTCGATCAAAGGCACATCTGCAACGCCACAGCAGAATTTTGTCGCGGTGCATAATGCTCCTGATTTGTACGTCGGCCAAGAGTCTCGCTTCGGCGGAACCGTAGTGAATGTGGTTAATCAAAAAGACGCCACCACGCTAGAGATAGCGGTGATGCCGTTGGACGATACCGCCAGACCCATTCTCAACCAGCCGTCAGTGGGGCGCTTGATCGCCAAGAGCCCGACATTCTTAGATCCGGTTGACTTTAAAGGGCAGCTTGTTACGGTCGTAGGGCCATTAACGGGCAGCGTTGAAGGTAAAATAGGGAAAACGCCTTATACCTTCGTGACGATGGATGTACAGGGCTATCAGCGTTGGCACATCACGCAGGAAATCGTGATGCCGCCTCAGCCATTTGGCCCTTGGGATTATGGTTATGGCGCTTATGGTCGCGGTGGATTTTGGGGACCCGGCTTCGGCCCTGGTTGGGGATGGTATAATCCTGGTCCGGCGCGTGTCCAAAGCGTAGTAACAGAAAACTAATGAACGCTCGCGTTTAAAACAAAGCCCCGAAATCGGGGCTTTGTCGTATTTGGGATTAACGGCCTTTCTTCTTACGTCCAGGCTGAGTAAATCGCTTACGTGAAGATGCATCGGCGCTGCTGCTTTTCCCCGCCGGTTTTGCCCCTTTGTTTGGAGGGCTCTTGGCTGCGGCGGGTTTTGCCTTCGGCTTGGCCTTTTTAGCGGGTTTAGCTTCAGAAGAGGAGTCTTCTATCGCTTTAAATAATTCGATCAGCTCATCGTCGGTCAAATCACGCCATTCGCCTAATGGCAGTCCAGATAAGCTCACATTCATGATCCGCGTGCGTTCGAGCTTAGTGACTTCATAGCCGAAGTGTTCGCACATGCGGCGAATTTGGCGATTTAGCCCTTGTACTAAAGTGATGCGAAATACAAACGGGGCTTCTTTTTTAACTTTGCATTTTTTTGTGACGGTGCCGAGAATCGGAACGCCAGCCCCCATTCCTCGAATAAATTCATCGGTCACCGGCTTATTCACGGTAACTAAATACTCTTTTTCATGGTCATTACCGGCGCGCAGGATTTTGTTCACCAGATCGCCGTGGTTAGTCAGGAAAATAATGCCCTGAGAGTCTTTGTCTAAACGGCCAATGGGGAAAACGCGCGTGCTATGGTTGACGTAATCAACGATATTGTCCTTCTCGCCATTTTCCGTTGTGCTCACGATACCAACGGGTTTATTCAACGCAATTAGGACTAAATCATCAGCATCACGCGGCTCGATGAGCTGACCATTCACCTTGACTACGTCACCAGCGAAAACCTGATCGCCAATTCCGGCACGTTTGCCGTTGATAAAAACATGCCCTTGCTCAATATAGCGATCGGCGTCGCGTCGTGAGCAAATGCCACTTTCACTGATGTATTTGTTAAGGCGCGTGGATGAATTGGTTAGCATGGTTCCCTCCGATAAACAGCGGAATATACATGAGTTGAGCGCTGATACGAACATCGATTTATCATATTGACGGATGTACTGAGCTCAGCGAATGTCAGCTGTTTCAAAGATAGACGTTTGCAGCGGAAAAAATAGGCGTTATGGCGGTTCATTAGCCGAAAATAGTGCTAATTTTACAGAAAGTTACTCTTTTTGGTATTATACCCACAGCGGCCTTGAGGCCGCTTTTTGCTTTTATGGCAGGCGCCATTTTTTACCGCGTCTACTACCGTGGCTACGCTAATTTTAGTGATGCATATCGCAACCTGAACATTGTTTCTCCATGAACTGGTACGCTGAGTTAAAATTTTGTTAAACATTGGATATTGTTCTGTTGTTTTTCATGGCTAACAGTGCGGGTGTGCGATGCAAACAATGCTTAAACAAGAAAACAATTTTTACGGGAGAACGACCTTGGAAAAGGTTTGGCTTAAACGATATCCGGCAGATGTGCCTGCGGAAATCGACCCTGATCAATACTCCTCTCTGGTAGAGATGTTCGAGCAGTCGGTCGCGCGATTTGCCGATCAGCCTGCGTTCATCAATATGGGGCAGGTGATGACCTTCCGTAAGCTTGAAGAGCGTAGCCGTGCATTCGCGGCCTATTTACAAAATGAGCTGGGACTAAAAAAAGGCGACCGTGTGGCACTGATGATGCCTAATCTGTTGCAGTATCCGATAGCGTTGTTCGGCGTACTGCGTGCCGGTATGGTGGTGGTGAACGTGAACCCGCTATATACGCCGCGAGAGCTTGAGCACCAGCTAAACGATAGCGGTGCCAGCGCTATTGTTATCGTGTCAAACTTTGCGCATACGCTTGAGAAAGTGGTGTTCAACACGCAAGTTAAGCACGTGATTTTAACCCGAATGGGCGATCAGCTTTCAGCGGCGAAAGGCACGTTGGTTAACTTTGTCGTGAAATACATCAAGCGCTTAGTGCCTAAGTATAATCTGCCTGATGCCATCTCTTTCCGCTCCGCGTTACAGCGTGGTCGCCGTTTGCAGTACATCAAGCCTGATATTACGAATAATGACCTCGCATTTTTGCAGTACACCGGAGGCACCACTGGTGTAGCAAAAGGGGCGATGCTAACCCACCGCAATATGCAGGCGAATTTGGTGCAATCACGCGCCGCTTATGGCCCGTTGTTACATGAAGGCCATGAGCTGGTGGTCACGGCTCTGCCGCTTTACCATATTTTTGCGTTAACCGTTAATTGCCTGCTGTTCATCGAAATGGGGGGCTGCAACTTGATGATTACCAACCCACGTGATATTCCGGGTATGGTAAAAGAGCTAAGCCGCTATCCATTTACCGCGCTGACCGGTGTCAATACGTTGTTTAATGCGTTGTTGAATAACGAAGATTTCCGCGAGTTGGATTTCTCGACGCTGCGTTTATCGGTGGGCGGTGGCATGTCAGTACAGCGCTCGGTCGCGGAGAAATGGGAAAAACTCACCGGTCGTCATCTGCTCGAAGGCTACGGATTAACAGAATGTGCGCCTTTGGTTTCGGGGAATCCTTACGATCTACAGCACTATAGTGGGAGTATTGGTTTGCCAGTGCCGTCCACCGATGTGCGTTTAGTGGATGACGAAGGTAATGAAGTGGCTCACGGAGAAGCCGGAGAGCTACAGGTGAAAGGCCCACAGGTGATGCTGGGATACTGGCAGCGTCCAGAGGCTACCGATGAGATCCTCAAAGATGGCTGGTTGTCTACCGGCGATGTGGTGACCGTGGATGACGAGGGCTTCTTGCGCATTGTCGATCGTAAAAAAGATATGATATTAGTATCTGGTTTCAATGTTTATCCGAATGAAATCGAAGAAGTTGTCTCGATGCATGATAAAGTGCTTGAGTGCGCAGCCATCGGAGTGCCAAGCGAAGCTTCCGGTGAAATGGTGAAAATCTGTGTTGTGAAGAAGGATCCTTCACTGACTCGTGATGAGTTGATTGCACACTGCCGTAAGCATCTCACGGGCTACAAAGTGCCGAAAAGCGTAGAGTTTTACGATGAATTACCAAAGTCCAACGTAGGTAAGATCCTACGCAGAAAATTACGTGAGGAGCAGGCGGCCTCGCAGAAAGGCGCCGCATAGCTTCTTACGATTCTAAGCAGATAAACGTTGACGCCGGTTGTGACCGGCGTCATTTTTTGTACTGATTAAATTATCTGGCGTACCAAGTAGGTCAGAGAACCGAAAATGAGAATGATGTTTTGAATTATCAGTTAATTACCACCAGTAGCGATCTCAAGCAAGTTTGTGAGCAAGCCAGCCGCCACGCCTACATTGCGTTAGATACCGAATTTGTACGAACTCGCACCTACTATCCTCAGTTGGGGTTGATTCAGCTTTTTGACGGTGAAACGCTGACGCTGATCGATCCGTTACCGATTACTGATTGGCAGCCGTTTGTCGCTCTGTTGAAAAATCCTGAAGTCACCAAACTCCTCCATGCGTGTAGCGAAGACCTTGAAGTTTTCTTGCATGAGTTCCAGACGTTGCCAACGCCGATGATCGACACGCAAATCCTTGCCGCATTCACGGGGCGTGCATTGTCTTGTGGTTTCGCTGCCATGGTGAACGATTACCTGCAGGTAGAATTAGACAAGAGCGAATCTCGCACTGATTGGCTGGCACGTCCGCTGACTGAACGCCAGTGTGAGTACGCTGCGGCAGATGTTTTCTATCTGCTTCCGTTAGCGGATAAGTTGATTGCTGAAGTCGCAGAGGCAGGGTGGTTGGATGCCGCACAGGATGACTGCTTATCTCTGTGTCGTCGCCGTCAAGAAGTTGTCGATCCTGCTTTAGCCTATCGCGATATTACCAACGCGTGGCAATTGCGAACTCGACAGTTGGCATGTTTGCAAAAGCTCGCAGAATGGCGCCTTAATCAGGCGCGTCAGCGCGATATGGCCGTGAACTTTGTGGTACGTGAGGAGAATCTCTGGCAGGTCGCTCGCTATCTACCCACATCTCAAGGGGAGTTAGGGGAACTTGGCTTGAGCGGCCCAGAAATTCGCTTCCATGGTAAAACACTGGTGGCGCTGGTGGCTGAATCAGCGAATATCCCTGAGTCACAGTGGCCGCAGCCCGTTGAGCGTTTGGTCGATCACAGTGGCTATAAGCATGCGTTTAAAGAGTTAAAAACCGCGGTGCAGAATGCGGCAGAACGCAGTGGTTTAACCGCAGAGTTGATTGCCTCACGTCGCCAGATAAATGCGCTGCTAAGCTGGCACTGGAAGCTTAAAGATGAGCAGCCAGAACTATTGCAAGGCTGGAGAGATAAATTGGTGGGTGAGCAAGTAAGAGCCATTCTTGCGGCGCTGTAATGGATGTGTCGCTAATCATTGTTAGCATATAAGAATAAAGGCAGCCACGAAATGGCTGCCTTTATTTATTAGATAACCCAGTATGACTTAACTCAGCTTTCTTCAAACTGAATTTCTGTTGGCAGCGTGCAGTTGAGTAAGTGATGAGACTTTCCTTCACTTATGCTTTCAATACAACTCACATTATTATGGGTATATATCAAAGATAAAGCAGCAATATAAAAACAACGCCTAAAGAAAGAAACCTACATGATTAGTCTTAAATTTAATGAAAAATAATAAATATTAGGAATAATCTTGATAGTCGTATTCTCAAAGTTCATTGTTTATTAAAAAGTCTGTTTAAATATACAGGCGTTCCCTTATATTTCTATAAGAGAACGTCAGGATAACAAAATCATTTAGCGGCTTCTTCTGCTTCAGGCAAGGTCACGTTTAGCTCTAATACCGAAATATCATCGCCTTTTTGTTCAAACTGCACTGTCAGCATCTCTGGATCTATCTGCACATATTTACAAATAACAGCCAAAATATCGCGTTTCAACTGGGGTAAATATTGTGGTTCACTATCACCGCGACGTCGCTCCGCAACGATAATTTGCAGCCGTTCCTTGGCTATATTGGCTGTCGGTTTTTTGCGCGACAGGAAGAAATCAAGTAATGCCATGTTTTATCCCCCGAACAGGCGTTTCAGGAAGCCTTTTTTCTCTTCTTCAACAAATCGGAATGCACGCTCTTCACCTAGCAAACGATCAACCATGTCTTGGTATGCCTGACCGGCGTCTGACTCTTTATCTAGTATAACAGGTTCGCCTTGGTTTGATGCGCGCAGCACGGATGGGCTTTCAGGAATCACGCCAACTAATGGAATGCGTAGAATATCCAATACGTCCTCCATGCTCAGCATATCCCCACGGCTAACACGGCCTGGGTTATAGCGGGTCAGCAGCAGATGCTCTTTGATTGGGTCTTCCCCTTTTTCTGCGCGGCGTGATTTAGACGCCAGAATACCGAGAATTCGGTCAGAGTCACGTACAGAGGAGACTTCTGGGTTGGTGGTAATAATGGCTTCATCAGCAAAATACAGCGCCATTAGTGCGCCTGTTTCAATACCCGCAGGGGAGTCGCAGACGATGAAGTCAAAGTCCATCTCACCCAAATCGTTCAAGACTTTTTCAACGCCTTCATGGGTCAATGCGTCTTTGTCGCGGGTTTGTGACGCCGGAAGAATGTAGAGATTTTCTGTACGTTTATCTTTAATTAACGCTTGATTAAGAGTCGCATCACCCTGAATCACGTTAACAAAGTCATACACTACACGACGTTCACAGCCCATAATTAAGTCTAGATTACGTAAACCGATGTCAAAGTCGATAACAACGGTTTTCTTACCTTTTTGGGCCAAACCGGTGGCGATGGCTGCGCTAGATGTGGTTTTGCCAACGCCCCCTTTACCGGATGTAACAACAATAATGCGTGCCATGTATATGGGTTCCTTGTCGAAGGGCCTAGAATAGAGGTTGTATAGTTAAGGCACTGTCGCTCAAATTGAGTCTGGCAGCCTGCCCATAAAAAGCTTCAGGGATCTGATCGCTCAGCCAGTACTGACCGGCGATAGACACCAGTTCAGCGGCAAGATGAGCACAAAAGATCTGACTGGATGTATCTCCGCTGGCACCAGCAAGTGCGCGTCCACGCATCATGCCATAAATATGAATATTGCCATCGGCGATGATTTCAGCGCCAGCACTGACGCTGCTAGTAACGATAAGATCACAGTCTCGTGCATATATCTGCTGGCCAGACCGAACCGGCGTGCTAATGATGCGGGTTTTTACCGGTGCAGGTGGCTCGGGTAACACGACAGGCGCGCTTTTCTTAATACCTTTCCCTTCACTTAACAAAGGCAGGCCTGCGCGAGTTATAGCACGTTTAAGCCCTTCATCGGTGCAACCACTTACGCCAATGACATGCAGCCCAGCTTCGGTAATGGCCTGTTGTAATTTCTGCCAGCTTGCGCCTTCAGGGACGTTAGCAATATTAATAACAACAGGGGCATTTTTCAAAAAAGCGGGCGCTTGCTCGACTTTTTCGATTAATGCCTCACGTATTACCTCCGGTTGCGAATTATGCAAATGAACAACCGAAAGAGTAAAACTGCTGCCTTTTAGTTCTATTGGCGATTGTGACATCTATCCTGACTCAGTTTCAGCAACTTTAAATCCCCGGAATAACCACACAGGGGGTAATATTCCGATGTACATTAAACATGTTATAGTCAGTGTTATATCTAGGCAAGTCGCCGTCTGAATTAATTAGAGTGAAAAAATGATTTGTACCATTTACAGAAGTTCAAAACGCGATCAAACCTATCTTTATGTCGAAAAAAGAGACGATTTTTCTCGGGTGCCTGAAGAGCTGATGAAAAGCTTTGGGCAGCCACAATTAGCGATGATGATCGATTTAGAGAGCAAAAAGAAACTCGCCACGGCGGATATTGAAAAGGTAAAAAATGACTTGAAAGAGCAAGGTTATTATTTACAACTTCCTCCACCGCCGGAAAGTTTGCTGAAAATGCACATTGCACAGACAAAAAAGTCAGTGGATGAATGAATAAGTGTGATGCTATTCACATAAATATCATGCGCCGAGGGGGCTTGGCGTAAATCCATTGAAGTGATGGTGAGAGCAGCGGTAGTTTCGTACACCGGAGAGTGTGAAGGACGATAGATGCTGGAATGCTGTTGGATATACGGCCTAAGTTTCAGTCATCCACATCCTTTTGGGGTAATGTAGCGATTTTATCGCGTTGTGTATGACCACAGGAGAAGGCTATGTATCAACACCGTGATTGGCAGGGGGCATTACTTGAGCTGCCTGTCAGTAAAGTTGTTTGTGTTGGCAGTAACTATGGCGGCCACATCAAAGAAATGGGGGGAACTCAGGCAGCAGAACCTGTTTTATTCATCAAACCTGAAACCGCCTTGTGTGATATTCGTCAGCCTGTTGCGATTCCCAAAGATTTTGGCTCCGTACACCATGAGATCGAGTTGGCCATTCTGATTGGCACGCCGCTGAAGCAGGCTAGCGAAGATCGTGTCGCCCGCGCGATAGCGGGCTATGGCGTTGCGCTTGATCTGACCCTGCGCGATGTTCAGGCTGAATGCAAGAAAGCAGGGCGGCCTTGGGAAAAAGCGAAAGCCTTTGATGGCTCTTGTCCGATCTCTGGTTTTATCCCAGAAGCCGAGTTTGGCGATCCGCAAAACGCCGAGCTGATCTTGAGCATTAACGGCAGTGTTCGCCAGCAAGGCAGCACGCGCGATATGATTACGCCTATTTTGCCACTGATCAGCTATATGAGCCGCTACTTCACGTTGCGTGCTGGCGACATCATCTTAACGGGCACACCGCAAGGCGTCGGCCCTTTAGTGTCTGGTGATATGCTCACGCTATCCGTTAACGGTAATTCATTGAGTACCCGCGTTATTTAGCCCAGCAAGTCCTTACTAGGCCTCGTTTTAGTAAGGACAAAACTTGCATCTCATCGCCAAAGCGTCTATATAGTCCAGCCCAACTGTAATTATCGGACATACAAGCATGACAACTCTCCCTTTCTGGCAGGAAAAAACATTAGCTGATATGAGCAATGATGAATGGGAATCACTGTGTGATGGTTGTGGGCAGTGCTGTCTGCATAAGTTACACGATGAGGATACTGATGAGATTTACTTCACTAACGTCGCTTGTAATTTGCTCAATATTAAAACCTGCCAGTGTCGCCACTATGAGCGCCGCTTCGAGTATGAAGAAGATTGCATCAAGTTAACTCGCGAGAATCTTGAAACCTTCGAGTGGCTTCCGCCTACCTGCGCCTATCGCATGGTTCATGAGGGTAAAGATTTACCTGAATGGCACCCATTAAAAGTAGGGTCTAAAAAAGCCATGCATGCAGAACGGATATCGGTTCGTTATATCGCGGTGCGTGAAAGTGAAGTCAATGACTGGGAAGAGCATATTATGAACAAACCATTCTGGGCGACGAATGGCGAATAATCCTAATCAATTTAGTTAATTGCATCGAATTCCCTGTGCCTAAGAAACCCACCGAGTGTGGGTTTTTTGTTTTTATAAATTTAAGTCGTCTCAACTGTTGCTCACTTTTTCAAAATAGAGACTTGTCTGAAAATAGCCTTCAAATATTGATTGAAAGAATCTCTGTCACTACGATAAGTCTTAGCAAAGAAATTTTAAAATTAGCAAAGGCGATTACGTGAACTATAAAATTAAACATATGTATTTATTATTAGCTTTAGGTTCGCTGTTTACAGTCGTTCTGGCTGCATTCATTAGTGTATGTTCCTCCGCCTTTTAGCTATCACTCAGTGCCTCTATTCCCCAACTGAAAAAAGTAAAAACCCCTGATAGACCTAATACTTGTTAGTTAAGCCTGATTTTAGGGGAAGTACACCGATGGGGTCGTAGCGGCGAAGCCGCCGACAACTTTGCAGGGAGCAAAGTTGAACAACGCTTTAGCGTTGCCCCCTAGGGTGGAACACATGGATGTGTTCCATAACCGCCCCGCGGTGTGCTAGTCCCGTGTATCTCGATCTCTTAAATGAACAGTATTACCGATAGACGAGGCTTTTTACTTTTATTGAAGGTTTGCGATGGTTAGCGGACGACCAAAACCGAGCACTTAGCATGGCGAACCACGGCCGCTGCATTGGAGCCTAGTAAGTAGGTTCGGGTGCTTGGACGATGAGAGCCGATGACAATCAGATCGGCATTAATGATATCGGCCAATTTCAATATTTGTTCTTTCGGTGATCCCATAACCGCATGAGTGGTTGATCTGTCTTCGGGAATATTAAATTCTTTAGCCGTCTTGATAAGAGCATCGTTTGCAGCTTTCAGTATGTCCTGCTTATCGACGGCGGCCGCATAGCCAAATCCAAAGGCGGAATAGTAGGGTGAAGAGGGAATAACAACCACAAAGTGAATGTGAGAATCGACAAGTTTTGCAAGCTGCTCAACGTGAGGAATTGCTTGACGTGTCAGCTCAACTTCAGTGATATCAACCGGAACCAGAATAGTATTATACATATGGCCTCCCGTTTTACTTTTGAGGAAAAAATCTTCTTTATTTAATTTATCAACCTTGTCTGAAATATAGAGTGATTGATATCTTATTCTATGAATAAATAGTGTTCGTTTCTCACTGAGTAAAATACATAGGTCGTTAATTATTCGACGGGCTATCTAGGTGGGTCTTTTTATTTCTGCACTCTCATTTCCCTATAAATATCAGGGTGCTTGAAATAAGTGGTTTGTTATAACGACGAGATATAGCCGCACACACACGGTTACTATAGCTGTTGAATGAAGAGGTTTTATGATGTAATTGCCAACAACTATGTGATCAAACCGCTATGTCATTAAATTGCTATGCCGTTAAAAGCTTCGCGATGAATACTCGCCGCGAAGCTATTGATTCTTATTGGATAGGCAAGCCGTTACAGATGTTGCAAACGTTCCACAGAGATGATGTGTAGGTCTTTAGCACTTGCGTTAAGGTATTGAGCCACATCAATTAGCGCAGCTTCTAGAACTTCCCCATCGGCTTTATTCAGCGTTGCCTGCCCATTCATGATGAAATCATGTGTTTGATTATTGGATTTATAAATAACCTTGAATTGATGCATCATTGTTAAGCTCCCCCGCGGTATTTGACCCATGCATATTATCTCTCGTTACCTACAGACTAGAGGGCATAGTGGTGAGATTCAAGGTGGGCGATTAAATAAGCTGACGTCGATCTGGCAACTCATATGACCCGTATTTTTTCACATGATCCGCGCATTGCTAACCAACATGTACCACGCGGCATAAAAAAAGCACCCAGCGGGTGCTTTTATGAGATAGCAAGGTATCGTATCGGCTTAGCGCCCGAAAAGGTCGCGACGCTTTGGCTTAACGAATTGAGCAATAAACACCAAGACTGCAACTACGAGGTAAGCCGCAAAAATGCCTACTAGCCACTGTGGCATTTCTAGCGTTAAAAATTCCCACTGACGTACTGAGCAATCGCCGCTTGCAGAAAAGATAGCCGGAGCCCACTTATCTAATGGTAACCATGATGGGAATGAAACGAAGAAATCGCAGGTGACAAATGGCGAAGGGTGCAGCTGAATCATGGTATGTTTCCATGCCAGCATGAGGCCTTCATAGGTGCTGTAAATCCACAGGAAAATAGCGATAAAACGTAGCGGCGTTTTAGGTGCAATGGCGCCAACAATGCCTGCGCCCATAATGCCAAACAACGCACAGCGTTCGTAAATGCAGAGTACGCAGGGCTTCAATAACATAACATGCTGAAAATACAGGGCGACTAACTCAAGGATGAGCGCCGTCACGGCTAAGAGAATCCAAGCCCCACGTCCACGAGAACAACCATTTAAATATTGCAACATATCTGTTCCATTCCATGCCACAGCAAGATGAGCGCAGTGTAAACTATATTGTCTTGCCTGCCAGCCATTTGATTAAAAAACTAGTGATTGTTACGGTGCTATTAAGTGACTTAATGAGCACTCGACAACACGTCATTGACCGGCGGTAAAGACAGCCAATGCCACTGGTAAAACAGTTGAGTCATCGGTTCTAGTGTGAACTGAACACAGGCTAAGCCGACCAGCGTCATAACAATGGTGTAAGGCAGTGCCATCCATACCATTCGACCGTATGACAAACGAATCAGTGGTGAAAGCGCCGATGTTAATAAAAACAGGAACGCAGCTTGACCATTGGGTGTTGCCACCGAAGGTAAGTTGGTACCGGTATTGATTGCGACAGCCAGCATCTCGAATTGCTTGAGTGATATCACGCCAGACTCTAATGCCGCCTTTGCCTCATGAATATACACTGTGCCAACGAAGACGTTGTCTGAAATCGATGAAAGTAGGCCGTTAAAGAGATAAAACAGCGTTAACTGATGTTCAGGTGAGGCCTGAAGCACAAAGTGAATGACAGGTGAAAACAGCTGTTGATCGATAATGACGGCTACCACGGCGAAGAATACGGTCAATAACGCAGTAAACGGCAGTGACTCCTGAAAGGCTTTACCTATCGCATGTTCATCGGTAACGCCGCAAAAAGCGGTCGCTAGCACGATAACACTCAGACCGATCAAACCCACTTCAGCCAGATGGAAAGCGAGCGCGAAGATCAGCCAAATACCAATGAGCGCCTGAATAATCAGCTTTTGGCGTTCCTGGCGTGTGCGCTTGCGAGTGGCGTTTTGATCATATTCGCGCAGTACCTGTCGAACGCGTTTCGGCAAACGAGCACCGTAGCCAAAGACTTTAAAACGTTCGACTAAATAGCAGGTCAATACACCACAAATAAAGACGGGAACGGTGACGGGAGACATACGTAGCAAGAATGATACAAAGTCCCAATCGGCGCTTTTAGCAATAATCAGGTTCTGTGGTTCACCAACCATGGTCATTACGCCGCCGAGTGCGGTACCTACGCCAGCATGCATCATCAGGCTGCGTAAAAAGGCGCGGAACTGATTTAGGATAGCGCGACGCCCCGCATTTTGCAGATGGCTATCATCATTGAGAGAAAGCGTGCCGGTAGTGCCTGACGCGACGCTGTGATAAATCCCGTAGAACCCGACCGCAACGCTGATCACCACAGCAATAACCGTCAGCGCATCCAGAAATGCTGACAAAAATGCCGCGGCGATACAGAAGGCCAATGATAAGGCGATTTTTGAACGGATGTTTAGCAAGAGCTTGGTAAATACATAGAGCAGCAGCTGCTTCATAAAGTAGATACCTGCCACCATAAAGATCAGCAACAGCAACACTTCGATATTCGCGGCGACTTCATGTTTGACTTTATCGGCTGTGGTCATCCCAATGATGATGGCTTCAAATGCCAACAGGCCACCCGGCAGTAGAGGGTAGCACTTTAGCGCCATCGCCAGCGTGAAGATGAATTCTGCCACCAGCAGCCATCCCGCGGCGAAGGGGCTAACATAAAAGAAGACCAGAGGGTTCAACAGCAGAAAAATGACAATAGCAACTTTGTACCAGTCTGGTGCGTTACCAAGAAAGTTTTTGCTGAAGGCCTGAGTAAATGTGGTGTTCATAACAACTTAGCACCTAAGAAATAAACAAAAAATGGAATATTTTAATACGAACATCTGACTATACTCTTTTTGCACAATGACGTAAAAGTAGACCGTGCTGAAAATAAGTCCTTTAAAATCATTTTATTATTGTGGTTTTTTATCTGGTAAATTTAAGGCCATACAGAATATGCGCACGTTGAGATAATTTACCTGCGTACATAACCCCGTTATACTGGCGTTATTGATCCAAAGGGGTATTTGCTATGAACGAAGATATTTTTGATTTTGACATCGATGCACAACTTGAGCAGGCTGAAAAGCGTGCACAGGAAAAAGCGAACGAAGTGCCGGTCGAACTGAATGACGAAGCGGACTGCGAAGGCTGCAAAATCTGAATTCGAATTGAGATAAAAAAAGCACCGAGAGATAAGATTTCCGGTGCTTTTTTATTACCTGATTATCCGCATCAGCAAGGGCATTTGCCTAGCTTGCCACCCTTACTCGGGAAACGGGCTTCTAAGCAGTAGCGATGAAACTCGCGTTCGCTCATTGGTGTTAGCTCTGGATGATGTAGTTGTTGATGCCGCAGATAGTTCTGGTAGTCCTGAACGCCAACCATCAAGCGAAAACTTTGTGCAACCCGCCGCAGCGCCAGTTTTGCCCATTGCCATGCCGACGATGGCTGAGATTCACCTAGCGAAAGCGGCAAACAGCGAGTGATAGTCATCCCCGGTTGTGCTTGTCTCTTCCATGGCAGACCGGTTTTAATCATCATGCTAGGGGTGTCATGCAGTTTTTCAACCATGCGATCTTTCCTCACGCAATGCAGGTGTTGTTTCATGTACCGTTGGTTTATTAGAGTTCAACGCCCGACGAATCACGAAGAAAGCGGAAATCAGCATGGTGACGGCAACTAACATAAAGAAGCCGCATAGCGCAGCGTTGATGTAGTTGTTCATCACGATGGTTTCCATGTCTTTGATCGTTTTGGCCGGTGCAATCAATGTGCCTGAGTCGATACCCGCTGAAAAACGTTTAGCCTGCGCCAAGAAGCCAATGCTCGGTTTCTCATGGAAAATCTTCTGCCAGCCTGCGGTCATTGAGGTCACGAACAGCCACACCGTGGGCAAGATAGTGACCCACGCGTAGCGCTGTTTCTTCATTTTAAACAGCACCACCGTACCCAAAATCAATGCCATAGATGCCAGCATCTGGTTACCAATACCGAATAGTGGCCACAGGGTATTAATCCCGCCTAGCGGGTCTACCACGCCCTGATATACGAAGAAACCCCAGCCCGCAACGGCAACCGTCGTTCCTGCGAGGTTACCAAACCATGAGCGGTTGTTGGCCAAGCTTGGAATAGCGACACCGACCAGATCTTGCACCATAAAACGACAGGCACGCGTACCCGCATCAACGGCGGTCAGAATAAATAGGGCTTCAAACAGAATGGCGAAGTGATACCAGAATGCCATCATGGCACGGCTGTTAAAGACCTCGGTAATAATGTGCGCCATGCCTACTGCAAAGGTTGGTGCGCCACCGGCTCGGGAAAGAATGGAGTTTTCACCGACATCTTTAGCGATCATCGCTAGCGTTTCAGGTGTAACGACGAAACCCCAACTGTTGATGACCTGCGAGGCATTCTCGACCGTGGTACCGATCAATGCCGCCGGTGAGTTCATGGCAAAATACACGCCAGGATCGATAACCGAGGCACAAATCAGCGCCATGATGGCAACGAAGGATTCCATCAGCATCGCACCATAGCCGATGAAACGAATGTGGCTTTCACGTTCGATTAATTTTGGTGTGGTACCGCTGGACACCAACGCATGGAAGCCCGAAATGGCACCGCAGGCAATGGTAATAAACAGGAACGGGAACAGGCTGCCGGAGAAGACCGGCCCAGAACCGTCGATAAAGCGAGTAACCGCCGGCATTTTCATTTCTGGCGCAGCAAATACAATGCCAACGGCCAAACCAGCAATAACACCGATTTTCAGGAACGTAGACAGATAATCGCGTGGAGCCAGCAGCAGCCACACAGGGAGTACCGACGCGATAAACCCATAGATTACCAGTACCCACGTGAGCGTCGTGCCATGCAGGGTAAAGAAGGGACCCCAGTAGGGATGCATCGCAATATCGCCGCCATAGATAATCGCCGCCATCATCAGTACAAAACCAATAATAGAGACTTCAGCGATTTTACCTGGGCGCAGATAGCGCATATATACGCCCATGAACAGCGCAATCGGAATAGTGGCTGCGATGGTGAATAGCCCCCAAGGGCTATCCGCCAATGCTTTGACGACCACCAGCGCGAGAGCCGACAGGATAATGATCATGACACCCAATGCGCCAAGCATGGTGATAACTCCGGCGAATGAGCCAAGCTCCTGTTTTGCCATTTCTCCCAGCGAACGCCCATCGCGGCGCGTGGAGATAAACAGCACTAAGAAGTCCTGCACCGCACCCGCCAGCATGACGCCAACTAAGATCCAGATCGTTCCGGGTAAGAACCCCATCTGAGCGGCTAAAATGGGCCCCACTAAAGGCCCCGCACCGGCGATAGCCGCAAAGTGATGACCAAAGAGCACCCATTTATTGGTCGGGACGTAGTCCAAACCATCGTTATGGCGCTCTGCGGGAGTTAAACGACGATCGTCGAGTTCAAAGACCTTTTCGGCAATGAACAAGCTGTAAAAACGGTAGGCAATGCTGTAACAAGCGATGGCGGCTACCACCAGCCATACCGCATTGATATGTTCACCACGGCTCAGTGCTAGCATGCCAAAAGCATAAGCACCGATTAACGCCACCAATAGCCAAATCAGGCCGGATCGGACGTTTTTCATTGTACGGCTCCTTCGTATAGGGGAGAGGTATTGATTTATTGTTGTATGAGAGGTTTGGAGACCAAGCTCGCATGGTTAAATAAAGGTTAAAATTCGGTCTTTGTCATGTTGATTAATCAAGCAGGCGATAGAAGTGTGAGGCTGGTCTGATTTGTAATGATTACGTTGAAAAATGACGCAAATTTGTGAGCTTGCGATACATATCGTCCAAGGAATAAACATAAAAATTGATGTGCATCAATTTTGGTATGACCAAATAACCTGTCGTGGTATTCTTTCCTCAGAGAATTAAATCAACCTGCGTGAACCGTACGTAAATTAAGGGTATTAGTTATTTACTGTTAATTAACTATTGGTTTACATTTTTTACCAAGGGAGAAGGCTTTGAGCGCATCTAAGAAAAAAATCGTGATTGTCGGCGGTGGTGCGGGCGGTCTCGAGCTGGCAACCAGTCTAGGCCATAAACTGGGCCGTAAAGACAAAGCGGAAATCATCTTGATTGATCGCAACCATAGCCACTTGTGGAAACCTTTACTGCATGAAGTTGCCACCGGATCGTTAGACGATGGTGTTGATGCGCTGAGCTATCTGGCTCACGCGCGCAATCACCACTTTACCTTCCAGCTCGGTTCGTTAACCAACATCGACCGTGCCGCACAGCAGCTCACGCTGGCTGATATTCGTGACGAGCAGGGTGAAGTTTTGGTTCCACAGCGCGAGTTGTCTTACGACATTCTGGTCATGGCCCTTGGCAGTACGTCGAACGACTTTGGTACGCCGGGTGTGAAAGACAACTGCATCTTCTTGGATAATCCGCATCAGGCTCGTCGTTTCCATAACGAAATGCTGAACCTGTTCCTGAAGTTTTCGGCGCAGAAGGACAAAGCGGAGAAGGTTAACATCGCGATTGTTGGCGGTGGAGCGACCGGCGTTGAGCTGTCTGCGGAATTACACAATGCGGTGAAGCAACTGCATAGCTACGGTTTTGAAGGGTTAAGCAGTGAGGCATTGAATGTGACGCTGGTTGAGGCCGGTGAACGTATTCTGCCTGCACTACCTCCGCGCATCTCGGGCGCCGCCCACAATGAGCTGACCAAACTGGGCGTTCGCGTACTGACAAAAACCATGGTGACCAGTGCCGACCAAAATGGCTTGAATACCAAAGATGGTGAATTTATTCCGGCTGACCTGATGGTTTGGGCTGCTGGGATCAAAGCGCCTGATTTCATGAAAGATATTGGTGGTTTAGAAACCAACCGTATCAACCAGTTGGTGGTTGAACCGACGCTGCAAACGACTCGCGATCCGAATATCTTTGCAATCGGCGACTGCGCGTCTTGCCCACAGCCATCCGGTGGTTTTGTACCGCCACGCGCACAGGCAGCGCATCAGATGGCATCACGCTGCTATGCCAACATTTTGGCGCAGTTGAAGGGCGGTAACATGAAACCTTACATTTATAAGGATCATGGCTCTTTAGTTTCGCTGTCCAAATTCAGTACCGTAGGCAGTCTGATGGGTAACCTCATGCGGGGCTCAATGATGGTGGAAGGGCGTATTGCTCGTATGGTGTATATTTCACTGTATCGTATGCATCAGATTGCACTCCATGGCTACATCAAAACAGGTTTGATGATGCTGGTGGGGGGGATCAACCGGGTGATTCGTCCACGCTTGAAGTTACATTAATCGCGCCTTAACCCTCTGAGTAGCGATCAACGGCTCCCAAGTGGAGCCGTTTGTGTATCTGCCTCTCCTTCCTGAAAAAACGCTGTCTGATGATAGCTAGACTCCGCCGATAGGAACTTTCCCAAACAACGGATTTGCGCTTGTTTGGTTATGTTGTCTGATTGTTGCTACGAATATTCCTATGCACACTACCTGTATATAAATTTGGTGAAGCACGCACACCGAGCAAAAGAAAAGACAAACTTTTGCATCGTTATGAGCGTATGACGTTAATGAACACGTCGTTCATAAATATTGCGTGAGTATATTCAGGAGGAGTGCCCTGTGAATAAATCAATGTTGGCAGGTGTTGGTATTGGGGTTGCGGCGGCGCTTAGCGTGGCTGCGGTGGCAAGTCTAGACGTTTTTAGTACTGGTCCACGTTATGCGCAGGTGTTATCAGCAACCCCGATTCACGAGTCAGTGAAGACGCCGCGACAGCAGTGCCGCAATGTCACGGTCACGCATCGCCGCCCGGTACAGGATGAAAACCGCATTGCAGGATCGGTACTGGGTGCGGTTGCGGGTGGGGTACTAGGCCATCAAATTGGTAACGGACGCGGCAAAGATGTGGCTACCGTTGTTGGTGCGTTGGGTGGGGGTTATGCGGGTAATCAGGTTCAAGGTTCAATGCAAAACAACGATACCTACACGACAACCCAGCAGCGTTGCTCAACGGTTTATGACAAATCGCAAAAACTGCTCGGTTATGACGTTACCTATAAGATTGGCGATCAGCAGGGGCGAGTTCGGATGGATAAAGATCCTGGCACCCAGATCCCCGTCGACCGCAATGGTCAACTGGTGTTAAATCAGAGCGTGTGATAATTCGGTAGCGGAGAATCAAACGGGGTATATATTTATACCCCGTAGAGTGGTTTAAACGCGATGCTCGGTAAATTCATTCAGCAGAGAGCCAATAAATTCCAAACGAGCCTTACGTTCGCTGAGATCGACAATAAACTTCAGCTTAGTGGGTCCATCTAAGCGGAAGATTTGCGGTTTCTTCTGCAACAGACCAATCAGGAACATAGGGTCAACGTGGTTTTTCTCGCTGAACTCAATAAACCCGCCTTTATCATTGCCTTCGATCCGGCGAATACCCAGCGCCATGGCATCCAAACGCAGCTTCGCGCTTTGCAGCAGATTGCGTGCTGCATCTGGCAGCAAGCCAAAACGATCGATCAGCTCAACTTTTAGCTCCTCCAACTGATCGTCATTTTTCGCACTAGCAATGCGTTTGTAGAATGACAGGCGCGTGCTGACGTCAGGAATATAGTCATCCGGTAGCAGGGCTGGCATGCGCAGCTCAACATCAGTTTGATTGCTGGTGAGATCCTCGAGTGAAGGCTCGCGTCCCTCTTTCAGTGCATCAACGGCGCTTTCCAGTAATTCCATATACAGAGAGAAACCGATGGTCGTCATCTGCCCGCTCTGATCATCCCCCAATAGCTCGCCTGCACCGCGGATCTCTAAGTCATGGGTGGCTAAAGCAAAACCTGCGCCCAAATCTTCCAGAGAAGCGATGGCTTCCAAGCGCTTTTGCGCGTCGGTGGACATGGCTTTTGGCGGCGGCGTTAGTAAATAAGCATAGGCCTGATGGAATGAGCGGCCGACGCGACCACGTAGCTGATGCAGCTGTGCTAAACCAAAATGATCGGCACGTTCAATAATGATGGTATTGGCGCTTGGGATATCGATCCCTGTTTCAATAATGGTCGTACATACTAAAACGTTGAAACGCTGATGATGGAAATCATTCATTACGCGTTCAAGCTCGCGCTCGCGCATTTGCCCGTGGCCAATCGCAATACGCGCTTCCGGCACCAATTCCGCTAAACGCTGAGCGGCTTTTTCAATATTCTCGACGTCGTTATAAAGGTAGTAAACCTGCCCACCACGAGTGACCTCACGCAGAATGGCTTCGCGAACGACCAAGCTATCGTATTCACGGACGAAGGTTTTTACCGCGAGGCGACGCGCTGGCGGAGTCGCAATAATCGACAGATCACGCATACCACTCATTGCCATATTGAGCGTTCGTGGTATTGGCGTTGCGGTGAGGGTTAGAATATCCACGTCGGCACGCATGGCTTTGATGCGCTCTTTTTGACGCACGCCAAAGCGGTGTTCTTCATCGACGATCAGCAGCCCCAGATCGCGCCACTGCACATCGGCCTGTAATAGCTTATGAGTACCGATCAGAATATCGACTTTACCTTCTGCGGCGTCTTGCAGTACCTGAGTTTGTTCTTTCGCACTGCGGAAGCGGGAGATCATCTCAATGCGAACCGGCCAGTTGGCGAAACGGTCGCGGAAGTTGTCGTAATGCTGCTGTGCAAGCAGCGTTGTAGGCACGAGAACCGCAACCTGTTTATTATTGTGTACCGCGAGAAACGCGGCGCGCATGGCCACTTCAGTTTTGCCGAAGCCAACGTCACCGCACACCAAACGATCCATCGCTAGCGGCTGACACATATCGCTGAGTACGGCGTTAATCGCCATGCTCTGGTCAGGCGTCGTTTCAAATGGGAAGCTCTGGCAGAACATTTGATAAGCTTCGCGATCTTGCTTAAAGGCGAAGCCGGGTTTAGCCGCACGCATGGCATAGATATCAAGCAGCTCGGCGGCCACGTCTCGAACTTTTTCTGCGGCCTTCTGACGCGCTCTGGTCCACGCATCGCTGCCGAGTTTATGCAGCGGCGCACTCTCATCGGCTCCGCCAGAATAGCGACTAAGCAGATAAAGTGAAGATACGGGCACATACAGCTTTGCGTCACCGGCGTAGGTCAGAATGAGATACTCACCTTTGATCCCACCGGCTTCTAGCGTAGTCATTCCGCCGTAGCGGCCTACACCGTGTTCTAAGTGCACCACAGGCTGGCCGATGCTGAGCTCAGCCAGATTACGGATCAGGGTGTCAGTATTGATGGTGCGTCGATTGTCTTGGCGGCGACGGCTAACGCGCTCGCCGAGCAAATCGCTTTCGCAGATCAGTGCGAGTTTAAGTTCGGGATTGATAAAGCCATGCTCGCACGAGCCTTGCATGATGTAGATTTTTCCCGCCTCAGCATCTTCTATACGGCTGATGAGTGAAGGGCTAATTTTGATGCGAGCCAGCAATTCGAGCATGGTTTCGCGTCGGCCTTCACTTTCTACCGAGAAAACAATGGCGTCCTTGGTGCTTTCAATGAAGCGTCGCAGGTTGTCTAGCGGATTTTTGTTTTGCGCCTGAACGGTCAACTCAGGTAGAGGTTGATAGTTTAGGTTGGTATTCGCCGCTTTTTTATCCAGTTTGTCGGTTTTTAGCTGAACACGCGGCCACTTTTTCAGCGAAGAGAAGAGCTCATCTACGCGTAGCCAGAGTTTATCCGGTGTTAACAGCGGACGCATGGGATCAACGCGTCGGTTTTCATAGCGCTGATTCACATCTAGCCAGAAACGCTCTGCCGAGGCCTCAAGCTCACCGGTATTAATCAGCAATGTGCTAGCAGGAAAATAGCTAAACAGCGGTGGAAGTTCCTGACTAAAGAACAGCGGCTGCCAATATTCAATCCCTGCTGGCCATATTCCTTTACTCACCTGTTGATAGATATGTTCGGGGTCACGACGGACTTCAAAATGCTCGCGCCATTGACTGCGGAAGAGCTCAATGGCGGTTTGATCGGTCGGGAACTCATGCGCGGGCAGCAGGTTGATAAATTCAACTTCATTCAATGTTCGCTGAGAATCAACATCGAATACGCGCAGGCTATCGATTTCATCGTCGAAGAAATCGATGCGATAAGGCTCGTCGCTCCCCATGGGATAGAGGTCGAGCAATGCGCCACGAGTTGCAAACTCGCCGTGCTCCATGACCTGATCGACGCTGCGGTAACCGGCTTGTTCGAGCTGGCTACGCAGCTTATCTCGTGATAATAGCTGACCTTTTTGCATCACCAGCGCATGGCCGTGCAGGAATTCATGTGGGCATACGCGCTGCATTAGAGTATTTACCGGCAGGATAAATACGCCACGCTTCATGGTCGGTAGCTGATACAGGCTAGAGAGGCGCGCTGAGATAATATCCTGATGCGGTGAGAAACTGTCGTAGGGCAGAGTCTCCCAATCGGACAGGGTGGTCACCATCCGCGAGGTAAACTGTTGGATTTCATCGCGCAAGCGCAATGCTGATTGGATATCGGAAGTGATCAGCACCACTGGGCCAGTATGCTTTTCGGCGATTTGCGCACATTCCAGCGCACAAGCAGAGCCCGTCAGCTGACCTAAAAGCCGTACATCGCCCGCTTTGGCCGGTAGCGTATAACGCTCAGGTAACGTGAATTGGTATTGTTCAGACATAAATCGTTAGTCAGTCTCTGTAGCTCTTTTGGCGCGTAGCCTCATCAGGCACCGCAGTTCTGAGCTTTATTATCCTTTATCACTTTTCTTTGGCAACAGCAGAGTAGGGTATTTGATTTAAAATTATTAAAAACAAATGGTTATATTCATTTTTATTTGCAATTGCTGAAATTATCGGCAGATTTGAGGGGGGTTAATGCTAAAGAGGTGAATTAATAACCAAATAACGATAAAGAATAACCATGAAATAAATGTCCCCCAACTCTCCAAAGAGGTGGGGGACATTGAGAATAATGCGACAGATTAAAAGTTAATGCGGAAACCAACATTGCCCATCAACGGTGATTCAACATGCTGTCCGTTGCGGTAGTTTGCCTCGGCGTAGAGCGTGGTTGTGGACGTCACTTGAACGTTTACGCCTGCGCCATATTTACCTGCGTTACCGGAGAAATCATTGTTGAAATCGTTATTTCGATTAATCGTTACGTTATTGGACTTGATGAACTCGCGCTCAACGGCGACACGAATGTAAGGTTTGATGTCTGTGCCATTCGCTAAGGAGAATTGGGTTCCGAAAGTGCTACCGATCTCCGCCTTCGCCGAACGATTATTATCGATGTTCGCCTTCATGCCGTTATTCAGCGTAATGTCTTTGCTTTCAGCAATGAAGTAGGAAGTGCGTAAATAGGGCTCGGCAAACCAAGTGTCGGCAAAACTGTAGTGATAACCAGCTTCTAACGCACCACCGATAGCATTCTGATGATAATCGCTGCGGGCCGAGCTGCCAGACGTCATTCTTGCGTTGAGTGAGTTGCTGAAACGGTTAGCTTTTAACACACCATCAATGTAATAGCCGCTGTTGTCGAAATAGGTCAGGTAGGCCCCGATGCTATAGCTGTCGATACTGCTATTACCACCGCGTGCGTGTTTCAAACTATTGTCACTGTATGAGGTGAACGCGCCAGCCAGCAAATAGCCGGACTCTAAGGTAAAGACCTTGTCCCCACCGATCTCGAAGCCATTCTGCTGCATGCGATAGGCCGCATTATTTGTACTTTCGACGTGAGTGTTGTTGGTCAAGTATCGACCCCAAATCCCCGCGTTTTGTCCTTTACTCGCGTTAAGGTCACCTTTACGGAATCTTAGGCTCTGCAGCTCGCCATCAAAAATAAATTGATTTGCAGAGGCCATGCTAAGCACCGCGTCGGTTGACGGTGTCGTCTGGGGCTTTGGCTGTGGCTCCGGAGTAGGTTCCGGTTCTGGGGTGGGTTCCGGTTCCGGAGTTGGATCGGGATCGGGGGTTGGATCAGGGTCAGGAGTCGGGTCTGGGTCGGGTGTAGGTTCAGGATCTGGCGTACTGGAGAAATCAGAGCCCAAATACCATACGTCGCCGTGCATGCCATCCTTATCCGCTTGCTTTTTAAGCGTGTACATATAGGTGCCGCCATCCACGGCAGCAATAGTATGCCCTGAGAGGGATGCCAGACTGAAATGGGCGCCACTGCTTTGATCATTAATTAGATTTAACGTTGTATTGCCGGGATCGGTGATCTCTTTGCCTGAGTCCTGTACTACGACCTTATGATTGCCACTACCGTCAGCTATTGTTAAGAAATCGCCACGCCCTTCCTGAATACTGCTGTTGAACAAAAAGTTAAGATTGCCTGAGAGCTTATCTACGTTTAAGTGTGAATGGGTGTCAGCGTTGGCTTGAGAGAATATAACGTTCCCGTTACCTTGCAGAATGCCGATGTGAGCGCCTTGAGTATCACTTCCGTTGGCAAAAATCTGGACAGCGGTGCTTTCACCATTCAAATTAACTGATTCCGCATAAGCTTCAGCACCTTGGTCTTCGGCAACGATATTTAATCGACCTTGATCGTTTATCTGAGTCTCACCGAGTAACTGAGCCGTATCGCGCAGGGTGGTGCTGGCGTTATCATTGATGGTGACGTTTTCAGCCGAAGAATTGGCATAAATATATTGTTCAGCATGATCAAAAAGCTGGGTGTCAACAGCAGAAGATCCCATCAATATATGCTGTGTCCCATTGAGGTAAACCTGCGTATGTTGAGCCGTACCACCTAGAGGGTTAGTTTCGGTGGCGGTAAGGATTTGCGAGCCACCATGCACTTGGGTATTTGTGGCTACGCCGCCGGTGCTCACATATTGAGTCCCACCATCGTTGATAGTTGTGTTATCAGCCTGACCCTCTAAGCGAACCTGCTGTGTGCCTCCCGAGTTGATCAGCGTATTTTGTGAGGTTCCTTTTTGCTGTACGAACTCGGTTCCCCCATCATTGATAATCGTTCCCTGAGATTTCCCCTCTAGATAAACAAATAAACGTCCACCTGCATTCACACTGTTGTCAATGGATTGCCCGCCGTCTACCTTGTTTTTATAGACGTAAACAGTACCACCATCGATCTGAGAGTCTTGCAAGGTTCCGCTTTCAATAACACGGATTAATGCGCCTGATTTGATAATGATATTGGTGGCATTTGCTGGCGCATCTGCAAAATAATCATCCCAAGCTATCATTGGATCTTTGCCAATCCAGACTTCTGCGCCATCGTTAACCGTAGAGTCTTTCAAGTAGCCCACGACGCTTAGCTTACTGCCTGCCAGAGCGTTAAGATTGATACCGCTCCCTGCGTAGCCAGGGCCTGCGCCGATTTCGTAGCATTGATCCGCGCCTAAGTCGCCGCTGATGGTGCTATCTCCCCCCCAAGTCACGTTAGGGCGATCGCCACAAAACGTAGCTGCGCTGGCTTGGCTCGCATACCCCGCTAAAGAGAAGGCTTGAATTAAAGAGAGCGCAATGAGAGTTATTTTTTTATCCATGAAAATATTCCCTGATTCATAAAAACTTAATATTAAGACGAGCGTATTTTCTACCTAGCACGCTGAAATCATGCTCTGATAGAGAGTGGTGCGGAGGGTAATTATTTTTACTTGAGATGATTCCATTCAGTTATGATTTTGGGTATGGATTCATATTTATCTCCTGACTAGATAAAGGTAATATGTCAAATAGCATTGCGATTGTTCTAATATTGAGTTTCTTTAATGCATTAATTTTATGCGCGCTGATTGTTTTCTGGCTGACATTGAGTTTTCCAGCGATAGCCGCTGCACTTTTCCCTGAAAGAAGGGCGTTAATAACCTGCTGTTCTCTTTGAGTTAGCATAATTCTGGACGGGTTATTTGGCCGAGTTGGTTGGTTATGAGAATAAATAACGTTCTCCAACTGAGCTTTGAGGTCATCAATTTTGCTCTTCGTTGAAATAATTCCGCTTACGCTGTGATGAGAGCGTAGTTCATGATACGCAAGCCGTTGCAGTGTATCTTCGCAAATAATAATGATTTTGATGCTAGGAATTCTGGCAACTAAGTTTTCAATGAACGGATGAAATCCTTTTGTGAGGCTATAGAACCCACTAGATGCATTAACGACCAAAATTAGACTGTCAAGACCACTTTCTACTGATTTATAACGACATTTATCGATATCACTTATGCTGTTGAAGGTATGGATTTCAGTGTGGTTACCGTGTTCTTGAGTAATATCTAATAAGAGGTTTTTTAGTCCATTCCTTATAAAATGGCACTGTTCGACAATAGCAATTTGTGGCATACAGATCCCTGTTCACGATTTCCAATATGTACTTTTATTATGCAATGACCTCTTTTCACTTTGAGCTAGTGCGTGTGTAAATATTTTTAGTACATTAGATGGAATAGAATTATTCTTCTGGTGTAGACCGATCGCTAAGTTTTTTAAAGTTAAAAACACCTGTTTTGTTATAATTGGTCTAATTAAAAAATTAATAATATAGCTTGTTAATGGTTTTAGTTTACTCATAAATTCCGTGTGGTTAAAGATGGTTTTACAGATCGAAAGGCTATTAATTGATAGGTGTTATCTATTGGTATTTTGTTATCGATCGTTTATATGAATTGAGTGATGTGTGGAGGGAGCCCCAAAAGGTGTTATATGTACATCTGCTATTTTCATATAAAAATGAATGAGTAAGATAGGATTTATGGTGAATTTTATTAGCGTTATTTTTTTAGAAAGAATTTTTACAGCAAAAAATAAGTGGATGAAATACTGAATTAGGAGACGAAACAGCTATTTTAATCTATTAAAAAATGACGATTTATGAGTAGTTGAAGTTGGTATAATTGCGTTTTCTAAGGTGCGACAGGCTATTTTTCAGAATATCCTTAGGTAAAAAGTATAAGATGGATATCTAATATTCATGGATGGAATGTTTCGCTAACTAAGTTACCCCCGTAACACGAACCGCGAGGCGAGTGTGCTCAAAAATGCGTCACGGTTAGGCGATGAAATGGCTGTCTTCTGGTAAAAAACCGTATATAGAGAGTGTTTTGGGTTCCCTAAAGGGGTTGTAAACATTATCATCAACCATCTCTTTGCTTTAACTACAGCAACCGAACGGATTTCATGTATCAACCTGTCGCGTTATTCATCGGTCTGCGTTATATGCGCGGACGAGCCTCAGACCGCTTTGGCCGGTTTGTCTCTTGGCTTTCTACTATAGGCATCACGCTTGGTGTTATGGCGCTTGTCATCGTTCTTTCGGTGATGAACGGTTTTGAGCGCGATCTAGAAAACAATATTCTTGGATTGATGCCGCAGGCATTGATCACATCGACACAAGGGTCGATAAATCCAGAGCAGGTTCCCGCCACACAGTTTGAACATCTGGCAGGGGTGAATCGTATTGCACCTCTGACAACCGGTAATGCCGTGTTGCAGAGCGCACATAGCGTGGCCGTGGGCGTTATTCTGGGTGTCAATCCTAATGAGAAAGAACCACTTTCTCCTTATCTTAATGGCTCCAGCCTACAGGCGCTGCAGCCGGGTCAATACAATGTCATTTTAGGTGACCAGCTCGCAGGGCAGCTCGGTGTTAAGCGCGGCGAGAAACTGCGGATCATGGTGCCGAGTGCCAGCCAGTTCACGCCGATGGGGCGCATTCCTAGCCAACGCGTGTTCAACGTGGTAGGCACTTTCTCTGCTGACAGCGAAGTAGATCAATATCAGATGCTGATGAACCAACAGGATGCTTCACGTTTGATGAGATATCCGCTGGGGAATATCACCGGTTGGCGCGTTTATATGGATAAACCTTTGGCGATTGACGCTCTGGTCAGTCAACCGCTGAAAAAAGGCTTGGAATGGAAGGACTGGCGCGAGCGCAAAGGTGAGCTATTCCAAGCCGTTAAGATGGAAAAAAACATGATGGGTTTGCTGCTGAGCTTAATCATCGCTGTGGCTGCGTTTAACATTATTACTTCGCTGAGCTTACTGGTGATGGAAAAGCAGGGCGAAGTTGCGATCCTACAGACTCAAGGCCTGACGCGTGGGCAGATTATGTCCGTGTTTATGGTGCAGGGCGCCAGCGCCGGTATTATCGGCGCGCTGTTAGGTGCGGTGCTTGGCGTGGTGTTCGCCAGCCAGATCAATGTCATCCCTGGTTTGGGGGAAATGTTAGCCGGTGGCAATCTACCGGTTGATATCAATATTCCGCAGGTTGTGCTGATTGCCGTTGTGGCAATGTTGCTGGCGCTGCTTTCTACGTTATATCCGTCGTGGCGAGCTGCCGCGGTGAATCCTGCTGAGGCTTTACGTTATGAGTAATTCTCCGTCTTTGTATAAAGAACTGTTGCAGTGCAAAGACCTGTGCAAAACCTACCATGAAGGCAAATTGCACACGGACGTATTGCGTAATGTGACCTTTGACATGCAGCCGGGCGAAATGATGGCCATTGTCGGAAGCTCTGGTTCGGGTAAAAGTACGCTGCTGCATCTGCTCGGGGGATTAGATTCGCCAACCTCTGGTGAAGTGATATTCAAAGGCCAGTCGCTGAATGAGATGAGCTCAACTGCGAAGGCGGAATTACGTAACCGCGAACTGGGTTTTATCTATCAGTTCCATCATCTGTTGCCCGATTTTAGCGCGTTAGAAAACGTAATGATGCCGTTGTTGATCGGCGGTAAAAAGGGTGAGGGTGCGCAGGGAAAAGCCATGGATATGCTCACCGCCGTTGGTTTGGCGAAGCGTAGCCACCACCGGCCATCTGAGCTTTCTGGTGGTGAACGCCAGCGCGTCGCGATTGCCCGTGCTTTGGTGAATAATCCTTCTCTGGTGTTGGCCGATGAACCGACCGGTAACCTTGATATGCGTACCGCTGACAGTATTTTTGATCTGTTGGGTGAGCTGAATGTCCGCCAAGGAACCGCTTTCTTGGTCGTTACTCACGATTTAACGTTGGCTAAGCGCTTGAACCGTCAGCTTGAAATGCGTGACGGGCAGCTTCAGCAAAATGTGACCCTGATGGGGGCGCAATAATGTCGGTTTCACCATTATCCCTGCTGATCGGCCTACGCTTTAGCCGTGGGCGCCGCCGTGGTGGCATGGTGTCTCTGATCTCCGTTATTTCTACCATCGGTATTGCACTGGGCGTAGCCGTGTTGATTGTCGGGCTAAGCGCGATGAATGGTTTTGAACGTGAGCTAGACCATCGCATTCTTTCCGTGGTGCCTCACGGTGAAATCTTTCCGGTAGAGCAGCCGTTCACTGGCTGGCCACAGGTGCTGGATCGCGTGGAGAAAGTGAAAGGCATCGTTGCCGCCGCGCCTTACGTTGAATTTACGGGGCTAATTGAAAGTGGCACCCAGCTAGTTGCGGTACAACTGCGTGGCGTAAATCCTGAACAAGAAAGCCGCGTGAGTAAACTGTCACAGTATGTGCAGGATAATGCGTGGTCGAAGTTCAAAGCAGGTGAACAACAGGTCATTTTAGGCAAAGGTGTGGCGGATGCGCTCCATGTAAAAGTTGGGGATTGGGTGACTGTCATGGTGCCCAATAACGATCCTCAGATGAAACTGTTACAACCTAAACGCATTCGTCTACACGTCAGCGGCATTTTACAGCTGAGCGGGATGCTGGATCACAGCTTAGCGATGGTGCCGTTGGCGGATGCCCAGCAGTATCAAGAGCTCGGTGACAGTGTCACCGGTATCAGTATTAAAGTTAATGACGTGTTTAACGCGGATAAACTGGTACGTGACGCGGGTGAAGTGACCAATGCTTACGTATATCTTCGTAGCTGGAAAGGTACCTATGGGTACATGTTCCGTGATATCCAAATGATCCGCGCCATTATGTATTTGGCGATGGTGTTGGTGATTGGCGTGGCCTGCTTCAACATCGTTTCTACGCTGGTTATGGCGGTGAAAGACAAGAGCAGCGATATTGCGGTACTGCGAACGCTCGGGGCGAAAGATCGGCTGATCCGCGCTATTTTCATCTGGTACGGTTTACTGGCTGGAATGGTGGGCAGCGTGTGTGGCGTTGTGATTGGTGTCGTGGCATCTTTGCAGCTGACCAACATCTCGAAGGGAATTGAGAGCGTGATCGGACATCCTTTATTGTCCGGAGATATCTATCCCATCGACTTCCTGCCAACCGAACTGCATTGGGTTGATGTGGTGCAAGTGCTTGCCACGGCGATTATTCTAAGTCTGGTTGCTAGCTGGTATCCAGCTCGACGAGCCAGTCGTATAGATCCTGCGCGGGTGTTGAGCGGTGGTCAGTGATGCATGCTGACTCAATAGGAGCTGTAGAGATGTATTACGGTTTTGATATGGGCGGCACCAAAATTGAGCTCGGCGTGTTTGACGCCGAGCTTAAGCAAATCTGGCAAAAACGCATAGCGACACCGCATGATGACTACCGCGAGTTGCTTAATGCCTTTGCATCACTGGTGTTTGAGGCTGACAACCTGACGGGAACGCAGGGGCAAGTAGGGATTGGGTGCCCCGGTTCTATTGATGCGGATAAGGGCACGCTTTATGCCGTCAATATACCGTCAGCCCTGGGAAAACCATTGCCGCGTGATTTATCGGCCCTGATTAAACGCCCCGTGCGCGTTGATAACGATGCCAACTGTTTTGCTTTATCGGAAGCGTGGGATGCAGAGTTCCGCGCCTATCCGAGTGTGCTGGGGATTATTTTAGGCACCGGCGTGGGCGGTGGTTTAATTATCAACGGCAGAAGTTTTACAGGCCGTAACTACCTTGCCGGAGAGTTTGGCCATTTGCGTTTGCCGGTTGATGCGCTCGATCGTATTGGGGCCGATACGCCGCGCCTTGCCTGCGGCTGCGGGCATCATGGCTGCATCGAAAATTATATCTCAGGCCGTGGTTTTGAATGGTTATATCAACATCGCACCGGTGAAAAACTCGCAGCCAAAGACATTATCGCTCGCTATCGTGCTGCGGATGCTCAAGCGTTGGCACACGTTGACTGTTTTGCTGATGTGCTAGCGATTTGCTTAGGAAATTTATTCACCGTGCTCGATCCGCATCTTGTGGTACTGGGCGGCGGGCTATCGAATTTTTCCGAACTTTATCCCTTGCTGAACGAACGGGTTCCACGTTCTATGCTGAGCGCAGCCAAAGCCCCACGTATTGAGCCCGCTCGATACGGTGATGCTGGCGGAGTGCGAGGCGCGGCATTTTTAAATCTGACCGACTAATTACGATTATTATCTTTGTTGTGGCAAAGAAACCATTGAGGAGCAGTCGTTATGCGTACCCGTCATCGTATATGCCGGTTTAGGAAAAACAAACGATTGCGGCATCAGCGTTTTCGCTCTCGAATTTTCCACCGTGACACACTGTGTCACGCGAACAATGAGGCGGGAGGGTGTATGACTAAACCCTATGTTGTGGTTCTGACCGGTGCCGGTATTTCTGCCGAGTCAGGGATACGTACGTTCCGTGCAGCCGATGGTTTATGGGAAGAGCATCGCGTTGAAGATGTTGCGACACCAGAAGGCTATCACCGCGATCCTGAGTTGGTGCAGAGCTTCTATAATGCGCGTCGCCATCAGCTGCAGCAGCCAGAGATTCAGCCTAATGGGGCGCATTTAGCACTCGCAGAACTTGAGCGCCAACTGGGCGATCATTTTGTGCTGGTTACACAGAATATTGATAATTTGCACGAACGCGCGGGAAACACGCGAATTATTCATATGCACGGTGAGCTGCTAAAAGCCCGCTGTACTCAGTCAGGACAGGTTATCCGCTGGGAAGGTGACCTCTCCGTTGACGACCGCTGTCATTGTTGCCAGTTCCCTGCGCCGTTGCGCCCACATATTGTCTGGTTTGGTGAAATGCCGATCGGTATGGATGATATCTACGAAGCGTTGGCTAAAGCAGATTACTTCATCGCGATTGGTACCTCTGGCCATGTGTATCCCGCAGCTGGATTTGTGCATGAAGCCCATCTGAATGGTGCTCATACGGTAGAATTAAATCTCGAACCAAGTCAGGTCGAGAGCCAGTTTGATGAGAAGCATTATGGCTCTGCTAGTCAGGTGGTGCCAGAGTATGTCCGCGAACTGTTAGAAGAGATTTATAAATAGTCGTACATGTGCGGTTATGACATAGCGTTCGTTTATTTCGCCATCTTTATCCTGTAAAGATGGCGAAATTGTTTAGGCTACTTTACCGTCCATGCCTCAGAGAATTCGCGATCCTGAAATAACTCCATCAATCCGCTGATTTGCTTCAAGCGCAATACCTCATCCGCATCCATCCCCAGCTCTTCACTAATTTTTTCATCGCTCCAGCCGAGCCGGTACAGTTCACGCACGATATCCGACATAATACTGATTTGGTGTTTGCCGCGCGCGCGATTATGACGAATTGTTGCTGCAATGCGGTGGGACTTTTCGTTTTCTAAATCGTTTAAGATGACAACGGGAAGATAGCCGCGGATACGTTTACGTAGCTTAGGGCGATCGGCGGCCAGTTCACGGCGATGAAAACCATCTACGATGACATAATCTTTATCATCATCTTTTATTTGAGCGGTAACTATCGGTTGGGTGTAACCATCACGTAATAACGAAGTATATAAAAGTCGCTTTTCAGGTGGGGCAACGTTATTGGGATTATAATCGTTCGCGACAACATCCTCGATAGGCTTCCAGAGCACACAGTCGATAGGCTCGTTGTTAAATGGACTTACGTGATGAAGCATGACTCGGATCTTATTTAACGCCTCAATTTTTATGGCTTCTGGCATAGATTCCAATTCTACTTTTAGATCGTTAACTAACGTATCAATCTTCATATAACACTCCAACATTTCCTGCGCGCCTGAATTCTTTTGTGATACCGCTCATAGCTACTCGGTTTATTTGGGCTAAATGATAAAGAACGACACCAATAATCATTTCTGAGAAGAACTTTGCAGATGCGTCGCCAAGACGGAATATCTTTAGAGCCGATATCTTTCTCTTGTTCATCGGGTATATCGATGGGAAAACCGTGAGTCTGATACCAACGTAAATAAATAGCGATTTTGTTACGATAATGCTCCGCAGTTTTTTGCGGCATGCTGTCGAGTAAGAATAGGGCATAGCTGCGCCAGTTATGATTATCGGGTTTATGTACCTGACGGCGAGCATAAAAATCACCTCGGTTATTTGCATAAATCCCCCCTGTATTAGCCCCCGAGACCCTAGTGCAAACACGTTCCCAACATTCAGGTTCTAGGACATGGTAAAGCCATAGCCCTTGACGCTGTTCGGGGCCAAAAGGTTCACAGATGCGCATAGAACGAAGTGCGACGCCAGCCTGATACATCAAATCATATAGGGTGTTATAGGCTTTCCTTGTGGAGGCAAAGTAGGTCCAAATGTCTTCGGTTTTCCAGTCGTATATGGGGTAGATGCTATAGCAGTGCCCCGAAATGTTAGCGGTAGTCCACGGTTTATCATCAGCAAAACGATGTTTTCGTTTTGATGCAACGGCCCAGAAGCGGTTATATGATTCGTCGGTACGAATACCGATCATCATTGCGCTGGGTTGTTGCATGGAGTACCAGCCTGCGAAGGCCGGCATAAACTCTTCAAAAGTGATGCCGTCATAATAAAACGGAAAAAAAGCCGTATCAGAGATGGCATCAGCGGGAAACTTACGTATCCATTCAATATTTGGCGTCCAACACTGCCATTCTGGTTGAAATTGTGAAACAGAATTCCCTGTAGTAATGGGTAATGCTACCCAATAAAACGTTCCGATCTCGGCATGATATAACCGCCGCATCTTCTCAATATGGGTGATGGTATGGGTAAACTGAGCCTCCCAGTCAATAAATAAAACGTCGAATTTCCGGTTATGCGCTTTAGCATATTCGGCAACTAAATGGAGTAATACCGTGGAGTCTTTGCCGCCGGAAAAAGAAACACAAACGCGAGAGAATGTGTCGAAAGTCCATTCAATACGTGATTTCGCAGCCTTTAGCACATCAATACTTAAAGCTATTTTTTTATTAGTTAACGCATTCATAGCGATTTATTTTTAAGGTATTGTCGTTCAGGTGATGTGGGGATTAATAGAATAATACCTAACGTAATCGGTTGATAGCTACATATTTTAAATATGTTGCCTAAATCTAAAGTTAGACCCGATTGATAAATAAAATATCAATATTATTTTTTTAATTTATATTTGGTGGCTGTATGTATTCAGCCACCAAATAGTGAATTGCTATGATAATAGAGGCCGGTTTTAGTCTCTGAAGAACCAATACCCGCTATTAATTAATGCAGCTAGGGTCGCAAGGAAACTAGGATCCTCAAGTGCATCACCGAGCATGGCTGAATTGATCACATATTCTCGAGCAAGAACGTGGGCAGCGGCAGCATGGTCAGTAACGATAACTTCACCGTTTACAAAACAACTTCCTGCGACGTTAATGACGCGCAGCCCACCCAGACGTTCTAGAGATTCGCCCGCTTGCAGCAGCTCATAAATCTCTCCTACCTGATACGGTGGCTCAGGTGGCGCGATATCGAGCTCGTGGCGAGACTGACTGACGAATTCACCAAACCATAGATTGAAGTTATCTTGGTTTTGTAACTGGCTCATCATCATTCCACGCAGCTTTTCTAGCTCGGCGGCTTGAACCTCCGATGGGTTATCGCGTAGCACAAGATCGGGATCGCTATAGCGCTCACTGCCGAGCTCATTAGCGAGCACAAAATCGGCGAAGCCGCTGATCAATTCACGTCCACTGGGTGCTCGGAAACCTACAGAGTAGTTAAGTGAGTTTTCCAGCGCATAACCTTCATGAGGGAAACCGGGTGGAATATAAAGAATGTCACCCGGTTCCATCTCTTCATCAATGATGGCGTCGAAAGGCTCGACTTGAAGGAGGTCGGGATGTGGACTGTGCTGTCTTAGCTGTGTCTTTTCGCCAACGCGCCAACGCCGGCGGCCGGTTCCTTGAATGATGAATACGTCGTATTGATCTAAGTGTGGCCCAACGCCACCTCCAGGCACCGAGAAGGAGATCATCAGGTCGTCAGTACGCCAGTCTGGCAGTTTACGGAAAGGGCGCATTAAAGCACTGGATGGAACATGCCAATGGTCGACAGCTTGAACCAGAATCGACCAGTTATTCTCACCGAGATGATCGTAACTTTCGAAAGGGCCATGCGCAACCTGCCAACGACCGTCTTGATGGCTAACAAGGCGGCTATCGACCTCGTTTTCCATTGCCAAGCCTGCTAACTCATCAGGAGAAATGGGATCAACGAAATTCTTGAACCCGCGCTTTAGAATGACGGGGCGTTTTTGCCAGTAGCGTTGCAAAAAATCGTGCCAGTCGAGATCGAGTTGATAATCCATTGTTAATTCCCTGTGTATGTATCTGTTGGGATTATAACGGAAGTACCGTGGGATTCCTCCGCCTGTTTGTCACAACTCTGGTTTTAAAGAAAATAATTTAGGCTTAAGGACAAATATTTTAGACAACGGCGCCTGTTAAGCGCCGTTTGTGAGTATTAGGAGGGACACTTGCGATGCTCAGTCGAGCGTATGTGAAATTTGCTGACGGCCGAAGTGGATACTCATGCGTGCGCCACCGAGGGGACTATCGGTGATAACGGCTTCGCCATCATACTGTTGCAGTAATTCATCGACTAAGGCTAAACCAAGGCCTTGTCCAGGCAGCAGAGTATCAATCCTCTGACCACGGCGGAAAATCAAATCGCGTTTGCTGGCGGGAATGCCAGGACCATCATCATCGATGATAATGATGAGCTCTTTTTCCGTTTGTTGTGCCGTGATCTCAACGAACTCGAGACAATATTTACAGGCGTTATCCAGCACGTTACCCATGACTTCCATGAAATCATTTTTCTCGCCGACAAACGTGAGTTCGGGAGATATATCCAGTGTGATATCAACGCCTTTGCGTTGATAGACCTTATTGAGTGCGGAGCAAAGGCTATCCAACAACGGCGGAACGGAGTGCAGTTCTCGATTGAGCATGCTGTGCTCAGATTGCATGCTGGCTCGATGCAGGTAGTAGCCAATTTGCTGTGAAATACGACTAATTTGCTCCAGCATAATCGGCTCAGCCTGCTCAATTTTTAAGTCTTTTCCATTGCGCAGCGAGCGGAGGGTGCTCTGCAATACCGCGAGCGGTGTCTTTAGGCTGTGAGTGAGGTCCGATAATGTTGTCCGATAGCGAGTATAGCGCTGGCGCTCGTTGCTAAGCAGAATGTTTAAATTGCGCACTAAGCCACGCAGTTCGCGAGGAGGGTTTTCACTTAAAAGCTCACGCTTGCCGCTTTCTAACTCTCGCACCTGTGTCAGCAACAGCTTTATCGGCTGTAGGCTCCAATATGCGGCTAACCAAAGTAGGGGGACGACCAGCAAAATATTGGCGATAAGTACGTAGGTGAACCATCCCCAGACCATATCTGAGTTTTGTAACTCTTGAGGGATGGTATCCACGACAACAATAGTCAGTGCCGGTAGGCGATCCGTTGCCGCATATTGGTTGACGGCAACGGAATGCGTCATGGCATCGTCATCGTCGTCGTCGTAATCCTTCAGCTGATCCTGAACTTTTGGATTATCCCCTAAAACCGCACTACTGAATATGGTGCTGGAATCAAGCTCGTAGAAGCCGGGTTTTTCCAACCAAGATTTCTCAATGCGTTTTTCTAGTTCGGGGACTTTGCGTTGTGACCAGAGTAGTTTGCCTTTATCGTCGTAAATCATGACCAACGTCGGTGCGTTGAGATCGAAGTTAGGCGGAGAGGTGATGGTCAATTTACCATTTTCAAAATGTGCCAAGCTGAAGAACAGATTGCTTTCGCCACGCAGCAGACGGAACGTCGTTTTATCGAAACTTACAACGTAGCCGACCACCGCAACGACGCCGTAGGCCAGTGATAGCATAAATACAACGGCCGCCGTTGCGAGTAAAAACCGTGTCCTCAGCGAAAACGGCTGTGCTTTATAGTGTGCCCAACGCGGAAGGTTCATCAGTTAATATCAAACCTGTAGCCTTGTCCACGAACCGTGGTAATGACTTCGTGCGGGTATTCGCTTTGGAGCTTTTTACGCAAACGTCCCATTAATACGTCGATGGTGTGGCTTTCTCTCAGCTCCGCATCAGGGTAGAGCTGTAGCATTAATGCGTCTTTGCTGACGACCTTGGCGTGGTTACGAATGAGCGTTTCAATAATGGTGTATTCAAATGCGGTCAGCTTGATGAGATTTTCATTCACCGTAAGCTCACGGCGAGATAAATCGATTTGGAATGGTGGAAGGGTAATGACCTGCGAAGCCAAGCCGCTATTGCGACGCATCAGAGCTTGCATACGTGCAATAACCTCTTCGAGATGGAAAGGTTTTGTCACGTAATCATCTGCGCCAGCTTCGAGCACAGCCACTTTATCCTGCCAGCTTTCTCGCGCGGTTAATACCAAAATAGGGAGCTTGATTTGCTCAGCACGCCAACGGCGGATCAGGCTTAGCCCATCCTCACCCGGCAAACCCAGATCGACGATTGCAATGTCAGGCGTTTGTTCTTTAACAAAAAAATCGGCTTCTTTGGCATCTTCGGCGGCGTCAACCTGATGCCCCATATCGCGCATCTGAACTGAAAGGTGGTGACGAAGTAAACCGTTATCTTCAACGACCAGAATTCGCATGAGTGACTTCTCCATAAGATAAGGCCAAGAGGCGATGCCTCTTGGCAAGCACATATGATGTTATTCTACTGGAAAGTATAGCGGATCCCGATCTCACCGATCTGATCGTCAACTTTCCAGTTATGGTAGGTATAACCAATTTCAGCGGCCAGATTAGGCGTTAACGCATAACCCGCCCCGATACGAGCTTCATTGAAGCCGCGGCTATCATATTCGGCGTAACGATAAGCAGCATTCATACTGATTTTGTCGGTGATGTGGCTTTTAACCCCAATCTCACCGGTGGCGCTGCTCCAGTTTTCATCACGCTTCTTATCATAATCAAAGTTGCTGGAAACAGCGTGACCGCTCGCGCCGATCAAAGCATACATGTCGGTGGTTGGGTTAATGGCAAAGTGGTAACCCAAACCCAGCAGGCTATCACCGCTGCCACGCTGGCTATTACCCATTGCGTTTAAACGCGCATCGATGAACACGTTGTTTTCGAAACCATATCCACCGCGCAGGTAAAAGCCACCCATAGTGGTTTTGCTTTGATCTGGACGGTTCTGGTGCACTAATTTATCAAAATCGCTTTTGTTTGTGATGCCACCCACCTGCAAACCGCCGGCAACATACGTGTAGTCATCTGCAAGTGCAACGCCGCTCATAGCACTAATGATAGCTACTGCGCATAAAGATTGTTTAAACATGAGTTGTTTCCTCGATATTTCATTGTTGTCGTCTTTGTTACTGCGACAACTAGTATCGAAAGAACCGACTAAACCTTTCCTCAACCATGCACCTTCAAACTTAAACGAAAATTAAACGAGGTGAAATGGGCTTTTACAGGGTTTTTGGCTTAAAAGGAAACCTTATCTGTGTGCAAGAAGATAAAACGAAGAAACCGCAGCGCATAAGGAATACGCCACTGCGGTTTTTTTAGGCCTTTTGACGGCGCGGTTGTGCCTTATAGTGTTAAATATTTACGGCGTAGGTTTCTCGCTAAGTCCGGTGAATAATCGAGCTAGTGCTTGATATCCGATTTAGGCAGATCTGCTCGGATATCGCTGACCTGCGACGCGCTGACTGGTTCGGCCTGATTTCCCCAGCCCGTTCGTACAAATGATAGCAACTGAGCGATATCCTCATCATTAAGTCGCCAGCCAAAGTCGGGCATCGTGAGGCCTGTTGGGGCTGACTGCGTTTTAGGAACATGGGAGCCTTTCAGCACGATACTAATTAGCGATGAAGGATCTTCGCTTAGTACGACAGGGTTATGTGCGAGAGCCGGAAACGTATTCTTGTAGCCGAGACCATCTGAGCGATGGCAGGCCGCACAATTATCGAGGTAAATCTGAGCCCCTGCCTGAGTGACTTTTCCGCTTGCCAGTGCCTGATAGGTTTTGTCATCGTGAGTGGGCTCTGTGGCACTATCGCCAACAGGTTTCAGTGATTTCACATAAACGGCAATTGCCTGCAAATCATCATGACTGAGATATTGGGTGCTATCCTGCACCACATCTGTCATAGAGCCGAACGCCGCCGATTTTTCCGTGTGACCCGATTTTAGGAACTGGGCGATGTCTTGCACACTCCAACTTCCTAATCCTGTGACTTTATCTCCGCGCAGATTAGCTGCGTGCCAGCCTTCTAACGTTCCTCCGCTCAGATATTCTGACTCCGTCTGGTCAAGGGCTTTCTCTTGGAAACCTATTCCGCGAGGCGTATGGCAAGATCCACAGTGGCCTAATCCTTGTACAAGATAGGCCCCTCGATTCCACGCTGTACTCTGTTGGGCATCGACTTGGTATGTACCATCGTGGCGGAATAACGCATTCCAAGCGGCTAGTGGCCAACGCATGTTTAGCGGCCATGGAATATCGCTGTCTTTGTTCGTCTGAGCGACCGGTTTTACACCATGCTGAAAATAGAGATAGAGGTCTTGAAGATCGTCGTCATTGATTTTGACAAATGAAGGATAGGGCATGGCGGGATAAAGATGGCTACCATCTTTACGGATGCCTTGCCGAACAGCATCCGCAAATTCTGCATAGCTATATTCACCTATCCCGTTTTTTCGATCCGGGGTGATATTGGTTGAATAGATCGCGCCTACCGGCGTGGTCATTTTTAATCCCCCCGCGAAAGGTTGTCCTCCGGGAGCCGTATGGCAGGCGGCGCAATCACCTGCGCGTGAGAGATATTCTCCATGGGCGATGCGTTGTTCGAGTGGCGTAGGTGCGGCTTGGATGCAAAAACTGCTCGTACTCAGTAAGAGCATGGCTAGCTGTGTTAGCGTGATCGTTTTCATGATTGCTCTCCCTGTTAGGCCTGAACCAATGGGCCAGGATTGGCTAAGTATTGAGTGCGAATGGCATGTGCTGACCAATAGGCAAGTGCGCCAACTAATCCTGTGGGGTTATAGGCCATATTTTGGGGGAAGGCGCTGGCACCCTGTACGAAGACGTTAGGTACGTCCCAGCTTTGCAGATATTTGTTAATCACACTATTGGATGGATTGTCGCCCATGATAGCGCCACCGGTGGTATGCGTTGACTGATAGGGGCGCACGTCGTAATGGCTGTTCATATCCATTACAGAGATTTTCATCTGTTTAGGGTTCATGGCCGTAGCAATTCCCTGCATTTTGCTGGTGATGTGCTGCGTCATTTTGATTTCGTTTGGCTTCCAATCAAATGTCATACGCAATAACGGTTGGCCAAAGTCATCTTTATAGTTGGGATCGAGGTCGAGATAACATTCTTTATACGGCATCACGGAACCTTCAGAGCCGATACTCATGGAGTGCAGGTAGTTATCTTCAATTCCTTGCTTCCATCCGGCCCCCCATGTTGGTGTCTCAGCGGGTAACGACATTTGTTGAATCGGGCGACCGCCGGTGCGCACTGCGGATATGTAAGCACCACCGATAAAGCCGAGATCGCTATGATCAAAGTTGTCGCTATTGAAGTCGTCGATAACAGCGCCTGCGGCGCCCGCACCAATGAAGGGATTGAAATTAGTGTCCTTATCAAAAAATACGGAGATACCGCTGTTCATTTGATAGGCGTAATTTCTGCCGACCATGCCTTCGCCCGTTTGTGGGTTATAGGGTGTCCCGATCCCAGAGAGTAACAGCAGACGAACATTGTGCAGTTGATATGCACTTAAAATCACGATGCTGGCAGGCTGTTCGATTTCACGCCCCTGAGCATCGATATAAGTCACTCCGGTTGCCTTTTTACCGCTACTATCAAGATTGACCTTTATGACCATGGAGTTAGCGCGTAGCTCGAAGTTTTTTCGCTGAGTTAATACCGGGAGAATCGTCGATTGAGGGGAGCCTTTAGAATACATAAAGCATCCGAAGCGTTCGCAGAATCCGCAGTAGTTACAAGGGCCGAGTTGGACACCATAAGGATTGGTGTAAGGCTGGGAACAGTTTGCGGCTGGAATAGCAAAAGGATGATATCCGAGTTCTTTAGCCGCTTGGCTAAACAATGCGCCAGAATACAGCTGTTTAAGCGGCGGCGTTGGGTATTCTGACATCCGCGGCCCTTCGAAAGGGTTGCCGCCATCAATAATTTCCCCCTGCAAATTGCCTGACTTTCCTGCCGTTCCGCATACTTTTTCGAACTTATCAAAAAAGGGTTCTAAATCGTTATAGCTGACAGGGTAGTCCTGCAACAGCATTCCTTCAGGGATGAATGACTTACCATAACGTTCCATCACGGTGGTATGCATTTTTAAATCACTGGGAAGGGCGCGCCAGTGCATACCGTTCCAATGTACTCCGGCACCGCCGACGCCGTTACCGGGCAGAAACGATCCAAATTGACGATATGGAACGGCATAATCACCGGGGTTGTGGCGCACGGTAACCGTTTCTTTTGATGCCTCTTGGAAGAGTTTTAGACGGATCCCATAAGTTAGTTCATCAGCGATGCGAGGATAGGCAAAATCAGGATAAGTATCGCGTTTTTCCCCTCGCTCTAAAGCGACGACGCTCAAGCCCGCATCGGTCATTTCCATCCCCATAATGGCGCCAGTCCAGCCGAAGCCGACGATAACCACATCAACGGGTTCTTTTTTTATTGTTGTCATTATGCAGTCCTCTTGCTGGAAATACTGATAGGGCCTTGTGGGTAGGGTTCATTCGGATGATCGACCCAGTCGGTGTAGTCGGCGCGTGCTCCGGGGAAACCAATGAGCTTCCACGATGCCAACGTTTGGTTTCCGCCGTGAATAGGATCCGCCAGATAGCCTTCTTTGGTATTTTGCAGTAGTAGGTCAAAAAACATTTTTGCGGATACGTTATCGAAGCTGGGCTCATCCTTTTCAAGATTAGAGAGAACCTGATCTTGTTGATCTGGGGAAAGTTCGGCAAAACGCTGTTTAAACTGCTTGCGACAATAGTGGTTTACCTCACTGATACCTAAACGATAAACCTCTCGCGGCACGAGTTTGGATTGGTATCCAAGCTCGGGAACCGCTGAGACAAATGGTGGATGCATATACCAGAGACCGCCGCGCCCAAAAGGAGCCTCCATTTGTTTATCGATAAACGCCGGCACACCTTGCTCAACGGCCCCAGGGCCATTGGCATCACTCGGGATTAATCGCTCACAGGCAGCCAATAAAAATGCCCATTCCTCATTATTAAAGTAAATAGGGACATAGTGCTGGCTGACGCCGGGAGATTTTTCAGAGGCTGTCTGCGCCGATGATGTGAACGAGACAACCCCCGAACCTGTGGCTGCGGCGAGTGGAATAAGTGTGAGCGTCTTTTTTAAAAATTGCCTTCTGGATGGCATTGCTTCATGAGGCTTTGACATAACTACAGCACCTTGCATTAAAGGATACGCTCTACTCATTAAATGCACCTGGCTTTGATGTAGCGCCAGATTGAGAAGAGAGGATCGAAGGATGATGAGAGTCTTATAATCGGCATCTAGTTGCCTTGTTTATGATTAGGTTGCTAATCATAAATTCCATTGTAATTGCATGGATATAAAAAACAATTAAGAAAATATTTTCATACAATTTATTTACCACTCAGATAACTATCGATAACTAGATAAGGGATTGTTCAGGGAGCATAGGAGGAGAATGGCAAAGAAAACGATTGCCTCTAAGAGGGAAGGAAATATGATTGTTCGATTCAGCTCTCAGTATTATTTCAATGGTATTATTAAGGTACTACGCAATGAAAGGGTTCTTAGGCCATTCGTGTGCAAGGAAATCAAATGCAAACTGTGAATAATAACAATACAAAACTATCCGTGATGATGTTCGTGGAATGGTTTATCTGGGGGGCGTGGTTTGTTCCGCTTTGGCAATATCTGAACAAACTGGGTTTTTCTCCCTCTGAAATTGCGTGGTCGTACAGCAGTACTGCCATTGCCGCTATCCTCTCTCCAGTGTTAGTCGGGGTTATTGCAGACCGCTATTTTGCTGCGCAGAAAGTATTAGGGTGGTTACACATAGTGGGTGGGGGGCTGATGCTGCTACTGGCTTGGCAAATTCAATTCTCTACTTTTTTCCCACTGCTGGTCGTCTATGCATTGACCTATATGCCAACGGTAGCGCTGACCAATAGTATTGCTTTTGCCAATATTCGAGATACGGAAAAAGATTTCCCACGTATTCGTGTATTAGGCACTTTAGGATGGATTGCTTCTGGGTTGGTGGTTGGTTTTATGCTACCGCCACTATTGGGGATGGAAAACGTCTCTGACACTAATCTTCCGTTGATTGTTACCGCTATTGCCTCTGTGTTACTCGGTCTGTACAGCTTCATGCTGCCGAATACACCGCCGAAAGTCGGGCAGCGTACGGACATCAAAGATCTTCTGGGCCTGAACGCGCTAGGGCTGCTGCGCGATCGTTCATTCGCTATTTTTGCCTTGTGCTCATTCCTGTTCTGCATGCCGCTCGCGTTTTACTACCAGTTTGCTAATGGCTACCTAACTCAGGTTGGTTTACAAAATGCGACAGGGTGGATGACGCTGGGTCAGGTTTCCGAAATCTTCGCCATGCTTGCGTTACCGTTCCTGCTTAAGCGTTACGGTATTAAGAAAGTGCTGTTGTTAGGCTTTGTCACCGCAGGTATCCGCTATGTCCTCTTTATCTACGGCGGCACCGCAGACATGCTGATGTACAGCATGTTATTCATCGGCATTCTGTTGCATGGCGTGAGTTACGACTTCTATTTTGTCACCGGTTATATCTACGTTGATAAGAAAGCACCTGCACATATGCGCACCGCGGCTCAAGGCCTGATCACGCTGATTTGTCAGGGCTTCGGCAGCTTTATTGGTAACTGGTTAGGCGGGCGTGCAATGACAGCGTTCCAGCTACCTGAAGCACACAACGGGATGACTTTCGACTGGTTTACCGTCTGGGGCGTGGGAGCTGCAATGGTGTTTGCGGTCATGCTGCTATTCGTACTGTTTTTCCGCGAAAAGAGCAAAGAAATCGGCCAAATTGCCCTCTGAAATTAATACTGTTTTTTGAATCCTAGCGGAGACGGCAGGTCTTTGACCCGCGTCTCCGATGAAATATTGAGGTTGTTATGACGTTACAAGTATCGGCAGGAAAAGATCTGACTATCCAGCAACGCATTCTGGGAGCGCTTTATGGCCAGATGTTAGGGGATTCTCTGGGGATGCCATCTGAGCTGTGGCCACGTTCTCGGGTGCGCAGTCATTTTGGCTGGATTGATCGTTTTCTGGATGGCCCGCAGGAAAATTCTGCTGCTTGTTATTTTACCGCCGGGCAATTCACCGATGATACGTCGATGGCGCTAGCATTAGCTGATGCCTTGTTAGAAGCGAATGGGAAGGTGGTTCCAGAGCTTATTGCGCGTAACGTTATTCGTTGGGTCGATAGCTTCGATGCATTCAATAAAAACATTTTGGGCCCAAGCTCCAAAGTGGCGCTACGTGAACAGAAAGAAGGCAAGCCGATTAGCAGTTTGGAAAATAATGGCGTGACGAACGGGGCAGCAATGCGTGTTTCCCCTCTAGGGTGTGTCTTGCCATCGGCACCGTTACGTACCTTTGTTGATCAGGTTTGGGAAGCGTCGAGCCCAACGCATAAGTCAGATATTGCTGTCGCGGGGGCCGTCGTCATTGCGTGGTCAGTATCTAAAGCGATTGAGGGCGCAAGCTGGGCAGAAATTAAAATGGCGTTGCCTGCCGTTGCCGCCTATGCACAAGAATTCCGTCCATCCACTTTCAGCGCCTCACTGGCGGCGCGTATCGAACTCGCGCTTTCCGTGGTTGCCCATGCGGATGGTATCGAAGATGCCAGCGAGCGCGTCTATCAGTTGGTGGGGGCTGGTGTGAGTACTATCGAATCAGTTCCTGCAGCGATAGCGATGGTGGATTTGGCTAAAGGCTGTCCGAATCGGTGCGCGGAGTTGTGTGCCAACCTAGGTGGCGATACCGATACCATTGGTGCGATGGCGACGGCGATCTGTGGTGCATTGCAAGGCGTTGATGCGATCAAAAAGGAGTGGCTGGATACGCTGAAGAAAACCAACCCCATTGATATGACGCGCTATAGCATGGGATTTGAACAATTTCGCGCGCAATGGCAGGAAAGCAAATAATGAAACCGTGGCTGAACCAATTTGTTGAACAACGCAAGCAGGCGCAGCCCGTGATGGTGCTTGGTGCCTCAGTGATGGACGTTGTGGCAGAAACCGATCGCTTGCCCGAGCGAGGTGGCGATCAGCCCGCTTTCGAGCGCGGCGTACATCTGGGGGGCTGCGCGCTTAACATTGTCTTAGCGTTGCACCGCCTTGAGGTGAATTGCGCACCGATGCTGCCTGTTGGTGAAGGTATGTGGGCCGATCGCTTGCGAGCGGAGATGGCGCGAAAAGGTATTGAAAGTCAGCTTAATGTAAGCGGTGGCGATAATGGCTGGTGTCTGGCGCTGGTGGAGCCGGATGGTGAGCGCACTTTTATCTCTTTCGACGGCATTGAGAACCAATGGCAGCCTCATTGGCTGGAATCTATGAAGCCAAAGTCCGGTTTTGTGTCAGTCTCTGGCTATCAGCTAAGCGCTTCGAGCAGCGATGTATTGATTACTTGGCTACAGCGCTTGCCCGTTGAGGTTAAAGTTGTGATTGATTTTGGCCCTCGACTGGATCGTATTGCCCCGCAAACGGTACAACAACTGCTCCGCCCTGGAGTGATCCTGACGCTGAACGAGCGTGAAGCTAAACTCTTGGGCATGCAAGGCGATGATGTTGTCACATTCTGCCATCAGCTTTATGAACAGACTCATGAACTCGTGGTGGTCAGAATGGGGGATGCAGGGTGTTATTACCGATGGTCTCATGACGATGCCGGATGGGTTGAACCCTGTCGTGTACAGGTGGTTGATACGATCGGTGCGGGCGATAGCCATTGTGCGGGATTGCTCGCAGGGCTGGCGAGTGGACTCACGGCTAAAGATTCGTTGATATTAGCCAATCACGTTGCCGCTTATGTGGTTTCATTCCGAGGCGGTGATTGCGCGCCGACGGTGGGAGAACTAACGACATTTTTCTAACCCGTTACGCTCAGTCTCCTTCAAGCACGATTCAAGCAAGCACTACTCAATAATCAATCGTGCTCGCTTGCCGGTCATTGTTAACATGCCGACAAGCGAGTCGATAGTGAATTTATCGGTCTTTTGATTAACAACATCCGACACTCTAGGACGTGAGATCTTCAAGATCTCTGCGGCGGCACTCTGCTTGAGATTGTTCGTGGTAATCCACTGGGTGATTTCAACCATCAGCATGACTTTCATCTCGAGTTCCGCACTAATTTGTGCCAGAGATTCGGCCTGTAATTGCGCGGCTTCAACGTCAGAAAAACCTAACTCGGCAAAAATATTCCCATCGGCTGGCGTGAGGTGACGAGATTTAACATCGATGTGATCAGCCATGTTTGAGACTCCTTTCTTTGATGATTTCTTGGTAGCGTAATGCCACAATTTCATTGTCTTTCTGCGATGTTTTTTGTGTTTTTTTAACAAAACAGTGCAGCACATAAATGCATTCGTAGAACGTAGCAACATACATGATGCGGTGCTGGTTGTTGTCTTCGTTGATACGAATCTCAGTCACGCCGGCGCCTAAATCGTTTCTTGGCTTCCAATGCCTAGGTTCCAGCCCGTGTTGCACGCGATGTAGCTCAAACCCTGCGCTTTTCTTTACGCTATCAGAAAACGAAATTAACGTTTTGTGAGAGGTACCCCGCCAGTCAATAGGTTTAACGACGGGAGAAATATTCAGCCCTGACAGCGTGACAGCAATGAAAGTCCTTTTTGGTGTATGCATCGTGCTCATCCTTGTGTATAAAATTTTATACAAACCTATGCGTTTGGCAAGCACAACGTTTAAAATAGAGGAAAATAGTTTGCGCTGACCTAACGGTAAAGCAGGGTATGACGGATAAGGCTGAACGTCTTGGTGTAATGAGGCGGGTGATAAATGTTTGCGAGGCTATACGCGGGGTTGTGCGACAAAATGAGCTAATGCGAAGTACGTTTTGCGAGCGGCTTTGCAGGATGAGAAAAATAAAGCGCCACCCATGTTATCTTTAGATGACGCTATTTTTTTGTGACAACGTAACGATTAGTCTTCTGTGGAGTATTCGTACATATCACCACGGCAATAGTTAATGCTGTACTCCAGCGGTCGTAGTTCGTGATCGAGCAGGGTTTGACGAATCACCAGCATCGCGGAAGGCTCTTTAATCAATAATTTCTCACGCAGTTCATTATCAGCTAAACAGGCGCTTATTTGGCTATAGAGTTTGCCAAATTGAATTCGGCGACTGCGCAGATAGTCATACAGCGAGTTACCAATTTCTTCCACGTCATCAATGGCATCTTCAACGACGTAGGAGATCGCGACAGAAACCGGGCTATGGTCAACGGTGCGAATGCGCTCAAGGCGAAACACCGAGCTATTTTGTGGAATACTGAGTTTCTCAGCTACGCTAACCGAAGCGACAACGCGCTCGCGTTTTAGCCATACGGAACCGGGGATACGTCCTTGCAAATTAACTTCGCCTGAAAATCCTTTAATGGTGGCGAGTGAGTATGCCAGCGGTGGGGTTGGCACATTCTTCACCATGGTGCCAAAGCCTCGGCCTCGCCCGATGATGTCGTCCTGTTCTAAACATGCCAGCGCTTTACGGACGGTAATTCGTGAAATTTTCAATGCGTCAGTAAAAGCACGTTCGCTGGGTAGAAAGTCTCCCGGTTTCACGATCCCTTGATCGATGGCTTCACGTAGAGACTCATTAAATCTCAGATAAATTGGCATTGAGCCAGTTTGGGCAATATCTTGCTGTAATTTATTCAATAATTGCTGGCTATTTTCAGCGCTCATAGCTTTGAACGTCCGGATTATTGGTATGGATTAAGACGGATGAGATTCTCAGTGTAGACCGTGATTTCAGATAGCAGAAGGAAAAAAGCGTGATTTCGTGGAGGAGGGAGTTATTGATCGACAAACGGTGTGTGATTGAATAAAAACTGCCCACCGAAGTGAGCAGTTTGAGTTAATGTAAGAGGTAGATACGGGACTACTTCAGCTTATCCACCAAAGTGATAGCCTCGCCGATATAGTTGGCTGGCGTCATCGCTTTCAGACGAGTTTTTTCTTCATCAGGCAGTGCTAAACCATCGATAAAGGCCTGCATTCCTGCAGCATCAACGCGTTTACCACGGGTTAGCTCTTTCAGCTTCTCATAAGGTTTTTCAATACCATAACGGCGCATCACGGTTTGAATCGGCTCAGCTAAAACTTCCCAGTTATGATCTAGTTCATCCAATAGATGATCGCGGTTCACTTCCAGTTTGCTGATCCCTTTTAACGTCGACTGATAGGCAATCAGTGCATAGCCCAAGCCAACGCCCAGATTACGCAAAACGGTGGAGTCTGTAAGGTCACGCTGCCAACGAGAAACCGGCAGCTTAGAGGCAAGGTGACCTAATACCGCATTTGACAGACCCAGATTACCTTCGGAGTTTTCGAAGTCGATTGGGTTAACCTTGTGTGGCATGGTCGACGAACCAATTTCGCCAGCGATAGTTTTCTGCTTGAAGTGGCTGAGCGCGATATAGCCCCAAATGTCACGATCGAAGTCGAGCAGAATGGTGTTGAATCGTGCTACGCAGTCGAACAGTTCAGCAATGTAATCATGCGGTTCAATCTGAGTGGTGTACGGATTCCATTGAATGCCCAGTGAAGTGACAAACTCTTCACTGAACTGATGCCAGTTGACTTCAGGATAGGCAACGAGGTGCGCATTATAGTTGCCGACGGCACCGTTAATTTTGCCGAGAATGTCTACTTTTTCTAACTGGCGGAACTGGCGCTCCATACGGTATGCCACGTTGGCAAACTCTTTACCGACGGTGGACGGCGTTGCTGGCTGACCATGGGTGCGAGACAGTAGAGGAATATCGCGATACTCCTGCGCTAGACCGGCGATGGCGTCGATAATTTTGCGCCACTGCGGCTTGATGACTTCTTCGCGGGCGGTGTTCAGCATCAGCGCATGAGACAGGTTGTTAATGTCTTCAGAAGTGCAAGCAAAGTGGATGAATTCAGATACCGCATGCAGCGCAGGCACTTCGGCAACTTTCTCTTTCAAAAAGTATTCGACGGCTTTGACGTCATGGTTGGTGGTGCGTTCGATGGTTTTAATGCGCTGAGCATCTTGCTCGCTGAATTCGGCAACGATTTTATCAAGGTAAGCGTTTGCGTCGGCGTCAAAAGACGGAACTTCGCGAATTTCTGCACAGGCTGCCAATTTTTGCAGCCAGCGTACTTCTACCTGCACACGGAACTTCAGCAGACCATATTCACTGAAAATCGGACGTAGCGCGGTGACTTTATCGCCATAGCGGCCGTCAATCGGTGACACTGCGGTCAGAGAGGATAATTCCATCGGTAGCAACTCCTGAGGGATTGAGGTGGATAATCAAATCGATAAAACGTCCGGCGGAATACCACCGGAACTAGCAATGCGTAAGTAAATTTTGTGCCATCTGGAACAGGCGATTACGTGAAAACATCAGCTGTAAACGGCCACCGCCGACCTGTTGCCACAGAATACCTGAACGGATCCCCGCCAGCAGCGCAGCGCGAACTTTGGCTTGAATCAGCGGATTTTGCAGGATGGTTGGTGACCCTGTGACCTGAATGCGTGGTCCTAAAGGGCTAACGACATCCACATAGATCGAAGCCAGCGCGCTGACAATGGTTTCTGACTCGAGATCAAAGTGGGCGAGCTGACGGTCTAAAACGCTGATGCGTTCAGATAGTGTTTGCATAGCGCTATTGTTGGCAAACAGCTTGCGTTCCAACACCATCAGACTTAGGCAATAGCGGGTCAGTTCTGCGCCAGGTCCCTGACGATTCGCATTCAACACGTTCAGCAGCGTTTCAAGACCCAGCTTGAGGTCGCGCTCGTGATCGCCAAATACGGCGAGCGTGGAAGGCGGGTTAGTTTGAAGAATACTGTTTAGCGACGTTCTCATTGCGGTGTTATCGCATTGACCTTCATGTGCCAGCTGTTGAACCAGACGAGCTGATTGACAGATACCAGCTAATGCCAAGGTGATGTCGTAGTAATTCTTCGCCACGGAGACTCCTGTATGCGCGGGCAAGGACAAAATTAACACGAGTCTGAAAACCCGTGTATAAATTTAAGGGCAGATCATGCCACAAAGCAGGGCTTAAACACAGAGGCAATCCACACCAGTGTGGTCATTTGGCTTGGTTCTGCTCAACGTAGAGATGTGTTGGCAAGTTTTTACCCCAAAACAACCTTATTTTTACCGCTATGCTTTGCCTGATACAGCGCGTTATCGGCTCGATTGAGTGTTTCTTCTACTGTTGACGTTTTGCCATCATAGAGACTGATCCCAAAGGATGCCGTGACATGTATTTTGGGGCCATGCGATAAGAAAAATTTTCGGTTGCTGATGGATAATCGAATACGTTCACAAATCTGGAAAGCACGATTCAAATCGTCGTGGTGGATAATAATCGCAAACTCTTCACCACCAAAGCGGGCAATAAAGTCGCTTGAACGAGTGATGAGGTTCATCAGTTCAGCCACCTCAACCAACACCTGATCGCCAGCCAAGTGGCCATAGGTATCGTTCACCAATTTGAAATTATCGATGTCGATCATCACTAAGCAGCAAGGGGTACGGGATTTGGACAGTGCCTGTAACTGTAACTCCAAGGACTGTCGATTGTGCACTTTTGTCATGGCGTCACGTAAAGATTCGGCGCGTACTTTAAAAAACGCATCCACGCTGCGACGCTTGATTGATAGGGTTTGGTAGCATACCAGCAGACAAAGGAACGAGACGGCTTGATAAACCAGAATATCGATGACGTTGCCTTGCGTATGTAAAAACGGCAAGACAACCACGATGCGATAAAGGGTTATAAGGATAATTGTCTTGAGATAGGTGCGGAAAGTATTGCGTTTCCACACGCGGGCGAGCAGCAGCGGAATCAGCATGACCGCCAGCAGAAGATTATCTAAGACGAAACCGCCGGTCGTGGCGAAGTTCACAAACCATGCAGTGATGCCCGCAATGCCGCCACCAAAGAAGGTGACCAGCAGCATAGGTACGATCTCAAAGCTGTAATACACTTCGGACGTAAAATACATCTTGCTGCGTGTCAGATAGAGTGAAATCAATCCCGCCACCAGACCGAATAAAATCCTGCGGCTTAATGACGACGTCGCGCTTAATGCATTCTGTTTGCTTAGCACAAAATAGGTCACAGACAGCGAAGCATAAGTGACACAGGCGTTTATATAGAGAACATCAAGCGACTGTAGCGGATTCATCGTTTATCTCTGATTAGTATTAGTCAGAATATTCTCAGTCTAGCACGTGAGTTTCAACCGCAATTTTAGAAAGGATACGTGGATAAATGTCTGAATTCTGTCAATAAGCAAACAGGAGAGCGTATTTTGCTCTCCTGTTCGTGGGGGTAGGCTGAATTTTAGTCGATGATGCGCTGTTCGATCACGCCGCCGCCAAGGCACACTTCGTCAATATAGAATACGGCAGATTGTCCCGGCGTGACGGCCGCAACCGGTTCGTCGAAGCGAACTTCAATGCGTTCGTCATCAATAGGGGTGACGGTACAGGCAATGTCTGGCTGGCGATAACGCGTTTTCACCACACAGCGGAATGGCTCGGTCACGGTTTTACGATCGACCCAGTGCAATTGCTGAGCAATCAAACCTTTAGAATAGAGACTTGGATGATCGTGGCCTTGTGCGACCAGCAGAACATTATTTTCCAGATCTTTTTCCACTACGTACCATGGATCTTCGCCGCCATCTTTGGTACCACCGATACCTAATCCTTTGCGTTGACCCAGCGTGTGATACATCAGCCCCTGATGTTGGCCGATCTCGTCACCGTCGACGGTCATGATTTTGCCCGGCTGCGCAGGTAAATAGCGGCCAAGGAAATCACGGAACTTGCGTTCACCGATGAAGCAAATTCCGGTGGAGTCTTTTTTCTTCGCCGTAGCTAGGTCCAGTTGTTCAGCAATTTTGCGGACTTCTGGCTTTTCCAATTCACCCACAGGGAACAGGCTTTGCGCCACCTGCTCATGGCTCAGGGTATAAAGGAAATAACTTTGGTCTTTGTTGGTATCAACGCCACGCAGTAATTGTGTCGTGCCATCGATATCGCGACGGCGAACATAGTGGCCAGTAGCGATATAGTCTGCACCTAAATCCTCGGCGGCAAACTCAAGAAATGCTTTGAATTTGATCTCTTTGTTGCACAGGATGTCTGGATTTGGCGTGCGACCCGCTTTGTACTCAGCCAAAAACAGTTCAAAGACATTATCCCAGTATTCGGCTGCAAAGTTGACGGTATGCAGCTCGATACCCAGCTTGTCACATACCGCTTGAGCATCCGCTAAATCGGTTGCCGCAGAGCAGTATTCTTCGTTGTCGTCTTCTTCCCAGTTCTTCATGAACAGGCCAGCAACCTGATATCCCTGTTGTTGTAATAGATAGGCGGATACGGAGGAATCAACGCCGCCGGACATCCCGACGATCACTTTTTTCTGGCTGTTATCTGACATGAGACTCTCACAGTCTGAGTGGAACACAAATTTAAGGGGCGGATTTTAGCACGAAAGCAGGGCATGGAAAAAGCGCCGCGCCATATTTTCTAGACGACTGGTCTAACGGCGTGGCCTTGTGAGATTGGGCATCCTTGCCTGTCAGCATTATTACAGCTGAATACTGCCGCTAAACAGTACTTTGCCGGTCGGTTGGCCGGTAGGTGAACCGCCGCGTGGCTCTAGGCTAATCGCCAGCAAGCTGCCGTTAACGATCGGTTTGCCTAAAGCGGACACCGCACTCAGCGCTGAGTTGCTGATAATACCCAGTGAAATAGGTTTGCCGCCTTGGGGAATTGCCCAAAGTTCTAAACTGCGATTGCTTGGAATATTCAGGCCGCGTGGCGGCAGCAAGGTCAATGCGTGGCTATTTGGATTGAAACTCACCAACCAACGCATACCGTTGTCTTGAGCGGCAAGCACCGCGACTTCGGCGGGTGGGGTAGATGGTTTCACTAGGGTTCTCGGCAGCAACACCAGCAAGAGGCACGCAGCGGCTAACGCAGTAACGCCAATCCAACCGTGGCGTTTCAGCCAGTGCGATTTAATTCTAGTGACGTTGTCACTTTCAATATCTAATCGTTTACTGATATTTTGCCAAACATGTTCAGGTGGCTGGATCGGGCGGTACAGTTCATCCAATGGCGCTAGACCATTTTGCCAACGCAGTACGCGTATTTGCAGCTCAGGATCTTGCGCTAGCCATTGTTCAAAGCGTGTGCGTGCTGAACCGCGCAGGGTGCCAATCACATATTCCCCAGAGAGGTGTTCCAGATGTTCGCTACGTGGAATCATAGTCCTAAGCATCCTTTTAGCTGTTCTAGCCCTCGCCGTATCCAGCTTTTAATCGTGCCTAACGGTTGGCGGAGAAATTCGGAGACTTCAGCATGCGACATGCCCTGATAGTAGGCTAAAACCACCGTCTGCTGCTGGTCGGAAGGTAATCCCGATAGGCACTGTTTCAATCGCAGATTCTGTACGCCGTCATGGATATGTTGCAGCGGATCGTCGTTAACAAATGTGCTGCTTACCAGTGTATCTAACTCGTCGTCACTGGTAATTTCATAGCGGGCACTGACGGTTCTCAGGCCGTCAATGGCACGGTTGCGCACGATATGTGTGAGCCATGTCTGCGGGCTACTTAGCCCAGGCTGATAGCTAGCGGCTTTGTGCCAAATGGTGATAAAGCTTTCTTGCAGAATATCCTGCGCCCAAGCCGAGTTTTTTAGGATGTGCAGGGCAACAGAATAAAGCCGTGGCGACGTCTGACGATAGAGGTCTTCAAAGGCCGCTCGATTCCCTCGAGCAGCCTCCTGAATGAGTCGTGTAAGATTCTCAATATCGTCACTATTCATGGTCAAACCTTGCGCATAAGAGCCTGCTGCAAAGTATAGACTCAAGTTTCTGCGTGACGGTTTTATTTAGGCAGAAGCACCTTATCAATCACGTCAATCACCCCGTTCTTCTGCTGAACATCGTAAGTGCTGATATTCGCAACTCCACCATTGGCATCTTTGATATGGATATTGTGAGGGCCGTTTTGCATTAACCAAATTTCCTGACCGTTCACCGTTTTTAACATCGTTTGGCCGTGGCCTGCGTGGATCTTTTTCTCAAGTGCTTTCATATCCAGTGCGCCGGGGACGACGTGATAAGTAAGTATCGCAACCAGTTTGGCTTTATTCTCAGGTTTCAGCAGCGTATCGACGGTACCCGCAGGCAGCGCGGCAAAGGCGGCGTTGGTTGGCGCAAATACGGTGAATGGACCTTTTCCTTGCAGCGTATCAACTAAACCAGCGGCTTTGACTGCGGCGACTAACGTTGTGTGATCTTTGGAATTCAGCGCATTTTCAATGATATTTTTTTGCGGGTACATGGCTGCGCCGCCAACCATCGTGGTTCCTCCCGACATCATGGAGGCTTCAGTCATGCTTTGTGCCAATGCCGATGCGCCACATACCAGCAGGGAAGTGCAGAGTAGAGTACGGGTAAACATTTTCATGATGTGTTCCTTATGAGTAGGATAAAAGTCAGGCTCTGTGCCTCACATACTCATATACGGATGAGATATTGGATTGGATGCAAGAAAACGAAACTATTTTTAAAATAGTTTTGCCAACGCTGACGACGGGAAGGAGAACTCGGTGGCATTATTGGCGGTTGTGGACAACAACACACCGAGTTTAGCAGGGAGAGACTAGATCGCCGTGACGGGCGGTTTAGATTGCCAGCCAAAAGTCGCTAGAATTTCCAGCGGATAGCGCTCTGGACGCTGATAACGCAAAATGCTTTCGCGCACCAGCGGCGAGCGTAGCCGATCGCTATGAATAATTTCATCAGCGGTGAGCCATAGGCAACGATCGATATCGTCGTCTTGCGGCTGAGTCTCGGGCTGCTCTGGTAAATCGATGGCAAAGGTAAAACGCAAAAACGGCGTGTTATCGGGAGCCACCCACTGATACATTTGCAGTAGGTGCTGAGGTTGAGCACGAACTCCCGTTTCCTCCCACAATTCACGTACGGCTGCCTCTAGCAGTGTTTCATCAGCTTCCAGATGACCGGCTGGCTGATTCCACGTTGGCTTGCCGTGGACGGTTTCTTCCACAATCAAAAAACGATCTTGCGATTGCACCACGCAGGCGACGGTAACGTGTGGTTTTAGCATATTGCTCCTTTAATCCTCAGTGTCATCAAGTAAGTCTGGCCAGGTGATTTTTCCGCTCTGCTTATTAATATCAATATAAGCCATGGCAGGCGATGTTTCTGGATCGCCTGCGCCGCGGCATTGTGCAGACTGATGATCTTCGTGCACAATGATCTGAATGTTTTTTTCGTCGTTCCAGCTTCCATAGAAAGTACATTGATAGTCGTTACGCAATGCCAGCGTGATTATCCGAGAGGCTTTATCCGTCGATAAAGGGTTGATATCGTCGCGATAACTATCGCCGCTGTTGAGTGGCTGCAGGCGCGATTTTTTCAGCCAACCTCGTACGATGCGATGATCGGCGGTGTAATAAACGGATTCGACAAAATCATCGTCGGATTGCTCCTGTGTGGCAATCGTGTCGCCCTCAACTAAGAAAACGGCATTGCTGCGGCACTGTTCATTTGGCCTTGAGTAGAACCACGCCCGCTCGCTTCCCTGTATTTGGTAATGATTGTCCGACGCGGGAGCCGTACTTTTCCGCGTCGGCATCGCGCCATTCGCCCACTTCTGGCATGCAGGGGGCACAGGCAATGGATTTGCTAGCGGTGCTAAGCCTGCGGCGGTGATCCAGCCAGTGGCAAATACGCCTTTGGTATCACGATAGCGGACATAGTAAAACGGTCGCTTTGATGCGTCATCGATGCCTCCCGATTCGGTATACCGTACTGAGTCCCTGAGTATTTCTACCGTATTGCCGTGCACTAAAAATGCAGGAAGTTGGCAGCCAGAAGCGGGGGCAGAGTAAAAGTGTAGCCGAGTATCGTTTGTTTTCACCTGAGCAGAGTCATAGCGGTAGCTCGCTTCTCCGGCGGCCATTCCGGCGATAGCGTCACAATCCGTTTGGGCAAAACAGAGTGACGATATGCCACATAACACTATTGCAACGAGAGTGCGTTGATACATATTTTCATCTTCCTTGATAAACCCGAAGGCCAAAATAACCCGCGGTATAATGGAGAACGTTAATCAGCCGCCGCCGCATGGCGCGACAATTATTTTGTCACGCATAGTACACTACTACGCTGGCATCTCCCGCCATTCTCCGTTAGCCAGATTGTCCAGCGTGTAGTCACCCATCGAATACCGGATTAGGCGTAATGTAGGGAAACCGATGTGTGCGGTCATTCGGCGCACTTGTCGGTTCCTTCCTTCGAACAGTATAACTTTTAGCCATGCAGTAGGAATTGATTTCCGTTCACGGATGGGGGGATTACGTGGCCATAGCCATTCCGGCTCAGCAACGATTTCTATACCGGCGGGCAGCGTCATGCCGTCTTTCAGTTCAAGTCCTTGACGGAACTGTGCCAAAGCAGCGTCGTCTGGTACGCCTTCGACCTGAACATAATAGACTTTCCCTGTTTTCTGACCTGGCTGGGTGAGTTGGGCTTGCAACTTACCATCGTTGGTTAACACCAATAGGCCTTCGCTGTCGCGATCGAGTCGACCTGCGGCATATACATCAGTTAAAGGGATAAAGTCCTTCAATGTGGAGCGTCCAGCCTCATCGGTGAACTGTGGTAAAACATCAAAAGGCTTATTGAATATAACCACCTTTCGCGGCCCTCGAGGGCGCTTAACCGCCGCAGCAGGACGAGTGCTGAATCGGTTAACTTTGTGATTTCTAACAGGGAATTTTGACATAGTATTCATCATGACGAATGGTAGAAACATTATAACTGAAATCGTATTCCGATTGGCTACGGACAATATTTCAAGTAATATTGACAGGTATCTTACATTGCATTAACAAAAGGCGGCATTTTTTAAAATTTACGCCTTAGCTAAATCAAGCAGTTACCGTACAAAAAACAATAGACTCAGGTTTATGGGTAGCGAACTTTACTAAGTACTTGCGCTGAAGGAGAGGTTAATGGAAAGCAAAGTTGTTGTTCCGGCTGAAGGTAAGAAAATTACGGTTGATGCTCAGGGGAAACTGGTTGTTCCGCATAACCCGGTGATTCCGTTCATTGAAGGTGACGGTATCGGTGTTGACGTTACTCCGGCGATGATCAAAGTGGTCGACGCAGCCGTTAACAAAGCCTACAAAGGCGAACGCAAAATCTCTTGGATGGAAATCTACACCGGCGAGAAATCGACTCAGGTTTACGGCAAAGACGTATGGTTACCAGAAGAAACGCTGGATCTGATTCGTGATTACCGTGTAGCGATCAAAGGCCCTCTAACGACTCCTGTTGGCGGCGGTATTCGCTCTCTTAACGTGGCATTGCGCCAGCAGCTCGATCTGTACATCTGTCTGCGCCCAGTGCGCTACTATCAGGGCACTCCAAGCCCAGTTAAGCAGCCAGAGCTGACCGACATGGTCATCTTCCGTGAAAACTCGGAAGACATCTATGCTGGCATCGAATGGAAGGCTGACAGCGCCGAAGCCGATAAAGTGATCAAGTTCCTGCGTGATGAAATGGGCGTGAAAAAAATTCGCTTCCCAGAACACTGCGGCATCGGCATTAAACCTTGCTCTGAAGAGGGCACTAAGCGTCTGGTTCGAGCGGCAATCGAGTATGCGATTACCAACGACCGTGATTCTCTGACGCTGGTTCACAAAGGCAACATCATGAAGTTCACCGAAGGCGCATTTAAAGACTGGGGATACCAGTTGGCGCGTGAAGAATTCGGCGGTGAGCTGATCGATGGCGGCCCATGGGTAAAAATCAAGAACCCGAAAACAGGCAAAGACATCATTGTTAAAGACGTCATTGCTGATGCGTTCCTGCAACAGATCCTGCTACGCCCAGCGGAGTACGACGTTATCGCGTGTATGAACCTGAACGGCGACTATATCTCTGATGCGTTAGCGGCACAGGTGGGTGGTATCGGTATCGCACCAGGGGCAAACATCGGTGACGAATGTGCGTTGTTCGAAGCGACCCACGGTACGGCGCCTAAGTATGCGGGCCAGGATAAAGTGAATCCAGGCTCAATCATCCTGTCTGCAGAGATGATGTTACGCCACATGGAATGGTTCGAAGCGGCTGACCTGATTGTTAAAGGCATGGAAGGCGCGATCGCAGCCAAGACCGTGACCTATGACTTCGAACGTCAGTTAGAAGGCGCTAAACTGCTGAAATGTTCAGAGTTTGGTGACGCGATTATTAAGCACATGTAATTGGGTAACTTCTCAATATGCCAACGGGAGCCTAGTGCTCCCGTTTTTTTACTCAATTTGGATCGGGTACCAAATAAAGAAGATTAATTGAGCGCTAAATTATCACTTGTGCTTTATTATATAGCCTGCGTGGAAAACCTCACCTTGCCCATGAAGTCATTCTTAGTTAAAGTTATTACTAAGCGTCGAATATATTGAGTATTGCGCGGACGTTATTGATACAAGAATAAGATGATGGAGCTAAAATGAGGTATGTGTTTGCACTTATGCTGGGCATGGGATTATCAGGTTGTACTGCAAATGATTGGGTAGATGCTGCCAGCGGGATAATGCAAGCTACAGATAAACAAGAACAGGATGCAAGAAATAAACGTATAAAGGCTGCTAATAAAGCAGCGGGTTACTAGTATTTAAGCAATTAATTTATTCCTCTTCTCATTCTATACAGAGAGAAGGGGAGTGATATTCTAAATAGGAAAAATGCGAACAGTAAAAATATAATAATTTCATTTTTAATCTATCTTAACGTTCAAAGCATATACCTCTGTTCCCAATTTCGTAGCCGATACATTTCCCCGTAACCATACTGACATATACGTGAAAAGAATTGGTTGTGACGGTATCTAACCAGTCCAGTTTGGTTAAGTCTATGTCACTGGTATAAATGACATAGCAAGGATCACCCCTTATCATTTGGCTTTCAATAAAAATATTACTTTCACTCCAGCCGAGCTTTTTTTTTCGGGTACTGTAATCTTTCGCGATGTCGATAGCACGCTGTGGTGTAATCACTGAGTCACTCCATAATACACATTGTAGCCATACCAGAAACTGTGATGGAGCTTAACAATATACCGGTTGCTTGGTACCTTAACAGGACGATAGAACGCTCATAATGGTTATTCAATGGAAACCTTACCCCATTTACAACAGATTTTGAAGAAAGACCATTTTTTTCATTAAAGCAACCGTTTCACAAAATGCTTCTACTGCTGAGCAAAAAGCCATAGAGTTAATGCGGCATTAGGCCAACACACTGTGCCAGTGACTACTTAAAATATTTGTCCAGCGGGTCGTGATGTCTGTATTTTCTGTAGAAAAATAACCAGCAGAAAAAGCCGAGAACAGCACCTAATCCGGCGAATTTTAGGAAAAGAATTTTACGGAAACTCAGCAGGTCTGCAAATGAGTATGAACCTTTCCATATATCAATAATGCTGCCAGTTATCACCAGATCTGTAAAAAGAGCCATCAATGGCAGGGCGATGGCATATGCAGCCACGAGGTAGAAAAGAGACGCTAGTCTGAGTTTGGTATCTATATGCATTGTTTCCCTCCTTGCTATGTCAACTGGAGGATAGCACAGTCAATCAAATGACTTTGGGTTGAGCTAAGTCATCAGGAGTAAATCAGACATACTCCTTACTTCTCAGGGTAGGAAATGCGGTATCCACTGCCAACACTGAGAATGTTAGCAAACCCAGCTCGACCTAAGTGCATGCCTGCGATTAACATTTTTTCCCTCACCGCTTGTTCCAGAATTTTTTTTCGTGTTTCTTCGGCCAGAGCAGGATCGACATCAAATAAAATGGAAACGTCCGGTTGTGCCGACTGAATATGAGGGTAATGGATAATGTCCCCCCATATTAATAAGCATTTATCGCCCGAATCAATGCGAAACCCGGTATGCCCAGGTGTGTGGCCCGGTAACCATATTGGGAGAATGTCTTCTGCTATTTTATCCTCGTTAAAAAAACTCACGTTCGGCGCATAAGCGTTTAGCATTTGGCGAACCAGGTTAAAATTACGCTGCCCGCGCTCATTTGCCATTTTTAGCTTTTTATCATCCCACCAGTGCTCCGCTTCGAGAGGATGTAGGATGACTTCAGCGTGTTTATAGACTGGTCGTTTTTCATCATCCAGCAGGCCGCCAATATGATCTGGATGACAGTGTGTTAATAAGACTGTGTCCACGTCGTCAGGGCTGACTCCGACAGCGGCAAGGTTTGTTTTGAGCCGTCCTCCGATATTGTTCAAATTACCAGCGCCAGTATCAACCAAGATGGTTCTCCCGCGACCACGGATGAGGTAGCAGTTTATATGGATATTGCCGGGCTCAGCGATTCCGGCATTGTGTTGAATAACTTCGCCATCAGCTTTTTCAATGCCTGACAGCAAATCGAGACTGGCCGACATATTGCCGTCGCTCAGTGCGGTGACTTGAAAATCACCAATCTGGCAGAATGGGAAGGTTAGACGGTTCATCAATGCCTCAGCGTTAGTTTCGTGCGTATATTTGGGGGGGGCAGGAGATCCAAAGCAGCGACTAAGGGTCATTAGCCCCGAAGCATGTTGAGTAGCAAAATCTCGTTCACGCATAGATCTCCGCACGAGTAATGGCAGGAAATAAATAAACCTGCTTAATGACTTTTCATCATCCTACAAACAGCTTTTTAGGCAGTAAATCGATAATATGTCATGGATTAGTGATATTAACTCAATGAGCGCACATTATATGCACAACGCAAGGAACCATTTTTATGCGCAGAAAAATACCCAGCAGTACTTCCCTGCAGGCTTTTGATGCCGCTGCAAGGCACGGTAATTTTGCCCGGGCTGCAGAGGAGCTCTCGCTAACAGAAGGAGCAATTAGCCGTCAGATTGCGCGTCTTGAAACATTGTTGAACTGTAAATTGTTTGATCGTACGGGAAGCCGCGTAAAACTTAATCCCATAGGCGTACGCTATGCTCATCACGTCCGTGAAACTCTCGAACGACTAGAGAGGGATACTCAGTGCATAATCGGAATGCCTGAGGGCGGTAAGAGTCTGGATATTGCCGTCCTGCCGACGTTTTCCAGTCGATGGCTTATTCCACGCTTGAGCGGCTTTAAATCTTTGTTCCCATATATAACATTAAATATTGCGGCCAGAACTGATCCTTTCATTTTGTCTGAAAGTGGCTTTGACGCCGTAGTTCATTTTGATCATCCTGCATGGGCAGGCATGCGTGTGCAATTCCTGTTTCAGGAAAAGCTGGTGCCGGTGTGCCATCCAGCACTATTAACGGATATGGACGTCAATGAACAGTTAAACAAACTACCGCGGATTCACCGTCGACAGAATCCGGATGCATGGCACCACTATGCCCGAGAAAGTGAGATAACCCTCGATAATCCGGCGCAGGGTGTTCGGTATGATCTTCATGAAATGGCAATAGCTGCCGTAATGTCAGGACAAGGCGTAGCATTAGTGCCGCATATGTATATCGAAAATGAATTGAGTAACGGCGTGCTTGTTTCGCCTTGGCCTGCATCAGAAAGCCTGAGCAAAAAATTCTGTTTAGTTAAACCGCCCGAGACTGGAATAAATGAAACGGCATTAGAGGATTTTGAGCGTTGGTTGCTTGCTGAAATAAATACTCATACAACAGCACTCATCTGAAACCCTTAACTTCAACATATGATGTAGCGTCCGTTCTTTGCTCAGAGCAGTCACTGACCGTTACCGCAGACCGCTTTGTGCTAGAAGCGGACATCTCTCACCTTGATGCATATACTATAAAATGGGGCATGGTTGACCAATGGCTTAGCCCTCACGCGTTGCTAGTGGAGCTGGTTGCACATAAAACACCCACTACCTAATAATACTTTTAACCTAGTCTATCCATAGAATATGTGGCGTCGATACCAATGATTTTTATCGAATTCATGATGTAGTTCCTCCGAAAAAAGAACACTCAGCATAAGTATGGCAGGACTTGCTCTGAGAGAAGGGCGTCCATCACATCACTACAAACAGCAGCCTTGTGCCAGATCTGCCGTTCCTCATTCAACAACCTGACTGATCGGTTCAGTTTAAACTTTTCTACTCCGTGATTGACAAATAATTGTGATTTATCATCGTTAGCTATGAGGTGACTGACACTTCCTGTCAGTTTATTGTAATAGTATGAAGTCCAAATTTTGACCGAGATTTGATTATGGATAATTCTTCACGGCATGAGCGTTTGGCAAATCGTATCGCGCTGATTTTATTGCAGCTGTTTAAGGAAGGTGTAGTTTCGCGTCGTGAGCTGGCTGATCGCTTTAAAGTTACGGAGAGAACCATTTATCGTGATCTAAATCGACTGGGTGAGTTTGTCACGTGCTCTAAAGATGGGAGCTATCGTATCAGCATGCAAAATGAAGCCGAAGATAAACTTCCTACGTTAGATAGTCTGAGTGAAAAAACGGGCCTGAGAGAATTACTGCCGTTGTTAGGGGAGGGGTCGTTACGAAATATACTCACGGCAATTGAATATAAGCGCATTAAAATATTGCCACTTCCTCCAGAAGCATTGAGCTCTGAGCTTCAAAAGAACACTTTTTCTAGCCTGGACAAAGCAATAAAAGAAAATTTGGTTTGCGTGATTCACTATAAAGGAAAATCCAGAACTCTCCATCCATACCGTTTAATGAATTTAAAAGGAGTATGGTATCTGGCGGCAACGGATGCTGAATTAATGATTAAAGCCTTTCGGGTGAGTGCGATTGAGTGGCTGGATATCAAAAAAACAACGTTCACACCAGACTGCGATATCCATGACTATCTTGATAGCGAGGACGACGCCTGGTTTAGTATGAATAAAATGGAAGTCACGGTTGAAGTCTTGCCCGCTATTGCCTGCTACTTTGAGCGGCGAAATATATTGCCACAGCAAAATATCATCAGTAAATCACTGGACGGCAAGTTAATTGTCACAACGCGAATTGCACATCGGGAACAACTCTTTTCTACGCTACGATTCTGGCTGCCTAACGTACGAATTCTATCACCCGTGACTGAAGCTAATGCGTTTGTGAAGCAGCTTTCTCAGTATATTGCCCAACTCACTCAAGAAAATGACCTTGTAACCGATAATGTTTTCCAGAATAACGCCTAAGGATGCACCATGATGCAAGATCGCAAAAAAGCTGTAACGCAGTCGATTAGCCTCTGTCCAATCTGGCCAATGCAGGCTGCTGAAAAAATTGGACGAATGGTTGGTGAAATAAACCAAGCCAACAATATTATGTCAACCATCTCCTCCACGGCGCAAAACAACGCTATAAAAGGCGGTTTTGCTGCGGAAACCTGGCATGCAGAATCCTTCAACCTTGATGCCATTCTAAAAGATAAAAATGTACGTGCTTTTACGGATCAGTTTAAGGATACCCCGCTGGGGAAAAATCATCAGGTTCATGACATTGTAGTGATGAAGGGCGATGAGCAGTTATTGGGGGCACAGCTTAAATATTTCCGCAATGCCGACGAGACACAAAAAGCCTTCCGTTCCACCAAAGATGGTGTCCATCAATATCAGCACAGCGATGTATTTATCGGCCCGGCCGATCAAATTGGTGGGATCAAGGATTCAGCCCAACGTACCGTACTTAAAAACCAACAAAAGCGTCCGGTTGTATCGGATGCGGCAGAAAAAGTGCGTGATAAAACTGCTGCCTCCATTGAGGCTGAAGGGGTTAAATCGACGCCGCTTAGCAAACGTGAGGCGGAATCCGTCGGGGCAGGGACACAATCGGGTAAAGATCTGCATGATAAAATGCAGACCGGATATCTTAACAAAGCGACCATCCGACAAAGTGTGCGCGCTGCGGGTTCCGCGGCTGTGATCACCACTGTCATTGCGGGTAGCATCAATACATTCCAATATGTGCGACAGGTTAAAAATGGTGAAATCACGGTTGAGCAAGCTACCGTCCAGATCCTGCAAAACACCGTCATTGCTGCCGGGGATAGCGCGTTGAAAGCCGGGGTTGCTACCGCGAGCGTCAGCATCGCCGCGCGCTCTTTGCCTGGTTTGTTTGCTGGTACTATTTTTAAACGCAGTCTAGCTAATGGTGGAATCGCGGGGGCCGCGGTTTGTGCTGTGGATGTTGTACAAAATGTAGTGCTGTTTGCTGCTGGGAAAATTACAGCACAGGAACTAGAGTCTCGCACAGGTAAAGGTCTATTCCAGACAGGAGCTGGTGTGGCTGGTGCATCTATAGGTGCGGCAGTGGGAGCGCCTGGCGGGCCTGTTGGTATGCTGTTAGGAAGCCTCATCGGTGGCTTGATCACGACGCTTGGTATGAATATCGCTTTGGATAATCACATCGAGAAAAATTTCGAACTTACCCTCGTCAATACAGAACAGGTAGTGAGTAATGGACTAGTAATGCACGATGCGTTGAGCTATCTGCATCAATCACAAATCTATTATGTCGACTTTCATAAGGGCCTCTATTTATCTGAAAAACATTTTTCCAGCCAGATAAAAACCATGGAAGCGCAAAGTTTCCGTTTAAAAAATATAATTAATAATCTGTAAGGAACTGAAATGACTGATATGACTGCCGAGCAGCAACAACAGATTTTCCATCAACCTTTGGAGGTGGCTAAACAGAAAGCTGTCACTGATTTGGTCAGGCAGCACAAAGCGAACTCGGCGCTTACACAACAACTGGCGCTGGATGCCTCAAAGCTGATTTCCAGTAGTCAGGATCGGTTACAAGACCAGGCGAACAGTGGTTTTTTCAAACGGTTCTGGGGGGCTATTAGCGGAAAAAATAATGAGAATCAGTTGCTTAATCAATCAGATACTTTGCAGATGCAAAGGTTCGCCTGGCATTATCTGATGCAACTCCAGCAGCAAAACCTGATCAATTCCCAGAGCATTGCCATCATTCGCAATAATCTGGGAACCATGAATGAATATATTATTGAAACGCGAGATTTCCTCGAGCAGGCAATTGATAAAATCAACCGCCGACTCGTTCGTGTGGAAAACAACACCCGATTTAATAACTGGTCGTTAGATATCGAAGCGAATAAGCGTCGCTATAAATCCTACCCAGATAACATTCTGGTGTTAAGCCTGAGCTATGATTTTATGCGCAGACATCAGGATGCTGAGCTGGTGACGGCAGATATCAATTATCTGATCGTGACGCTCGAGAAATTAGGTGTTAACTGCGATGAAGAGGTGCGCCTGCTTGATTTCATTCTTGAGCTTATCGACCAGATAGATATTATCGGTATCGATCGCTACCGTTCACTCATCGAACTTTTAGTGGATGACCATGAAATTGACTCACACTTTATTCAAACCAATATCTCTGGCATCGGCTTTAACGCTCTCTATTTTCTTTCTGAACAATATGAAAAGATCGTCTCCCTGATTGATGATGACGCGTTGTGTAACAGCGATGAAGCACGTGAAAAGCTGATATCCAGACTGTTTGGTGAATCGTTTTCAGGATTATCAACCATCTATAGCATCCGCGATCTTATTAGCGAAGTGATTGGCGGTAGTCTGGTGACTATTGATATCTATCGGGATATTAATGGATTAAATGCCACTGCACTTGAGGATAAGCAGGATGAATCAGCAGAGACGTTGACGCTGGTTTCAGCTTTGCCGGATATTCATCAGCACAGCTTTCTGGACACCACAGACAGCGAAGAGAAAAAATCTCTGTATCTGCTTTTACTCGCACTGAGTATTGAAAATTCTGCCGCGCTGACTAAGCAGGGGCATGAGTTTCTGGCTCTTCTGGAGGAATATGCAGGTTGTTCTGCCGTAGTGGGCAATATCACCAGTCTGGCCGATAGTCCTTATAAATATCAGGAGTATCAGCAGGCGATGTTGGAACTGCTAGGCGATGATAATGCGCGCTACACCTGGCTTTTTGACGTATTTTTCTTGCTGATGCTTTGCGGCAAGAAAATCGAAAATCCACAGGTTATGCGCGTACTCAGTACGCTGAAGCCTGCGCAGTTTAAAGAAGTTTTTCCTCACATGCAGGTGCTGCTTCAGGAAAATGACGAAACGAAACTGCTCACCAGCGCAGCGAAACTGACTTCACTGACGCAGGGATGGATTAATATTTTCCGCTATCGCGAGTTGCGGTTTAAAAATCAATTCTCGGAGGAGATCAAGCAGCTTAATACCGCCAGTCTTGCGTGTACTATGCTTAATTTTGACATGCTGAAAGTGACGATGAAATTCAGCGATTACAGCTTCTTCTTAGGTGCGTTTGATGATGATAGCTTCCTAAGCAAAATGGGCTCTGCCGTCGGTGGTTCTGCCTTTGCTCTAGGGAGAAAATCCTGTCTCTCTGACCTGAATGGTTTACGTAAAAAGGCCCGTGAATTTCTCTCGTCAAACTCCTCAGCCTTGATTAAGGCCAACGGCATAATTTCCCGCTGGGGTTTGCCAACTTTTGAATACGATAATCAGATCAGTTATTCCGAGTATGAACTAGATAACTCTGCAGAAAATGAAGACTGGTATGACCAAATCAGTAATTATCAGGCGCAAATTGATGATGCGCTGACGGGCTTTTCAAGTGCATGTTCTGATGCTGTCGAACAGCTTGAGTTGTTTGCCGGTGGCGAGTTTGGCCGCTCAGTCATTCGCATCAAAGAACAGAAACATATCGAGTGGCTACGGCAGAAAGAACTGGAAAAACTCGATAAGCAATCTGTTACGGTGATGAAAGGTGGCAAAGAACAACGTTTTCGGATCGAGTGGCAGGATAGCGAAAATCCTCCCTGCGATCCGGAGAACATTCGTCATATTAAAACGGATGGTCAGGTTTGGTTGCTCGTTGATAATGATGAAAATTTTTATCGTAGTGAAGACCGAATGAACTGGCAGGCTGTTAACCCCGATCCAGGAGAGAAAATACGTTATATAAATAAAATCATCATTGTGGACGGTATTTGGGTGCTTTTCTCCGATTCCGATGCCGGATTCTATTATTCCAGTGACGCTTTGACCTGGCAGCAAAGCCAGTTTCCGGATGTGCCAAATATCTGGGATTTTAGAATGACTGAAGATCTTGTTTATTTTAATAATCTTTGGTTGTGGCGGTTTAAGGAGCGTAAAGAATATCAATATAAAGAGGAGGGTTTTTTCTTCGATTCGACGAAAACATCGACATACGATAAACCAGTTATTTTTTGTACTAACAGTCTTGATGCGAAATGGCATCGTTATGATGGAACACCGAGTTTCAGCGAAGGTGTTGAAATAGAACGTCTTTTTTCTCTTCCAGGTATCAATTGCTTACTGGCATTTTGCAAATACGACAGGCTTTATTTATCGGTGAAGAAACGCCCCGACTCAGAACCTACTATGGAATATCATGTACCCGGCAAAAGCTGGCGAACTTGTACCTGGAATGGTGAGAAGGAATTCTATAACGATATTGTGGTAACCCGGATGAATGGTTCGCTAATGTGCTTTTATTCCCGTTATCTGCTGACTTCCGATAAAGGCTATGAATGGAAACGACATGACAGCGAGGTGCACATCGCCGACTGCTTCCACCTATCAGAAATCAGCCTGTTCCCGTCCAGCTATAATCGGCAGATGATTTATCTAAGCCATGATGGTGTTGATTTCAAAGAACTCATGATGGATGAGGGTGACTGGCAATATCTTGCGGCTAACGAACAAGGATTGCTGAGCGTCTATTCACCGAACTTTCACGAAACATTCTTGCGCCTCGGGACTTATATCTGGCTGTCTTAGGAAGACGATGGTATAGCTGTTTTTCTGCATGTCCTGAGTATTCATTAGCGAATGTTGAGCACTGACTGGCGCGAAAGCAAAGCGGCAATAATCAAATCACATGATTCTGGCATAATATTCGTAATCAGTAAGTGCATAGTGTAGTTCTCAGGATTGAATGACTGTACCTCGCTCATTGCAGACCCTCAGCTCTAAGAGGGTATCTGGGCATTGACGTCGATGATGCGTTAGAGATCTCTGAATCGATTGAAGTCTAGGGTTATCAGGGCTGTAACAGCAGCCCTGTGCCAAAAGTGGATATTGTTTTTTCTTCGCTCGATCAATCATAGAGGAGATTGATAGGTACTATTAATTATTAATCAGTATTACTATGTTTTGCTTATGCCTCAAGAATCAAGTGACAGGAGTTATGACATGGATATCAATGAGTTTCCACCGGGAGTAATGGAGCATCTTGGCTGGTATGTATACCGACTAATTGATCCAAGGGATGGAAGTACCTTCTACGTGGGGAAAGGGAAAGGAAATCGTGTATTTGCTCATATGCGTGGTGAGGTCGCCGCGGCTGATGATGATGAATTACTTAGCAACAAACTCAAGCAACTCCGAGAGATAAGATTGGCTGGTCTTGAGGTCATCCATGTAATACACCGACACGGTATGGCTGATGAAAAGACCGCTTACGAGGTTGAAGCCGCACTTATAGACGCCTACCCCGGTTTAACTAACATTATGAACGGTGCTGGCAGCAATGAATATGGTGCTGCACACATCAAAGAGTTAATCGCAACATACCAGCCTGAAACCGTCGTGTTCCAACATAAAGCCCTGATGATATCCGTGAACAGAAGTTCAAAGGATGTAGACCTCTATGATGCCGTACGTTTTAGTTGGCGTGTCAGTGTTGAGCGTGCCCGTAAGGCTGAAGTTATACTGGCTACAGTGAGAGGAATAGTGAGGGGGGTGTATGTGGCTGATGAGTGGCTCAAATCTACCCGTGAGAATTTCCCTGAGATGCCTTCATGGGATGCCGACGATGAGTTTGAATCTACTCAAAAATCCCGCTTTGGGTTCCGTGGAAGAGTAGCATCCCCTGATATATTACAGCTTTACCTAGGTAAAAAAATTCCGGATGATTTGAGAAAAAAAGGCGCAATGTCTCCTGTGAAATATTCTCCTGGTTTTGATTTCTGAATAGGGCGGGGTTCTATTCATAACCACTTGTCGACCTTGATCTCTCTTAGCAGTCATTATGCTAGGAGAGATCGATCCGCTTCGAGCTAGAAGCGGACATTGAGGCAATACTGCTCACAGATCAATTTGTGTCTCTGAGTCCGGATGATTTTAATCCGTACCTACGGAATTCAATGCCCAGCGGTAGTTCCGCGATGGCTCAGTTGCCATTCCCCGCACCGTTGGTAGGGATAACGGTGGTCAAGCCTGCGGTTGAACGGCAACGTCTAGGTTTAGTAGCAAAAAAAGAAACCGTCGTCGTGACCGGTTTCTTTTAAATTTAACGGGTTCTTATTTAACGCAGATTATCTGGAAAATTTTCCGGCAATTCACTCGCCGCGCAGGCAATCACATCGTCATTATTCGCACCGCAGTCACGAATAAAGGTGATGGTGGCAAATTCATCAATAACCTCCGTCGGATAAGCCGGACCGGTATCGCGGTACTGATTCATCAGTGGAATATGGTCATTCTGGAAACAAACCGTTTTTTCGGGGTTATTCATCACCCAACGAGGGAAGAAAATAGTGCCATGGAAGAGTTTATCCCCCAGATTGACAATTAAGCTCACATCCGTCCCAGTTGGCTCCGTCCAGGAGATTTTGTAAATATCTTTACCCACGCGGACAATATAAGCGCGCTGATCTTTGACCCAACGATTCCCCACCAGACCGCTGTGAATACGGTAGTCCAGGGTTTGTTCATTTTTGACATAAATTTCGTAGTTCCAGCCGTTATCGTAGGTGTACACCAGATGTTTACCGACAAAACCGCTTAAATCATATTTATCAAAGTTGCTCATTTCAGGTCTCCTCTGTTCGATAAAACAAGTCTAATGCTTTAATATTTTGATGAATAGCGCTATTTTATGATGATATTAATCTAATAATTGAATCATTATGAATAAAACAACGCTGGAACAATGGGCAATCTTGGACTGTGTGTTCACTACCGGCAGCTTTGCCCGCGCCGCCGATACGCTACACCGCAGCCAGTCTTCTATTAGCTATAATCTCGCGCAGCTCCAGACGCAACTGGGAGTGACGCTGCTGGTTCCAGAGGGGCGCCGTACTGTCTTAACCCCAACCGGGGCCACGCTGCTGCGCCAAGTACGCCCACTCCTGAAAACATTTAGTTATGTGGAGGCTCAGGCAGCGACTCTGCAGGAGGGGATGCGATCGCAGCTTAATTTGGTGGTGGACGTTATCTATCCTCGAGAGCGCCTGTTCTCTGCCCTGCAACAATTCCAACAACGCTGGCCGCATATTCGGGTGAGGCTAACGGAAGTCACAGAGAGCATGTTCCCCACCATGTCCGCAGCGGACGATGCTGATGTGATGATCGTGACCGACCGGCAAAATATTACCGGCCGGGGAGAGTGGCTAATGAACGTGGATTTTATTGCCGTGGCACATCGCGATCATCCGCTGCTGGCGATATCCGGCACGTTGACCGAAGCACTACTCAGCAATTGGCCACGGATACAAATAGCAGATGGCGGGAAAACGGCCTCAGGGGATAGCCACAACTGGGATTTCTCCACTCTGGATGCGGCGGCAGGCGCTGTCGTGGCCGGTCTTGGATATGGCTGGCTGCCGCAGGCCTATATTCACCAACAATTGGCGGCAGGCATACTGAAACCATTGCCCCTCAGCCACGGCACTCACCGCGTCACGCCTTTACACATCATCTTGCGTCAGGATGTTCCGCCGGATGAACCTGTCAGTTTCCTAATATCAGCCCTGAAAATGGCGCTGTAAATCACACGGCCAAATACGGCGCGTGATTACAGGCTTTACCCCTGTGCAACCGCACCCAGCATCGATAAACACCGCTACAATCTGGCATAGCCTCAAGGAATACAGGTATAATCCCGTAAATTATTCGACGGATTTAGACAGCAAAATGACAAAACTCACCTTACAAGAGCAGATGCTAAAAGCGGGATTAGTGACCAGTAAAAAAATGGCCAAAGTCCAAAAAACGGCTAAAAAATCACGGGTGCAGGCGCGTGAAGCCAGAGAAGCGGTGGAAGAGAATAAGAAAGCACAGCTTGAGCGAGATAAACAGCTCAGCGAGCAACAAAAGCAGGCCGCTTTGTCTAAAGAATATAAAGCTCAGGTGAAGCAGCTCATTGAAATGAACAAAATCGACATTTCAAAAGGCGATATTGGCTTTAATTTTACAGACAATAACGTCATTAAAAAAATAGAGGTGGATAAGGTTACACAAGCCCAGCTGATTAGCGGTCGCCTCGCCATTGCCCGTTTGGTTATTGATAGCAGCGGGGAGAGCCAGTATGCAATCATCCCCGCTAGCGTCGCCGATAAAATTGCGCAGCGAGATGCGAGCAGTATCGTATTAAATAGCGCACTGAGTCAGGAAGAGCAGGATGAAGACGATCCGTATGCTGATTTTAAAGTGCCCGATGATTTGATGTGGTAATTAACGTTTTACTGGCGCTCATATATGAAAAGTCCTTCTGGGCTTTTCATTACATTTTTGCCTAGCTAACTCAAGGCAAACGCAGGTTCATTCTGGATAGCGAGCCGCATAGGCCAGAGACGTCAGGATCTCATCTCAAATGCGGGAGCCTCCCTGCGATTTTCAGTCTCGTAAACCAAAGACATAGTCTGCGCGGCCATTGTGCTTTACACTGCGCGCTGCAAAAACTGAGTAGATAAACAATTAAGTAGGCGGTAATGGCGATGAATGGAACGATCACAACGTGGTTTAAAGATAAAGGTTTTGGATTTATCAAAGATGAAAACGGTGATAACCGCTATTTTCATGTGATTAAGGTCGCCAATCCTGATCTGATTAAAAAAGATGCGGCGGTGACTTTTGAGCCCACCACGAATAACAAAGGCTTGTCGGCTTATGCGGTAAAAGTGATACCGGAAAGCAAATATATCTATATCGCAGGCGAGCGCCTGAAACTCACCTCAATCAAATCCTATCTGGTTTATAGCGAAGAAGTGCCAGCGGATAGCCGTATTGATAAAGAAAACACGGTGCTGTCGGTGGGGATATTGATGAATAATATCAAGCCGAAATCAGCTGCTAAACCGGATGAAATGCGTACGTTGAAAAAACTGGCGATCACGACCTTCCAAGGAGAGACGCTGATCTTTTCAGAAGATGAGATAGACGTGGACGCCACGGTGAAATTGTTGAAGGTCTGAAATGAATGAGCAGCATGAAATCATAGCTCACTGGCTATGATAGATGTATGTCATCAAGACAAACCTCCCCACAAAATATTTAACTCCTTTCTAATCAGAACTTTCCTTTTCCGTCGCTGGTTATCTCACTAGCGACCTCTTTTCATAACTGAAATCATGCATTATGCTGTATACATATACAGTTATTTGGTTTGACGTTATGAAATTTTATCCAGCCGCCGTTTCCCAGCAGGTAGTCACACTGCCTCTCTACGACGATCGTGTACCCGCCGGTTTTCCAAGCCCTGCCGCGGATTACATCGATAAGCCTATTGATTTAAATGAGCTGCTGATTGCTCATCCTGCCGCGACCTATTTTGTTCGTGTTGCTGGAGACTCGATGGTAGGGATCGGTATTTTTGACGGCTCGCTATTGCTGGTGGATTCGAGTATCAGGCCTAAGCACAACGACATTATCATTGCGTGCCTTGGCGGTGAGTTCACCGTAAAACGCTATGTCACGCACCCTAGAACGATGCTTTTGGCTGAAAATCCCGCTTACCCACCGATTGAGCTTCGTGAAGGGGAGGATCTCGAAACGTTTGGTGTGGTTAAATTTGTAATTAACGAGGCGCGGTAGTGTTTGCTCTTGTTGACGTCAATAGTTTTTATGCCAGCTGTGAGACGGCGTTTCGTCCCGATTTACGTGGCCGGCCTATCGTTGTGCTATCGAATAATGATGGCTGTGTGATCGCTCGTTCCGTTGAGGCCAAAAAACTCGGCATCAATATGGGGACGCCATACTTCAAACTGCGCCAGCTATGTGAGCAACACGGCGTACATGTGTTTAGTAGCAACTATGCTTTGTATGGTGACATGAGCCGACGGGTTATGTCCTTGCTTGAAGAGATGGCTCCGCACGTGGAATTGTATTCGATCGATGAGGCATTTCTGGATCTGCGAGGTGTGAATCATTGCCGAGACCTTGAAGGCTATGGGCGTGAGATTCGAGAGCAAATTTGGTGGGGAACCCATCTCACCGTGGGGGTAGGGATTGCCCCAACCAAAACGCTGGCGAAATTGGCTAACCATGCGGCGAAACAGTGGGGGAAGACCGGTGGCGTCGTTGTTTTGACCCACGAACTGCGGCAGCGAAAGTTGATGGCTCTTATGCCAGTGGAGGCGGTTTGGGGCGTTGGCAGGCGGTTATCTAAATCGCTGCGAACAATAGGGGTTGATACGGCATTAAAATTGGCTGATATGGATTTAGCCTATGTACGACGTAATTACAGCGTAGTTCTTGAGCGAACGGTGCGTGAACTACGAGGTGAATCATGTTTAGGTATTGAGGAGATGATTCCCGCGAAGCAACAAATTCTATGCAGCCGCAGCTTTGGTCATCACATTACAGAGTATCAGGATATGAAAGAGGCCATCTGTAGCTATGCAGAACGTGCCGCTGAAAAGCTCAGAGGAGAAAGTCAATTTTGCAAGCATGTGAGCGCCTTCATTAAAACCTCACCATTTGCTGAACGGCATCCTTATTACGGAAATTCAGCATCGGCCCAGCTCGAAACGCCCACCAATGACACGCGGGATATCGTCAAGCAGGCGCTCACCTGTTTGGAGAAAATTTGGCAGCCTAGTAAGCGCTATCAAAAAGCGGGGGTCGTACTTGGTGATTTTTATGATCAAGGCGTCTTACAACTCAACTTGTTTGATGAGTTGGGGCCCAAGCCAAATAGTGAAGCGCTGATGAAAGTTCTCGACGAGATAAATAATAAAGGTCGCGGAAGGGTGTGGTTTGCCGGACAAGGCATTCAAAAAGGCTGGCAGATGAAGCGAGGTATGCTTTCGCCAGCCTATACCACGAGATTTAGCGATCTCCCTATTGTTATGGCTCATTAGTTAATCCCCTGATAGTGATAAAATAGGGTAGTAAGCACTCTACGTTGGCTTAGTGGAAGCGAATTATTGCTTACCAAAGCGCCACATAATGAAGTGTAATATTCCCATTGAGCCATGTGCGACGATATAGAACTCAATAAGTCCTGTAAGGGATTTATGGATATGTTTCATATCTACGGCCCACGCTGAATTGAGTCGCCATAAAACAAACCATGCAAAGCCTGAGATAACGACGAGTGATAAGGCTCCTAGACCTAAGCCCTGTACGCAGGTAGCCAGACCTCTAGGTTCACTTTCAGGCAGTTTGAAACGGGTTATCGTTTTTAGATCGCGTCTAATTTGGATGAAATCGCCCCACAGATAGGGATAGAAATAACGAAAACCTCGGGTTGCTAAGCAATAGACGACCAGAGCGACGCATAAACATAGTAAAGTAATTCCGATAGCAATATGCATCCACGTGAAAAATTCAGTCAATAGATCAGTGCGAACTTGCTGCGTTGGTGTAAACCCCATGCCATTGCTATTGATTATTTGAATGATAACGAGAATTGCAATGGCTATGTGCAAACATCGTAAAAAAAACTTCTGATGTAGACCTAAGAAATGCCAAAAGCTACCTATTAACGTTGATCTAGACATTTGATTTCCACTCTAGCCAGACTCGGGATGGGATAATCTTATATACTAAACATTAAGGTAAACTTAGGTGCATCCGATATAGCCAATTAAATATCACTTTTGTCTAAATAGTTAACACTGCGTCATGATCCCTTTGAGTAATGACAACTATTATTGTTTAGCTCATGATGACCGCTAAAAGTAACCCGTGTTTTTCGACTTAAGGTGCCAACTGCCTCTTATGCTGAGTTCTCCTAGATAACGATGCCGTTAGCGAGATTATATGAGGCTGGTGGTAAGTTGATTAATGGATTAAAAAGTATGATGCTCGATGCCACTATTGAACAACATCAAGTTAGCTTTGGGCTTGGTAGCAATAATTAAATCTTCATATGAAGGGGACAACATGTCTACGTTTTTGACGAGTTTTATCTTTGATAAAAAAGAGTACGACGACGAGTTTTATGCTCTGGACGCAAAAATTGAGGCGTTCACGAAGGCTACACCGGGGTTTATTGGCATGGAGTCCTATACCGATCCTCAAAATGGCCGAGTGATCAATAATTACTACTGGAGTAGCCGAAGTGCAATGGAGTCATTGATGAAAAACGTTGAGCACCTGAAGGCTAAAGAGCTCAGCGGTAAGTGGATCGCGGGATACCAAGTCATTATCGCGAAAATTGAAGGTGCCCATAATGACAATATGAGCCATCCGCTGTCAGAGATTAAAATGCGTTATCAAGGTGAGCAATAGGGTCATCAGTCTGGCGTGAAATCGTTAAGTCTCATTACCTATGACAAGATCTCCGTCGAGAGTTTTTAACGGATGTTCGTGTGTTGAACATCGTTTCTGTTCTGCGTAGGCAAAAGACGCAGAACAGGGCTTTGTGCGGATCTCAAGATTGTTCAGTGGTGCTAGCGTGATTGTCTAACTTCGGCAAAGGATGCTTTGCCTGCGAACATAGCGCGATCCCGCCAATGATGAAAAGGGCACTCACTCCATGATAGGCATGTAGAGGTGAATGCAGGAATAGCAGGCTAAACACGCCGCCGCTTAGCGGTATCAGATGTGAGAATATCTCCCCACGCGTTGCACCGATAGTGGTAATGCCTTTATTCCACAGCAAATAGGATAGCCAAGAAGGAAAGATGATCAGATAGATCAGCCCACTTAAAAACGTTGGCTGAGTATAAGCACTCATATCGGGAAGACCGTTTTCCGCTATGCTGACGAGTAATACAGGGATCAAAACGAGAGCACCTAATACCGCGCTGACGGTTACAAAAGCATTGCCTCTCACCTCGACAGGTTTTATGCGTAAGAATGCGCAATAAATAGCCCAACTGATGGCAGAGCCCATGGTCCACAAATCTCCCCGGTTGAGCTTTTTCAATATATCCGCGTGAGCAATATCTCCCTGTAAGATTAACCAGATAACGCCTAGCGAACTTAAGGCTACGCCGGCAATATTTCGGCCAGATATATGCTCTCTGAAAATAAAGCGATTTATCAGTAATACCATCGCAGGTGTGGTAGATAAATAGATGGCGGCATTAAGTGATGAAGTATATTGCAGGCCGATATAGAGAGTTAAAGGAAATAACACTTGCCCGCAAAGAGCAAGGAATGCAATGGTGCCAAATGATTTTTTCATCGCTGGCCACTGCGCTTTTACCTGACGAAAATAGAGCGCAAGCAATAATAAAGCGGTAAAAATCCAGCGTGCCGCAGATAGAACGATGGGGTCTGCATGGGCGACTAATAGATGTCCAACGACATAGTTTCCGCCCCAAAAACAGGCCGCTAGGCTGAGTAAAAAATAAGGCATAAATGCTCCAATAACGAGATTAACTTATTACTGAAACAAGGTTACTGCTCATGTCATATGGGATGCTAATATAAAGTTTTCATCCATCGGTATAGATTAAAACTATGAACTTTACGTTGAGGCAACTTGAGTTTTACATTGCGTTGGCTGAGATGTTGCAGATATCCAAAGCGGCCAGCCGATGTCATATCTCTCAGTCCTCAATGACGGTGTCGATGCGTAATCTGGAAGATGCGCTCAATAGCCAGTTATTTATACGACATCCAAAGGGTGTGAGTTTAACGTCGGCTGGCGAACGTTTTCTTAGTCATGCGCGTAAAATTATTGCCGACAGCCACGCTGCGCTGGAGGAGTTACATAATCAGCCTGAGCTGGCTTCAGGCACCGTGCGTATTGGTCTGGCTGAAACGCTCTCCGCATATCTGATACCGACGATTCTGAGCGATATCCAAAACCGTTTCCCGTTGATGGAAATTATTTTTGAAGAGGCGACATCACCCGTGTTGGTCAATGCGCTACGGGAGAATTACCTCGATTTTTGCCTGTTGTTGACGTCGAATATTAAGCATGATGACGATCTGAAGATTGAAACTTTTATCCGTTCCCCCAGAAAACTATGGACGCCGATTGGACATCCATTACAGAGCCAATCCGTTGTTAATCTAAGCGATGTTGAGAAAAGCCCATTTCTGCTGCTGATAACAGATGAATATCCGGAAGTGATTCAGGACTATTGGCAGGCGCGTGGCTGTGTGCCCGATATTCAATTTAGAACCAATTCGTTTGAGGCGATTCGCAGTCTGGTTGCTCAGGGTAAAGGCGTCACGATTTTGTCCGATCTCGTTTATCGACCTTGGTCACTGGAGGGGCTGCGGGTTATGCGTCGAACAATCGATGACTGTGTTACCTATATGGATGTTGGTGTTGTAAGCACATTATCCAAGCCTTTTTCTCCTGATTGTCAGCGGTTAGTGGATTTTCTACGCCAGAGGATTACTCGTCTGAATTAAGCCAGAAAATGTCTCGGTATCCTCATCTCGATATTGGAGACGGGTAGACGTAAAAACTATTCACAAAGTGAATTAACTTAATATTTGCAGGTTCCCCAGCATTTTTACCGAAAAAAACGCGATATGATCTTGATCCGTTTTACAGTCGGAGATGCGATGAGGCTACTCAAAGAGATTTTTCGTAGTCGGTTAGTGGGATATTTAGTGGGGCTGCTCGCAGCGATTGCGTTTGGCTTCAACCATATAGAAGTACCGGACGAGGATGAGAAACTAACGCGTGATAAATAGAGAATTTGCTTAGAAGGCCACCATCAGGTGGCCTTTAACATTTCAGGCGAGTGACATCACCGCCGATCAGCTCATCATTTTGTTATAAACAAAGAACTGTGTATCCCTTACGTACCCCTCTTTTTCGTATAGCGCCTGAGCTCGCACATTGTCCGTTGCGGTACTCAGCATGATAAAAGCAGAGTCGGTTTCGGTTGCAAGCTGGTCTGCTCGTGCTAACAGCATCTGAGCCACACCTTCTTTTCTGGCTTCTGGCGCGACAAACAGATCGTACAACAGCCAAATGCGTTTCATCTCCAACGAGCAGAACAGCGGATATAGCTGAGCGAATCCCACGGGGACACCGTCTTTTTCCACAAAATAGATGATTGACTCATGATTTCTCATTCTCTCCGTGAGAAATTTTTCAGCTTTTTCGGCGGATTCATCGACCTGATAAAATGCTCTGTAACCAAGGTAAAGCGGAAGGATTTTTTGTACGTCTTGCAACTGTGCTGTGAATAGTTTCATGGAAATAATTCCCTCTTTGGATGTAATGAGAAGGATAGCGCCGCCCGTTAGTTTACGTTAGCGATAGTCAGTGAAAGAAATTTTAGCCGTTCGCCTAGTGGGCAAAGACGTAAAGGCAAAGGCACACATAAGATAGGAGTATTGGCCGTTTATTTCTCAACGCGCAAATAGCCTTAGCGACTCATTCTACAGGGAAAACAGACAATAATTTTTTTCTCCGCTGCCGTTAAAAGCATCTACTCTTGATTAGAAAGTAGCTTCCAGAATCAGCAATTCTACTCACAGACAGTGTGGATGAAATAATGGCGACAGTGACGATTTTGCATAGCAGAAGTGAGCCCTCAGAGATGGTTTCACTCGAACAGATTTACAGGCAGGCCGATTTGCTGATGTTTTTTTTGGTGTGGGGCCTATTTGTCATCTCGGCGGGTGTGGGCTGGTATTACGACCATTTGACTACTGCCCTCATCGTGGGCGGCACGTTGGCCTTTAGCTCATCGTTAATAAAATTTCTTTTTCCCGGCAAATTGATCACTCGCTTATTTTTTGCCTTCATCCTGCTCGCTTTTGCCGCCTTACTGATCCAACTAGGCGAAGGGGAGACAGAATTCCACTTCTCGGTGTTTGTGCTACTTTCCGCGCTGTTGGCATACCGCGATTATCGCCCTTTACTGATGGGCGCAGCGACGGCGGCGGTTCACCATCTATTGTTTAACTACCTACAGGAAAATGACCTCTACGGCATTGTATGCTTTATGCATCCAGGGCTACACATGGTGATTTTTCACGCTTTATTTGTGGTGGCGCAAACCGCAATGCTGATTTTTATTGCGGTGAATATGGCGCGTGATGCGCGCTCTGCGAGTGAAGTCGCTCAGTTAGCCGCGCATATTAATCGCGAGTCAGGCTGTTTAACGCTCGATAGTGAGGAACCTGTAAACCATTCACCTTTTGCGCGAACGTTTAGTACAACGTTGAACACCATGCGTCATACCCTGGGGCAGGTGAGTCGTGGAATTTCAATGGTGCAGGGTGGTTCAGAAAGCCTGATGAAACAAAACTCCGCGTTGTCACAGCGTACGGAAGAGCAAGCATCGGCTCTTGCCGTGGTGGCGAGCGCAATGGAACAGCTAACGTCTGTTGCTGCACACACCAGTGAAAAAGCGTTGTTGGCACAGGAACTCTCAGCGAAAGCCACAATGGTGGCTGTTCGCGGCGGCGAGAGTATCACCTCGGCTATCCACACGATGGCACAGATCAGAGATGAGTCTCTGCGCATTGGCAATATTCTGGAGATCATCGATGGCATTGCCTTTCAAACCAATATTCTTTCGCTAAATGCCTCGGTAGAGGCGGCTCGTGCAGGCGAGCATGGTAAAGGATTCTCCGTCGTGGCGACGGAAGTCAGAATGCTAGCGCTGAGCTGTGAAAATGCAGCCAAAGAGATACGGCAATTGATTGCTGTATCGGTGGACTGTACTCAGAAAGGGTCGAGCCAAGTGGCGGTGGCAGGGGAAACGATGCAGGAAGTGATGGGGGCTATTGGCCGCTTGGCGCAGTTGGTAGATGAGTTATCGGCCATGAGTGTTCAGCAGCGAGCCAGTATTTCTCAAATGCATACCAGTATTGCAAGTATCGATGCCAGCGTGCAGGAAAATGTTAACCATGTGGCAGAGACCGTGAGAGTCGCCCAGCAGCAAGGACATCAGGCTGATGCCTTAAAACAGGCCATTTCGGTATTTCGTCTGGCATAAAGTTTCAGATTTATGGCTGACAAATCTCGACGCGAAGTCAGTGATGTCAGTCATTTACTGGAAGCTGTACTGAGTTGATTAACGAGAGTTAAAAACTGGCTAAACCCTGGCGAGTGTGCGGAGTGCTTGTTGTATAAGAAGTAGAACGTAACGGGCTCAAGGTGTAGGCCGGCGTCGATAGCTTGGATTTTGGCTCCGCTACTTTCAGCTAATAGGCTAGAAGGCATAATACCGATTGACTCCGTGTTTTCAATAATACTGAGAAGTGCCATAACGGAATCGCTGGAGAAGATAAAGTTTCGGCCTTCAAGTATTTTTGAAAACTCAACCTGACGGCGCATGATATAAGGGATTGCCGAGTGCAAGCCACAAAACCGTTCTGCACTGAGTTCACTGAAATCCACTTTGCCTTTCAACCGTGGGTGATTAGCGCTGCACACTAAAGAGAGCGGCTCAGATGAAAAGGGGATAGAAATAACGGAATGGCTAGTGGTTGGATGAATATCAAAGATCAGGTCAGCCTGACGATTGATTAGCAATTCGTCCACTTTCATCTCTTCCGTCAAGGTGTAGTGCATAATTTCGATATTGGGAGCTTGACGCTCAAGTGCATGAATGAGTTTAGGCAGGTAGTGAGATGCGACGTAATGCGACGCGTAGATAATAAACTTTTTTTTCTTAGTGGGATCATTGATTGTATTCAAAGATACATCAACCAAACGCATAATTTCAGCTAATTGGTCGTGTAAATTTAAACAAACTATCGTAGGTTGTAGAATATTTCCCTGACGAATGAATAGGATGTCATCATAATGATTACGTATTTTTTGCAATGACTGGCTAACAGCAGAGGGAGATATGTTTAGCATCTTTGCTGCTAAGCTAACACTTTTGCAGTTAAAAATAGCTTCAAAAACAGTAAATAAGTTAAGGTCGACGCCTCTGACACGTTTGAGGATCTGCTTGTCATTCATATTCTTCATTTGTTGTCCGCACCAGTTCGATTGATTGATTCAGTATGAATGGGGATGTTCTTGACGCTCGGAACTGGCCCGTCTCACGACTATTCATCTCATTAGATAGTATATTAATACTATTAATATAAGTATCATTGAATAAAATATGATAGATAAAAAATGTATTTTTATGTGAAAAATACATTAATCGCATGAGACCAAAAAAACAAGAGAATGCGTGGGTTTTAGACAATGCAAAAATGGATTTTAGTGCGCCTTTAGAGAAAGGCGACTTATGTTTGATATGATTCTGTTCACCAGTTGCTTGAGTTTTAATGTGAAACAGAGCGAGAGAATAAATTAATGATTAACACGCCAGCGATAATAAACACGAGCCCAAGCATGGCAGGGAAATCAAGAGTCTGTTTGAATAGCACATAGTTAGCACCCGCAATCAATACGATCCCCAGACAACTCCAGATAGCATAGGCAATTCCGATAGGCATCGTACGTGTTGCAATCGAAAGCATATAAAAAGCTGTGGCATAGAGCAGAGCCATCACAAGCGTGAGCCCCGGTCGCGTGAACTCTTTAGTATGAGGAAGAATGGACGTTGCAATAACTTCGCAGATAATAGCAAACGCCAAAGCTCCGTAGGTGATGAAAACGGGGGACATCATAAATCCTTATAAACAGTGATATTAAACGCTGTGGGACATACCCGTTGAACCATCGCTTGGTGAGTATAAGGCAAGAATCAACGGCTGAAAAACGATTCTAAATGATGGAATAAATGGGCGGGAAGTTTATTGATATCGTTGAAATCAAAGATTAATGCAGTCCATATAGCTAAAAGCAATATTACGAGTCCTGTCATGGTGTTGAGTAAGAAACGCACAATAACCCCGCATAAGGATTGTAAAAAATTCCTTAGGGCATTCTAACAAGGTAAGTTCAATCTCACTTCAACAGCAGATAAGTTTTATTGCATTATTAACGCATTAGATGCGTAGTTTCACTCGGTAACACCCCCAAAGGGGGAGACACACGATCAAATTGAAAAAACGTAAAGCGGGTTATTAAATCGAAGAGAGTTTGTGACGTTTTCGATTAAAACTGTAGTGACAATGTGGGCAATGCATCATTATGCTATCTTCAATCTTGAACTCATCAAAACGGCCTTTATGATGACATTCCTGACAGATAACAAACGCCTGCTTACTTTTAAATATATCGAGAACCTTAGTCATTAAGGCCATACATACCACCTCTTATAGTAGTCTCCATCATACCATATCTGTTCATTGCCCTCTTGGTGTTTTATTCTATAGGTGACTCTATTTTTAGCGTTAATTTGTGCTTCGGATGTGAAATCGCATGATTGGTCAGCACGAAATGCACCAGATAAAAAGCGCAGACCTTTACAATATGCGCATACTTGAAGGGGATGTTTTCCAACCGGAAAATCAGAATATCTTTAAAGCAATGTGAGCATGTCTTACCTAAGCATATCGGTACCAACTCATATAAAGGTAAAAGACATGAGCAATAAAAATAGACAGCTGTATGATCTGAGCGATTGGCCATGGGTTAACGTCAGCGCAGAATTTATGTGTTTTTCAGGCAACGATTGGGTCGCTCAGACCGAACGTTTGCTTGCGCAAAATCGCCCGTTTGTACTGATATACCCTGAGGTCAATGTGTCAGCTCAACCAAATGAGTCTTCTGCTGCTGATGGGGAGAGTGCTCGTGATGCACGAACGATTATTGCCAAGTGGTTGAGAATTCATCGTAATGATTTCTCTCAGCGGTGCCGAGGGATTGTTTTAAGTGCATCAGGAGAAACGGCGGATCATCTCGTTTCGGGGCTCGAGCGCATGTATGGCGTGCCGGTAAAGGTTGCTAAAGCGGAACAGACCATGAATTTGGCTAAAGAAATAATGGGTATCAGCTAGGTAGCTGATATTCAAAGAAGAGGTTAAAAATGTCAGAGGTAATTGTCAGCGATCTCATCCAGTGGCTAGAAGGACAGCTTCAGCTGAGTGAGGCCATTAAAGTTGATGCAATAGCAGCGAAAAGTGGATATTCGAAGTGGTATTTGCAGCGTGAGTTCAAGCAAAAAAAGGGACTTTCTATTGCGGAATATGTTCGCAAACGTCGCTTACATGAGGCCGCTACGCTGCTTTGCGCAAGCGAACTCCCTATTATTGATATTGCACTTAAATACGGTTTTAGCTCACAGCAAACATTTAGTCGTGTATTTAGAGCTCACTTTAATACTTCTCCTGCAAAGTTTCGCGACCAGAGGCTGTATCCAAAACTCGATGAAGTCATGGAAATGAACAAAAGACATTGAGATGAAAGAAAGGCCGCCGAAGAGGCGGCCTATTTCGTGAACAATACCCACGTATTCTATGTGTTATTACATCCTCAAAAACAGCCTGCTTGTTTACATATTGAGCTTCTAGCAAGGCCGGTTAATTTGCGAGCTAACTAAAAGTTAGATGCCTGTTGACGTTTATTAAAGAAAATCCGATAGTTGCCGATACCCCATCTATTAGAGTTTGCTCACATTTTAATATATTTATCCGTCCGTGCAGTGCATGTTATCCCGACAAATGGAACAATCTTATTGAGGTTTATGCCGGACTTAATAAAAATAGCGAAGAAATTTATGCGGAAACACAACGAGTAAGAAAAATCTTATAGTTTGTTTGTATACTTTTTTTGTGCTTAATGTTTTCATTATGCTGGCGGATGTTAACGGAGTAATAATTATGTGCAACCTAATGAAAATAGAGGCCGTTAGCGTAGGGTTCCTTGGTTCATGATATTACCTTCAATCCGTGCAAAACTTTCTCACTGCTTTAGCCGGTTGCTATTTGCGCCAACCCTGACGTTGGTTCTCATGATGTACACCGCTAACGGTTTGGCGGTAGATGAAATTCAAGATGCGCCGGAAACTCTGACCATCAAAGAGCAAGATGTCGCAAAGGTCGTGATAGGAATGCTTCGTTATACCCGTTGGGCGAACTCTCCAGATCCTATAAAGCTTTGTATCGTCCCGCCTGCGCGTTATGCGCGCTTGTTGACTGAGAGTACAATTACGTTACCAAGCAGACACGTAGAGGCGAAAATCGTCGATTTTTCACCCACAAAGCTGCTGGAACAATGTGATGCGGTGTACTTCGGAAATATAAAACCAGATGACCAAGAACTGATCATTCAAAGTATGCAAGGTAAAAGTATTCTAACAATTGCAGAAGATAATAAGGAATGCATTAGAGGAAGCGCGTTCTGTTTGCGCATAGATAATTCGGGGGTCGCATTTGATCTCAATTTGGATATTCTGGCGCGTAGTAACGTTCAAGTGAATCCTAATGTGCTGCTTTTAGCTAAGAGAAAAGGGTAATCGGATGAGATTCACCTTTTTCTCAAACGTGAACATGCCTAAATCTCGTCCAACGTTACGTAGTATGTTTCAGCGTATTCATTTAATGATTATCGCTATTACTCTGCTAATGGCGGGGATACCGCTGTCAGTACTTTCTGTCTTCACGCTGAAGTCATACGCTGAACATAACTTGCAACTGGTGGCCGCCACGATTAGCTATACCAGCGCGGCTGCCGTGGTATTTGGCGATAAACCGGCTGCTCAGGAAGCGCTGACGCTGATCGCTAAAAAAGAACAAGTCTATGAGGCGAGGATTTACGATCAAAAGAAGGAGTTGCTCGCAAGCTGGACTTCGCCTACCAGCATGCGTTTGACGCTTGATGACCCGATTCGAAATTGGCTATTGCCAAAAATGGTTGTTCAACCTGTTGTGAGTGAGAATGAAGTGGTGGGCTATGTTACGTTGACCGCAGGCGGTGCCACGATGGTTAAATTCTTGAGCAATTTATTGCTTGGCTTATTGAGCTGTTTGGTGATTACCGCTTTGCTGTCGTTCTGGTTAGTGCGCCGGATGCATACCGGAATTGTCGATGAGCTACAAAATATTGCCCATGTGGCTCGTTTGGCTCGAGAAAAGAGAGAGTTTTCTATCAGGGTGCGGCCTTCACAAATTGCAGAAATCAATGAGCTGAGTCGGGGCTTCAATAGCTTATTGCGTGAGATGGAATTACAACATGCCGATTTGATGATCGAGAACGATCAGCTTTCTTATAAAGCGTTGCATGACCCATTAACGTCGCTGCCAAATCGCTCAAACTTTATGAGCATGCTAGAGAGTATGAACATGATGCAGGAACAAATATGCGTCATGTTTCTTGATGGTGATGGTTTTAAAGCCGTCAATGATACTTGGGGACATTCGGCCGGAGATCATGTTCTAACCACGATTGCAGAACGTCTGAAAACGCTGGTAGGTAAAAATGACTTAGTGGCCAGGATGGGCGGTGATGAGTTTTCAATTTTATTGCGTCACGTGGTTGATAAGGACGATGTCATGCAGGTCATTGAAAAAATCGTCAAGGCAATGCGACGCACGATATATCTGCCTAATGGTGAAGGGGTATTTGTATCACTCAGCATAGGTTTTACGCTTTCAAATGCTGGGAGTACGCCAGCTGAATTATTAGAGAAAGCGGATGCCGCTATGTATCACAGTAAGCATAACGGCGGTGGTTGGAGCTTCTCGTAACGATGATATTAAAAAAATAGGAAGAGGAATGAACGTGAGATTACACACTCAGTGGAAATGGGTAGGAATAATTTTAGCCGTACTATTTTTAGCGGGATGTCAGCATAAAGGTGGATTAACCGCAGAACAAATTGCAGTCCTAAAAGAGCAAGGTTTCCATCAAACCGATGAAGGATGGATGTTTGGGCTGTCAGAGAAAGTATTGTTTGGTAATAACAAATCTAATCTGACGCCAGAAAGCACGGAAACGGTAAAAAAAATGGGTAAGACGCTTGCACAAATCAATATTCTGCATGCGCGCCTAGATGGCTTTACCGATAATTATGGTGATGAAAGCTACAACCAACAGCTATCGCTAAAACGTGCCAATACTGTGGCTGATGCACTTTCTCAGGGCGGGATCCCGCGCATGAATCTTACAACGCGCGGAATGGGGGAAAGTCATCCGATTGCTAGCAATAGCACTAAGCAGGGACGTTCTGAAAATAGACGCGTTGCGATAGTCATTGAGGCACCTTAACTGAGTCACAATAGATAAATATTTTTTAGGTATCATGGATGATACCTCATCATTTCTGTTTTATTTCCGCACGTGCTTTTCTCCCCGCCAAACGCGTTGTCAGTACCATTCAATGCCCATTCTATGCGGTAACGTCACGTTAATTTCGTCGCGTTATCAACCCGATAACGGCTTATTTTTCAGCCTATACAAACTTTACATACTCAGTGATTAAGATCACAAATTTTGACATTTGATCTGTTTTGTTGAATTATTGTTATAGTTAAACGGCATTATTTGAAGGATTAAATAAGGAGAAAAGGGCTGTTAGGGGCGTGGTTGACCAGATCGGAGATTGCCTATCTGAGACAGCCAGAAAACGCACCATCAGCGATTTAGGTCGTGTCCCATTGGGGGCTTTACCCTGAGTAATTCGAGTTGTCGCTAGGCTATGAGCGTCTAAAAATCGCTAGCTGGGTGGACGAGCGCAGCCAATACGTAAGCAATTTTGAAGTAGGACGGGTAGGGAACGGACCATCGTGAGGCACGGTGAGAAGGCATTCACTGTGTGGCACAAAATTTTGCAAGGAAATAATAATGAGATTAAGAAGAAAGCAGGCAAAGCCGCTACATATTAACGACATTACAATTATTGATGATGAGAAGTTAAAAAAAGCCATTACCGCGGCAGCGTTGGGTAATGCAATGGAATGGTTCGACTTTGGTGTTTACGGGTTTGTCGCCTATGCACTGGGTCAAGTATTCTTCCCCGGAGCCGATCCAGGTATTCAGATGATCGCAGCGCTGGCTACGTTCTCTGTTCCATTCCTTATTCGTCCCTTAGGCGGAGTATTCTTCGGTGCATTGGGGGATAAATTTGGCCGCCAAAAAGTTCTCTCTGTCACTATTATTATCATGGCGGTGAGTACGTTCTGTATCGGTCTCATTCCGTCTTATGCATCAATAGGGATCTGGGCTCCCATTTTGCTGCTGTTGGCTAAATTAGCCCAAGGCTTTTCGGTCGGTGGTGAGTATTCAGGAGCAGCAATCTTTGTTGCTGAATATTCTCCAGATAGAAAACGCGGATTTATGGGGAGCTGGTTAGACTTTGGTTCCATTGCGGGCTTCGTTTTGGGTGCCGGCGTAGTGGTACTTATTTCTAGCATTGTTGGTGAGCAAGATTTCCTTGATTGGGGATGGCGTATTCCATTCTTTATTGCTGCACCGTTAGGTTTGATTGGTCTTTATTTACGCCATGCATTAGAAGAAACGCCAGCGTTCCAACAGCATGTAGATAAAATGGAGCAGGACGATCGCAATGCGATTCAAAATCCGCCTAAGACTTCATTTAAAACCATTCTTGCTCAGCATTGGAAAAGTTTGTTGACCTGTGTCGGTTTGGTGATCTCAACCAACGTAACGTATTACATGTTGCTGACGTACATGCCGAGCTATTTGTCGCATAACCTGCATTATTCAGAAGACCACGGCGTGTTGATCATCATCGCGATTATGATTGGTATGCTGTTTGTTCAGCCGGTTATGGGATTAATGAGTGACCGCTTTGGCCGTAAGCCATTTATTATCTTTGGTAGCATTGGTTTACTGTTATTAGCCATCCCATGTTTCAAACTCATCAACAGCGATATCATCGGTTTGATTTTCTTGGGGCTGTTGATATTAGCTATATTGCTGAATGCGTTTACAGGTGTGATGGCGTCTACGCTACCGGCAATGTTCCCCACGCATATTCGATACAGTGCGCTAGCGATTTCGTTTAATATTTCGGTACTCATTGCGGGTCTGACACCGACTATTGCGGCTTGGTTGGTTGAAACAACCAACAACCTGTATATGCCAGCCTATTATTTGATGGTTGTGGCGTTAATCGGATTGGCAACGGGCCTGTTTATGAAAGAAACGGCGAATAAGCCTCTTAGAGGTGCAACGCCAGCAGCTTCTGACCGTGCTGAAGCGAAAGAGTTGTTACAAGAGACTTATGACAACATCGAGCAAAAGGTTGAAGATATTAACGAGCAGATTGAAGAATTGGAACGCAAGAAACAGCGTCTAATCGACCAACATCCTAAATTGGATTAAGGTTTTCATCTTCTGTCTAGGGGCCGCTTGCGGCCCCTTTTTATTTCTGCTGCGGGCAACACTCGAACCTTTGGATATAGTTTATGGCATAAGTTTACAATTGATAAACACAGCTTGAATGAGAAAGGTATAGGCTTTTTCTTAATAACGGCAAGGTGATGTCGTCTTTGAGGAGAGTCTGACTATGAACGCGAAGAGAGTTAAAATTGCACAGTCCGTCGCAAAATATGCTGTTGCCCATCATAGTTCAAGCCGTTGGAATACAGCGATGAAAATGCTGAAAGCATCGCTTTCTGTCGCGGTTGCTTTACCGCGCAGTGAGCTCTGATTCTATGGATGACAATTCAAGATTGATGGTGCAGGACACGTCGGTGATGAACACGGGCGTGCCCTGCAATAAGGCGGGTCATTACATCATGCTATAGGCGGATGGTTGGCTCATGACGTCAACGAATACGTCTTTCGCTACGGCCCAAAAGTGGCTCATTCCATCGGTGTTGATTGTCGCGCCAGTGAGTGTCATCACCAACCAACATGCCGTGGCAAACCCGATGCCGCTGAAGGCAAAAGCAACCACACTGTGGCCTTTCTTACGAAACTTGATGTTCAATGAGCTGGCCACAAACATCATGAAAGTACTCATGATTTCCCAACGGGCGACGATCAGCCCGGTCATAACAGTACCCATGCAACGCGATCCTCATTCAACAGTATAATGTGACATTGATCACATTATATTCTGAGTCATCCAATTCATCTAGCATGTTTTTCAATCAATTAATGCAAGTTTAGCTATCTGCATCTGAAATGAGCGGAATCAGGGTCTACGCTTATTATTGAAACCAACGGAGAGATGCAGAATGAATGATGAGCCTCATAAAGATCGCATTGTTGATGAAAAGCCAGAAAGCGAATTGAAGGTTGATAACGATGAAGAGAAGCAGGGTAAAGAGATTAATACCGACGAAGATCGCCTTCCATCACGCGCTGCGGCAGTGCATGAAATTATCCGTATGGAAGGTACCAAGGAGCTAGAGCGTGATGTTTGGGCACTGCTCTGGTCTGCTGTTGCCGCAGGGCTTTCGATGGGAGCTTCGCTGATGGCGAAGGGTATTTTCCATGTCAAACTGGATGGCGTACCGGGCGCATTTTTACTAGAAAACTTCGGCTATACGTTGGGGTTTATTATCGTGATTATGGCTCGCCAGCAGTTATTTACGGAAAATACGCTGACCGCGGTACTGCCTGTTATGAATAAGCCGAATCGAACCAACTTTCTTTTACTGATGCGGTTGTGGGGGCTTGTATTGCTCGGGAACCTGATAGGCACGGGTTTAGTTGCGTTTATCTTCTGGCATTTGCCAGTATTTGACGTGCAAACGCGCGAGGCTTTTGTCAGCATCAGTCAGAAGGTGATGGAAAACTCGCCGACTGAAATGTTTGCCAACGCCGTGGTATCCGGTTGGATTATTGCCACCATGGTATGGATGTTTCCCTCCGCGGGAGCCGCGAAAATCTGGGTGATTGTTATCATGACCTATTTGGTTGCCATCGGCGATCTGACCCATATTGTTGTGGGCTCGGTAGAAATTCTCTATTTGGTATTTTCCGGTCATCTTCACTGGCAGGAATTCATTTATCCCTTTGCCGTGCCGACCTTGATCGGAAATATCATCGGCGGAACCTTCATTTTTGCATTAATTAGCCATGCACAGATACGCAATGAGCTAGATAAAAGTAAGGGTAAAAAATGAATATTATTATGTGGATGGTTTCATTTGAGCTTATTGCCTATACTCGATAGCTTCAATTGACAGATAACTCCCCATTCGCACCAAGGATGTGATGCATAATGATTGAATTATTTAAGGCCATAGGGCTAGGATTGGTTGTGATATTACCGCTGGCTAATCCGTTGACGACGGTGGCGTTATTTCTCGGCCTCGCTGGAAATATGAACCGTGAGGAACGAAACCGCCAGTCGTTAATGGCTTCGGTCTATGTGTTTGCCATTATGATGGTCGCCTTTTATGCTGGCCAAGTTGTGATGAACACCTTTGGAATATCTATCCCAGGCTTGCGGATTGCAGGGGGATTAATTGTCGCTTTTATCGGTTTTAGAATGCTGTTTCCTCAGCAAAAGATAGAGGATCAACCAGAGGTTGAAAGCAAAAGCGAAGAGTTAGACAGACACCCAACGGCAAATATTGCCTTTGTTCCGCTCGCGATGCCCAGTACGGCGGGACCCGGCACCATAGCGATGATTATTAGCTCTGCGTCCACCATTAAACACGGCGCTGATTTTCCTGATTGGGTGTTGATGGTGGCTCCGGTGCTGGTGTTTCTGTCCGTTAGCATCATTCTGTGGGGATGCTTACGCAGTTCTGGCGCGATTATGAAACTGGTGGGCAAGGGGGGCATTGAAGCTATTTCTCGCCTGATGGGATTTTTATTAGTCTGCATGGGCGTGCAGTTTATTATCAATGGCATTTTAGAAATCGTGACAACCTTCCACGCACCTATCTAATTTAATCCTCAGATGCAGGCCACTTTCTGTATGAAAGATGGCTTGCTGTTAATGCGATAAATCCGCCGTCATAAATCCGATTATGTCCTAGAATTAACAGAGGATGATAGCAGTCCCATTTTTGCTGATTAAGGAGTTAAAAATGAGTGACGGTATGAAAGACTCGCTTATATTGCTGGCTAGGATATTGCTGATGCTGCTGTTCATTATATTTGGATGGTGGAAATTAACCCATTTCGCACTCGCTGTTTCGGCAATGCAGGGTTATGGCGCTCCGTTACCTTATATTGCCGCTATTGTTGCGGTGGTGATTGAGTTCTTCTTTGGTTTAGCTTTGATATTAGGACTGTGGACACGGCCTATTGCCGCCATCTTCGCACTCTATGTGCTCGGGACATCCATCATTGGCCACCCATTCTGGAGGCTGAGTGGCATGGATATGGTGCTTAACGAAATCAACTTCTATAAGAACATCAGTATTATTGGTGGCCTTTTGCTGCTGATTGTGACGGGAGCAGGGCGTTACTCCTTGGATTACCGCCTGAGCAAGAAATTGTAATAGCGCTTTCTGTCTCCAATAAACGGCCTGCTAGCGGGCCGTTTGCTCATCAGCCAAAGTGACTGCGGTTTCTAGAGCGGAAAATTCAGACTCGCTAAAAACGGCAATTCCATTTTTTCGTAATAGCTCCGCCGTTAATCCCATCCCCGAGATTTTTTTACCGCTGAAACTGCCATCATAAATAAGCGAGCTACCACAAGAAGGGCTGCCGTCGGTGAGTAGGGCAAAACGGCACTGGTGTTTTAATGCCAGTTGTAGGGCGATGCGGGCGCCGGCCAGATAGCCCGCAGTAACGTCATTATTATCAGATTCGACGACGACTTGCTCTCCGAGCGGTGAGTGGCGAATTTCAGCGCTCAATCGCGGCGTTGGGAAGCCTGCGCTGACTTCAGGGCAGCAGAGTATCAAACGATCTTCTTGCTGCCAGCGTAGCAGCGTTGGTGGCATAAATGGTTTCGCACTGCCGTTATAACGCACAGGGAAGCCCATTAAGCAGGTGCTAACCAGTATTTTTGCGGGATTAGTCATAAAAAAACCTAAAAGCGGTAGCGGAACAGAAATAACTCGACGTGCTGAGCAGAATATTATTGCATGAAAAATAGAGATGCTAGAGGCCTAACTGATTAATAAATAGCGATATCTGATTAAAGAAAGTTCATCGTGGCTATTTACTGCGCAGTTGAATAAAATTTTTATTTTAGCGCTGGACAGCCACTGGGAAGGCCGTTAATATCTGCCCCCATTGGAAGGATGGCTGAGTGGTTTAAGGCAGCGGTCTTGAAAAC
>NZ_KV824230.1:235195-296882 GCF_001816025.1 Hafnia sp. HMSC23F03
TCGAGTGTAACAGCTCCTAGAGTTCGAATCTCTATCCTTCCGCCAAATTCGCCGACTTAGCTCAGTAGGTAGAGCAACTGACTTGTAATCAGTAGGTCACCAGTTCGATTCCGGTAGTCGGCACCATGAGTAAGAAAAAACCACCCACTGGGTGGTTTTTTTTCGCCTAAAATTTGCCATCCATTTTTTGTGACTTCTGTTTTGTCGGGCTTGGCGGTGATGGTTACACGTTTGTTAATTTAACCACCTGCTCTTTGTGAGCCACATCATAGTTTGGGGGTTATCTCTTTGGCTAATGCGGATGTGATGGGGATAATTAACTGAGTATTAAATTATTAAATCACGTTATGGAAGAGTCGTATGTGTATTTGTGATATCAGCGTTGAAGATACCTTTATACGTCTGCCGTTATCGCCAACGGCTGCATGGATGCTCGATCGTCAGGCAACCCGTGCACTGGGATGGCGTCGTTTTCTTAAACCTAAACGTGATCAAAAGCTGATGAGCTGGCGTTTAACGCCGCTGAAAGATCGTTATGAAGTGCGGTTCTCACCGAATCGACAGCCTGAGCTCTGGATGTTTAGCGCCGAAAATGCCTTACGCAAGCGTCTTTAGCTCGCGTTGAGGGATTGCGCCAAACCGCGTAGGCCACGATCGCGGTTTGGCTCGTATTCTCTAGCCCCCATCTTCCAGCCTTTATCCTTTCTTGAGATTATTGCTTCCCTTGAGATAATTTCGCTTCCTCTTCGCTGTAAGGTGCCATGATATCTTGCAAGATTTTTAGCCGTTGTTCTGGCGTTAGGTAGAATAAGCCAAGCAATTTATGTGGCTGACGTTCCTGCTGATAGCTCTCTTTAAGCTGATTTAAAAAACCATAGATCTGTTTCATATTTAACCTCCTGCTGGTGACAAATCCATCGTAGGATGTTTAAACATGAACTAAAACTGAACAAATTATTTTTGTTGTTCATGTTTTATATATCTATGAATCATCATGTTTTTATTACTATTGGCCGTTCTCGTCAGTCAGACGGTGTGAGGGGTATAAGCCCCTTAACACCATAGAGGAACTTGTTTGGCATAGGCAAAACGTTATATAGTTTTGTATATAACACAACTTAAGCCACTCATTATGAATCTTTCTACACTCAAGCTGAGCTATGCGGCTATCGCAGGCGCATCTCTTCTATTCGTCTCTTTTTCATCTCTTGCCGACCGTACCGTCACTGACCAACTTGGCCGTCAGGTTACGATCCCTGATAGGGTAAATCGTGTCGTTGTTCTACAACATCAAACGTTGAACCTACTGGTACAGCTTGATGCGGCAGATGACATCGTGGGTGTTTTATCCAGTTGGAAAAAACAGCTTGGCCCTGAGTTTGAACGTTTTTCTCCGCGCTTGGCGACAATGCCAATGCCGGGCGATCTGACACAGGTAAATTTAGAAAGCCTGCTAGCTGAACATCCTCAAGTTGTTTTTGTGGCGAACTATGCGCCGCCTGAAATGATCAGGCAGATTGAGAAAGCAGGGATCCCCGTAGTCGCAATTTCGCTGCGTCGTGATGCCCAAAGCGAAAAGGGCAAACTTAACCCTCAGATGAACGATGAAGAGCAGGCGTATAACTTAGGGCTGCAAGAGGGGATTCGTTTGATCGCTAAAGTGGTAAATCGTGAACCACAGGGCGAAGCGTTGATTGATTACGCCTTCAAGCAACGAGAGACGGTGGGAGTGCGTCTGAAGGATATTCCCGTCGACCAGCGCATGCGCGTTTATATGGCGAACCCCGATCTAACAACTTACGGCTCGGGAAAATATACCGGATTGATGATGCAGCACGCAGGGGCGATAAACGTTGCGGCGGCCAGTATCAAAGGCTATAAGCAGGTTTCAATGGAACAGGTTTTATCTTGGAATCCGCAGGTTATCTTCGTGCAGGATCGCTATCCAGATGAAGTGGCTAAAATTACTCACGATCCTGCTTGGCAGGGCATTGACGCGGTTAAAAATAAGCGTGTTTATCTGATGCCAGAATACGCGAAGGCGTGGGGGTATCCAATGCCGGAAGCATTGGCTATCGGTGAGCTTTGGATGGCGAAACAGCTCTACCCGCAGCGTTTTCAAGACATTGATATGAATAAAGCCGCGAATGATTACTACCAGCGTTTTTATCGCACAGGCTGGACACCAGATTCGCATGCCTCCGTTCAGTAATCGCTACATGCATTGGCTATTCCCTATGGCGACATTGATTGTCGCCTTCTTTTCGCTTGGCGTCGGCCAATTTGCTATTTCACCGATAGAGGTTTGGCACGCGCTGCTGGCACCTATGCAGACCGATCGGTTGGCGGAGCAAATTATCTGGACGGTCAGGATGCCGCGCATTCTGATGGCCTGTGGTGCGGGAGGCGCGCTGGCGCTGTGCGGTGCGTGTTTGCAGGGAGTATTTCATAATCCACTGGTTGACCCTCACATTATTGGCGTTAGTGCGGGAGCGGCCTTTGGCGGCACGTTGGCAATTCTGCTCGGGTTTTCGCCATGGCTGCTGATGAGTTCGACCTTTGCATTCGGCCTGTTAGCTCTAGCGTTGGTCTATGCCATTGCTTCAGCGCTGGGCAAAGAGAATCGCCTGATGCTCATTCTCTCCGGCATTATTCTCAGCGGCTTTTTCTCCGCGTTGGTTAGCCTGCTGCAATATATGGCTGATACCGAAGAGAAGTTACCGAGCATTGTATTCTGGCTATTGGGCAGCTTTGCAACGGCTAATTGGCATAAGTTGTTGATGATGGCGATACCGCTGGCAATCGCCTGTTTTTTGTTATTTCGACTGCGTTGGCGCATCAATATTTTATCTCTCGGTGACGCTGATGCGCGCACCTTGGGGGTATCCGTGGTGGGCTTGCGTCGTTTGGTATTGCTGTTATGTGCTTTGTTAGTGGCGGCACAGGTGGCAGTAAGCGGTGGAATCGGTTGGATCGGCTTAGTGATTCCGCATCTTGCTCGTCTATTGGTGGGGGCGGACCATCGGCGATTACTCCCCGCCGCGTTTTGGCTGGGCGGTGGTTTTATGGTGTTGATTGATGATGTTGCCCGCACGCTGAGCCAGGCTGAAATTCCTTTGGGAATCATTACGGCCTTAATTGGTGCTCCGCTGTTTGCACTGTTGCTCATCCGCTCGCGGAGGCTCTCTCATCGTGACTAATGTGGCATTAAGCGTTGATGGGCTAACGTTCGGCTATCGGAATGCGTTGTATACACCGCTGAGCTTTGATTGCCGGCGGGGTGAGGTATGCGCCATTCTTGGCGCTAATGGACGAGGAAAAACCTCGTTGCTGAATACGCTAACCGGCGTATTGCCTTTGCTATCAGGTAAAATTTCCCGTGACGCACCGATAGGTTTTGTCGCGCAATCTTTCTCAACGGCTTTTGCTTATCGGGTTGTCGATATTGTGCTGATGGGGCGGGTGAACTCTATCGGATTGTTACAGCAGCCAACGCGTAAAGATGAAGCTATCGCACAGGAAGCACTGCGAACGTTGGGCATTGAGCATCTGGCTGAATGCGGTTTCCAGATGCTATCGGGCGGACAGCGACAGTTAGTCATGATTGCGCGAGCCTTAGCCACCGGTTGCGAAATGCTCATACTCGATGAACCCACGTCGGCGTTAGATCTGTTTAATCAGCAGGCGGTTTTGCGGTTGATTCGTCAGCTAGCGCAAGAGCGCCAGATAAGTGTGTTGTTTACGACCCACGATCCGGCGCATGCACATCTGGTGGCGCAAAGATGCCTGATGTTATTGGATGGCAAACGCTGGGCTTATGGCGCCACACAGGAGATGCTTACTGAAGCAAATTTGCTGATGGCATATGGTGTTAGAGTGGCGCGCGCGTCTGTGTTATCGGAGGGGCGCTCATATGAGGTGCTCACTCCGCTGTTTGATATTCCTCATGATTAGCGTGCTGAAAAACCTGCGTTAATGAATTGCTGCTGAATGGGTGGTGATAATAGGTACTCCGCTAACGGCCGAGCGTTTTCATCACGCAGTGCCAATGCATAAGTAGCAAAAACATTGTCAGCATCAGGAATATTGACGACCGCAACGGTCTGATTATTCCGTAGCCACTGAGCATAATGCGCATAACCGACGAAAACATCTGCCAAACCTTGTTGAATGAGCCAGCCAGAGGCAATTTCATTTGGCGGAACCTGTAGGCTATCTATTCCTCCCACCAGCTTTAGTGCTCGTTGCTTCAATGATTCTCCTGCGTGAGGACGAAGCGTTTCGACGCGATCAAACAACTGCCACGTATAGTCACCGGAGGGATCACAGCCAGGAGTTGATGTGCCGATGCGAAGCTGTGTATTGGTGAGAAGTTCCAGCCAACTGTCTGACTCGCTGTTCATGCATGTGCGCCTAGCGGTAAGGCAGAGCCGATTACGCAGAAAGGGCATTATGCTTTGCGCCAGTCTCTGCTCTTGTAGTTTCTGCGGATGTTGCAGGTTAGCTGAGGCAAACAGATCCCACGATGCACCGCGCTCGATTTGCTCGCGCAACAGACCTGCGGGGCCAAACTGCACATGAATATTGACGCCAAATTGCTGGCTAAATTGGGTTAGATGCGGGGAAAGTGCTTTCCGCAAGCTACCGGCGGCGAGCACATTTAGAGATTGAGTTTGGGTTTTCACCATGACACCACGCGATATTAACGATTAAACGTTATATAAAATTTTATATAGAGTGAGGAACGTTACGGCGGGAGCGTCGATCTGTCAATGCGCGGGTGATATAACCCCATCATACTTTAGGTTGTAGGTCGTTGGCTGCACTCACTGACTCCAGCCACTGGATGTAATAGTCATCCGAGAAGGGAAAGCTACGCTGACCGGGTATCAGCGTAGCGGGATAGGTCGAGGTACTGATTAACGCGCTAACCAACCGCCATCGACGGCGATGGTATAGCCATTAATATAGTCGGATGCTGGTGATGCCAAGAACACCGCAGGCCCCATCAGATCCTCTGGCAAACCCCAGCGGCCAGCAGGGATTCGGCCAAGAATTTCTTCGCTTCGCGCTTCGTCGGCACGCAGTTGCTGGGTGTTGTTGGTGGCCATGTAGCCCGGAGCAATCGCGTTGACGTTGATTTTATGTTTCGCCCATTCGTTGGCGAGCAGACGAGTGACGCCCATCACCGCACTTTTAGACGCGGTATAAGACGGCACCCGAATACCACCTTGGAAAGAGAGCATGGAAGCAATGTTAATGATCTTGCCGCCTTTTCCCTGTGCAATAAATTGGTGTGCAACGGCCTGAGACATAAAGAACACGGTCTTAATGTTCAGATTCATCACATCATCCCAATCCTTCTCGCTGAACTCTAAAGCATCCTGACGGCGGATGATTCCGGCGTTGTTGACCAGAATATCGATATGGCCAAATTCAGTAGAAGCGCGTTTCACTACATCAGGAATGACAGACGTGTCGCGTAGATCGGCGGTTAAGCTTAAGAAACGGCGACCAAGAGCGGTGATCTTTTCGATGGTTTCGGTAGGTTCAACAATATTAACACCGACGATGTCACAACCGGCCTGTGCTAAACCAACCGCCATACCCTGACCTAAACCCGTGTCACAACCGGTGACCAGTGCAACTTTACCCTGTAGTGAGAATGCGTCAAGAATCATGTTTTATATCCTTAAACAGCGGCCAGCCAGCGTTGGCTAACCGCAAAAGATGAAGTGTTAATGGGTTAGCGAATGTCTTTTACCGCGACGTGATCCATATCGTCGAAGACCTGATTTTCACCGACCATGCCCCAGATAAAGGTATAGGCCTTGGTGCCCACGCCTGAGTGAATTGACCAGCTAGGTGAAATCACGGCTTGTTCGTTATGCATCACAATGTGCCGAGTTTCCTGCGGCTGTCCCATCATGTGGAAAACACAGGAGTCATCGTCCATGTTGAAGTAGAAATAGACTTCCATGCGGCGTTCGTGGGTGTGGCATGGCATGGTGTTCCATAGGTTGCCTTCAGCCAGCTCGGTGAGCCCCATTGATAGCTGGCAGGTTTGCAGTACATCAGGAACCATATATTTATTGATGGTACGACGGTTGCTGGTTTTTGAATCGCCCAGCGTTTGTGGTGATGCGTCGACAGGCGTGATCTTTTTGGTCGGATAGGTGGTATGTGCCGGTGCGCAGTTGTAATAGAACTTGGCGGGCTGATTTGTGTTTACGCTAGCAAAAACAATGTCACGAGCGCCTTTACCCACGTAAAGCGCTTCGCGGTGGCCAATTTCAAAACACTCACCGTCGATGGTAATGGTGCCTGGGCCGCCAATATTAATAACGCCTAATTCACGGCGCTCCAGAAAATAGCTCACGCCTAACTGTTTGCCTACTTCGGCGCCGATAGTGACGGTTTTCTGCACCGGCATGACGCCACCGACGATAATACGGTCGATATGGCTGTAAACCATGGTGTATTGGTCTGCATCGAAAATAGTCTCAACTAAAAACTCGCGGCGCAGGCCGTCAGTGTCGAGTTGTTTGGCATGATCGCTGTGGATGCTTTGGCGGACTTCCATCTTTCACCTCGTCGGTTATTCGTTTGAGTAGTTATTTGGCATGAACAGAAAGGTTTTCTATCCCTGTCGATGTATGCATGGTAGATCCTTACGCCGTGCAATTCAATACAAAATGAAACGCTGTTTTGTTTTTATAGGTTTCATGTTGCGAATTTGGCTAGCAGATCACAGACCTTAGGCGAGCGACTGTGATGAATCATGCTGTTGGCTGAGCAAAACAGAGGTTATAGAGACTGAACCAATAAAGCGCAGAGGGTAAGCGAAGCGTTAATAATAATGTTTGCTGGAATAAATGGGGCCAATTTGCTATTTTAGGCATAATCTTACCGCTGAGTTTAAAATAAACCCACAATCTCCACACTCTCTTCATAATTGCCTGTTTTTTGATTTTTCTCCTTTCATTAATTTACTCAGCGTGTAACTACTATATATTTAGACCTATAGACTTAATTCCATCAACACAGTGAACACATTGTTGGAACGACACATCGTTAACACGACAAATTGTTAGAACGAACACATTATTTGAGGAATGGTTACTATGCGTAAATTAACAGCTTTAATGTTGGCTTCATCTTTGGCTCTGGGCGCTTCAATGGCAAACGCAGCGGAAACGACCGCACCAGCGGCTCCTGCTGCAACGCAGGATAATGCGGCTGCGCCAACGATGATGCATCATCAGATGGGCATGAAAGGTCCTCATCGTGGTGGCATGTTTGAAGGTTTGAAACTGACGGATCAGCAGCGTGAACAGATGAAAACCATCGCTAAAGAGTTCCGCTCCGAGCATAAAAAGCCAATGATGGGCGATCACTTCAAAGAAATGCACAAGCTGGTGGCGAGTGATAAATTTGACGAAAGCGCTGCTCGTGCACAAATCGAAGCGAACAATAAAGAACGCAACGATATGATGCTGGAACGCATGAAGATGGAAAACAAAATGTATAATGTTCTGACGCCAGAACAGAAGAAAGAATTTAATCAGAACTTCGAAAAACGCATCGAAAAAATGCAACAGCGCCATGCCGCGATGGTTGCCGCTGAGCAATAACCGATAAGATTCGAATCGAATAAATATAGCCTCCCGCGTGGAGGCTTTTTTATTTCCCACTCTTATTTTCTGTAAGAAATATTCTTCTCCCACTTCACGCGTCGTTATTGGTTTACATCATCTATCGCATTAACTGCTTAATGTTACTAAAACGTTACCATCTCTTTGTGTTATCTTTAAAGGTAGCCACAACGTTATCAGGAGATTGCCGCTGGTTGTGTTTGTTCCAAGACGCTGCATGAGCAGCGCGCACACGGCCAGCCGGTATCGCTTTAAGCATAATAAGGAAGGAGGAGCTATGTCATCCGATGTGCAAAATCGTCTGAATCAGCAACATCTTGCCCAGCAGTGTGAAAAAACACTGAGCGCCCTGAATACCGAATACCACTACTACAGTTTGCCCGAGCTGGAAAAACATCTTGGCGATATCAGCCGCTTACCCAAATCCATGAAAGTGCTGCTTGAGAATCTATTGCGTCATCTCGATGGCGACAGCGTGGTTCAGGATGATTTGCAGGCAATCGCAGATTGGATAAAAACGGGACATGCCGATCGAGAAATCGCCTATCGTCCAGCGCGTGTGTTAATGCAAGATTTCACCGGTGTACCCGCCGTCGTCGATTTAGCCGCGATGCGCGAAGCCGTGCTGCGCCTTGGTGGCAACGTTGAGCAGGTTAACCCGTTGTCGCCTGTTGATCTCGTTATCGACCATTCGGTTACCGTAGATCACTTTGGCAGTGAGCAGGCGTTTGGCGAAAACGTCGAGCTTGAGATGGAACGCAACCATGAGCGCTACATTTTCCTGCGTTGGGGGCAAAAAGCCTTTGACCGCTTCCGCGTTGTGCCGCCGGGTACTGGCATTTGCCATCAGGTTAACTTGGAATATCTGGGGCAGACGGTATGGCATGAAGATGTTAACGGTCAGCGCGTGGCTTATCCCGACACCCTAGTTGGCACCGACTCTCACACCACCATGATTAACGGCCTTGGCGTATTAGGCTGGGGGGTAGGAGGGATAGAGGCGGAAGCCGCTATGCTGGGACAACCAGTATCGATGCTGATCCCTGATGTGGTTGGATTCAAGCTGACTGGCAAACTGCGAGAGGGGATCACCGCAACTGATTTGGTGCTGACGGTGACACAAATGCTGCGTAAGCACGGTGTCGTCGGCAAATTTGTTGAATTTTATGGGGATGGTTTAGCCGATCTCCCCTTGGCTGACCGCGCGACTATCGGCAACATGTCACCGGAATTTGGCGCGACCTGTGGCTTTTTCCCTGTTGATGAGGTGACGTTGAGCTACATGCGTCTGAGTGGGCGAAGCGAAGAGCAAATTGCGTTGGTTGAAGCTTATTGCAAAGCGCAGGGACTGTGGCGAAATGCGGGAGATGAACCGGTATTTACTAGCACTCTGTCTTTGGATATGAGCACTGTTGAATCGAGTTTAGCAGGACCGAAGCGCCCACAGGATCGTGTGCCGTTACCTAAGGTACCACAGGCGTTTCAGGCTGCGACCGAACTAGAACTGACCAGCCAGAAAAACCGCGTTGAATTTGAAGAATTCACGCTGGTGGGTAAAAAGCACCAACTGGAGCAGGGCGCGGTGGTGATTGCTGCGATTACGTCCTGTACCAATACCTCGAACCCAAGCGTTTTGATGGCTGCCGGATTGTTGGCAAAAAAAGCGGTGGAAAAAGGGCTTGTACGTAAGCCATGGGTAAAAACCTCGCTGGCACCGGGATCTAAAGTTGTCACCGACTACCTGAATGCCGCAGGGCTGACCCCTTATCTTGAACAGTTAGGTTTCAATCTTGTGGGTTATGGATGCACCACCTGTATAGGCAACTCAGGCCCGTTGCCGGAACCGATTGAAACCGCGATCAAAGCGGGCGATCTGACCGTGGGCGCGGTGCTTTCTGGAAACCGTAACTTCGAGGGGCGAATTCATCCTTTAGTTAAAACCAACTGGCTAGCCTCTCCACCGCTAGTGGTCGCCTATGCGCTGGCTGGCAATATGAAGGTGAATCTGTCTGCTGACTCGTTAGGTCATGATCAACAGGGTAACGCCGTTTATCTGAAAGATATCTGGCCAACCGGCCAAGAAATTGCCAACGCGGTAGAAATGGTCAAAACCGACATGTTCCGCAAAGAGTATACGCAGGTCTTTGACGGTGATGCCGTTTGGCAAGGGATTCAGGTCAAAGGCTCTGCGACCTATGATTGGCAGGAAGATTCTACCTATATCCGCCATCCGCCATTTTTCAGCACGATGCAGACGGAACCTGAGGCGGTGAAAGATATTCACGGTGCGCGTTTGCTGGCAATGCTGGGGGATTCTGTGACCACCGACCATATTTCTCCAGCGGGCAATATCAAAGCTGAGAGTCCTGCCGGGCGCTATCTGCTGGGGCATGGCGTTGAACGTAAAGATTTCAACTCCTACGGTTCACGGCGTGGTAACCATGAGGTGATGATGCGCGGCACCTTCGCGAATATCCGTATCCGCAACGAAATGGTTCCTGGCGTGGAAGGGGGCGTGACTCGACACATTCCTACCCAACAGCAGATGGCGATTTATGATGCGGCGATGCAGTATCAGGACGAAGGCGTGCCGCTTGCGGTGATTGCGGGTAAAGAGTATGGCTCAGGATCGAGCCGTGACTGGGCCGCCAAGGGGCCGCGTTTGCTTGGGGTCCGCGTGGTGATTGCTGAATCATTCGAGCGTATTCACCGGTCAAACCTGATTGGTATGGGGATTCTGCCGTTGGAGTTTCCACAAGGGGTTACACGCAAAACGTTAAACCTGACGGGGGATGAAACATTAGATATCAGCGGACTGCAGCAGCTCACGACGGGGCAAACCGTTAATGTCACCATCACCTACGCGGATGGGCATAGTGAAGTGATCCCGACTCGTTGTCGTATTGATACCAGTAACGAACTCACTTATTACCGTAATGATGGGATCTTGCACTATGTCATTAGAAAAATGCTGTAGCGAGAACGAAAGGGCGTAAATTCAACCTGCGTATTTTGAGGTGTCTCAATGCCGCTATCATTTCTGATAGCGGCATTATTTCAATATGCGCCCAGATTTTTGGCGCAGTCAGACTGCGGGGGCGAATGTTTGACGTGTTAGAGATAGGATTTTGGGACTCGCAGGTAGGGCATCCTTTTCTTTAAACGTTACTATTAGTCACACAAATATAAGGACACGATACGATGTCCAAATGATAAAGTGCTAGATAGCGGTTTGGCATTTTTATTTTTCTGAGGTCAGCATGACAGATATTAGAAAGAGTACTTGGCGTCAGAAGATATATAGCTGTTTATTTGATATCCACACACGTTCAGGCCGAAAGATGGAGTTCTTTTGGATTTTTATGGCGATCGCCAGTGTGGTGTTGGTATTTATCGAATCGGGCGATCCCCAGTCATTACGTCCACTGGTTGAGCGTGAAAATATCTACCTGAAACTAGAGGTGTTTTTTACCGTTATTTTCTCTCTTGAATATTTTCTACGGTTGTTCTCAACGCCAAAAGAGAAAACCTACGCGTTTAGCTTTTTGGGTATTATTGATTTACTGACCACGTTGCCGCTCTATATTTTTCTCTTCTTCCCCGCTCTGGCGTGGGAGTACGTGGTGGTTATTCGGCTACTACGCGTGCTGAGAGTATTGCGTATATTCAAGATGCTGCGTTATATCGGTTCTGCGTCGCTACTGTGGGATAGCATTATTAGCGTACGTAAAAAACTGTTGGTATTTTTTACCTTTGTGATGATTTTGCTGTGCTTATTTGGCGGCGTGATGTATGTCATTGAAGGCCCAGAGCACGGATTTACCAGCTTGCCCATTTCGGTCTATTGGGCCGTGGTGACGATGACGACGGTTGGCTATGGTGATATTACGCCACACACTCCGGCTGGACGAATTTTAGCCTCAATGCTCATTTTGATTGGCTACTCAATAATTGCTATTCCGACCGGGGTTTTAACGGCCCATATGACTGAGGTTTTGCAGCGTCAACGCCATGTCCGACGCTGTGAGTATTGCCACAAATCAGGACACGATGACGAAGCACAGTTCTGTAAACATTGCGGCCATCCTCTCAGTGCTCATTCGCATTCTGATCGTTGAAACAAAAACGCACAGCCTAAGCTGTGCGTTTTATCTTCATAGCAATATTGAGTGAAAAATTACTCTTTCCACAAAATATGACAAAGCTTGTGGTCTTTCTCGCGGCAAATCAGCACGCGGGCAAACACGTCAGTAATATCTTCGGATTCACCATCGGTTAAGCCGATCACGACTTCGACAAAGAAATCAGGGTTCAAGTCGAAATCAACGTGATCTTTCCAGTCTTCGGCAGGGTCGAAGAGCTCAGCCGCTCCGCGCTCTTCAAACTGCAGATTAAATAGAATGACATCAGCAGGGTCGAGATTATCGACAGCCAGCTCAAGGAAAATATCATAGGCCTGATCTAAGGCTTCATCTTCAGTCAGGCGGTTATCTAAATCCATCATAGGAGTATCCCATCTATCTTGTAAGCATTTTAGCCAAGCTATTTACAGCAATGGGCTGAAAAAGTAAAACAGTCGTTCGACCACACGCTGCCATAATGGGCGTTTTAGCCATTCTGCTTGATCAAGCAGGGTAGAACGAGCGATATAGTCATCTTGTACGCAAGCTAAATCAGCGCCGAAGCCATCGTCGTCGATCACCAACGTGATCTCGAAGTTTAGCCAGAGGCTACGCATATCGAGGTTAACCGTCCCCACCAGACTAAGCTGTCCATCAACCAGAACACTCTTGGTGTGCAGAAGCCCGCCCTCAAATTGATAGATTTTCACTCCGGCTTCGAGCAGTTCCGCAAAGAACGAGCGGCTTGCCCAACCGACCATCATCGAGTCGTTTTTCTTCGGTACGATAATGGAGACATCGACGCCACGCTGCGCCGCTGTGCAAATAGCATGTAGCAAATCATCGCTTGGCACGAAATAAGGCGTTGTCATAATGAGCTGTTCACGCGCGGAATAAACCGAGGTTAACAACGCCTGATGGATCAGCTCGTCAGGAAAACCGGGGCCGGAGGCGATAACCTGAATGGTGTGCCCAGACTCCTCTTCAAACGGCAGCGAATGATATTCGGGCTCGGGAGGAAGAATTCGCTTACCGGTTTCAATTTCCCAGTCACAGGAGAAAATTATCCCCATGGTTGTCGCAACGGGGCCTTCCATGCGCGCCATGACGTCAATCCATTGACCCACACCTGCATCCTGTTTAAAGAAACGTGGGTCGACTAAGTTCATGCTGCCGGTATAGGCAATAAAGTTATCAATCAACACCACTTTACGGTGCTGGCGTAAATCCATACGGCGCAAGAACACACGCATAAGATTCACCTTTAGCGCCTCAACGACTTCAACGCCGGCATTGCGCATCATTGCTGGATAAGGGCTACGGAAGAAGGTGACACTCCCTGCGGAGTCCAGCAGTAGGCGGCAGTGCACACCTCGTCTCGCCGCCGCCATTAGCGACTCAGCGACCTGATCGGCTAAACCGCCGGGCTGCCAGATATAGAACACCATCTCGATGTTGCTACGCGCTAGTTCAATATCGCGGATCAGCGCCTTTAGGGTGTCATCGCTGGTGGTCAGTAGTTGTAGCTGATTGCCTTTGACACCGGCAATCCCTTGGCGGCGTTCACAAAGCTGGAATAACGGCGTGGCGACTTCGCTGTTGCCCGTAGCAAAAATGGATTTACAGTTTTTCAGATCGGCAAGCCAATGTGCCGTCGAGGGCCACATCGCCTTGGCTCGCTCTGCGCGTCTTTTACCTAAGTGAAGTTCACCAAATGACAGATAGGCAATAATCCCTACCAGAGGCAGAATATAGATGATGAGCAACCAGGCCATGGCAGAAGGTACCGCGCGACGCTTCATCAGAATGCGAAGCGTCACGCTGGCAATGAGTAACCAATAGCCGAAAATTGCAAGCCAGCTAATCACGGTATAAAACGTTGTCATAAAGGCGAGTTGTCCTTTCGCAAAAAAAGCGTTATCTCAACTGAGTTTACGCACAGTTGTTGAAAGGTAAAACCTTTTCGCTGCGAAAACTAAATGATTTAACTGTCGTAAGAGTTTACAGACTGTAACATTAAGTCAAGCATGGGATCGCGGTATGCGCGGATTTCTCTGGGGTAAAGCTAAATCGATTGTGTGACAAATGTCACGATGGGTTTATAATGTGCGCGCATTTACCCAGAGAGACGTTTGTCATGCGACGTAGTAGAAATGAAGTAGGGCGCTGGCGTATGTTGCGTCAGGTGCACCGCCGACGCAGTTGCTGGTTAGAAGGCCAATCCCGCAGAAACCGACACATCTATAGTGTTCGCCGCTTACACAAAATTCAGCATCATCGTTCTTTGCTGTATTCTGTTGCTTACGAGTGGTAGAAAAAATTCAGCCCCGCATTGCGGGGCTGGAGCAGATCCTCAGACGTTTATTTGCCCAGATAGGCGTTCAGCATCCAAACCTGTTTCTCTTGTTCCTTGATGTAATCGCTCATCAAAGAAGAGGTACCTTCATCACCAGCTTCGCTTGCTAGCTCCAGAATTTCACGCTGCTGAGTCAGCAAAATGGAGTAGCCAGACAGCAGACCTTTCAACGTTCCCTTATCGTCAGTAACGTTAGTATCTTCTTTAATATCCGCCGTTTTCAGATATTCGCTGAAGGCATGACGAGGCTGGTAGCCAAGAGTCAGAATACGCTCTGCCAATTCATCAACTTTCAGCAGCAGATCGTTATAGGTTTCTTCGAACTTAACATGCAATTCAAAGAACTGTGGGCCCGTGATATTCCAGTGATAGCCACGTACGTTCATGTACAACACTTGGTAGTTACCGAGCAGGCTATTGAGTGATTCTGCGAGTTTTGCAGATTGTTTGGTATCGAGACCAATGTGAGATTTCGTTGCTTTTTTCGTTGTCGCCATAATCGTAAGTTCCTCATTATTCGGTAAAAGTAATACATCCGTAATAAATCGATATCGATTTTTTGACTCTGAGATCGGTGGACTTCGCGATGGTTAATACCCAGTAATCCAACCTAAAAAAACAGGCTTATGTAAACAATAAGTTAGCACGTGTTTCCTTGACTTCTATCCTGCCAGACTTGATGTAGGAGATCTAGGAGCAAGCGGGTATTTTTGCCAATAGGTGCAATAGGTAGAGAAAAAGGGGTAAACCTGATTTTTAGTCAAGAGAATCTGCAATCAGCCCCAGCTCGTCGTTGAAATGTCGCTTCGGAGGATAAAGACCTAATAAAATTCTGATTTGTGAGCCACTTTTACTGCTTATGAGAATGTTTTTTGAACGGGTTAATGAGCGATGTGAACGCATCTATTTGAAAAATATTAGTATATGTGCGACGTCTATAGATTATTCCTGAAATGGATTCTTTCCTATAGTGACAATTGGCGATAAAAAAACTCGTGAACCTAATCATTAGTGCTGTTTTTATCAACGGAATGATGGCGTTTTGCTGGTTTAATCATCGTTTTCATGGTGTCTATATAGATAACCCATAAGTACTAATTATCAGGATGTTGCGGGTCTTGAGGTTTAAGGGTAGACTGCGCAGCATCACTGAATGGTGACAGAAAAGCGCGTTTAGCATTATCAATGATATCTCCATGTAGCCCCGCTAAATGCGCTTCTCTGAATTAGAAAAGGCCTGCTTATGCAGGCCTTTTTTATATCTAAAATTTGCTTGTAACTCAGTCTGTTAGAACACTTTTTTGTACGGGACAACCGTAACGGCCTGATAGACGCCAGCAGCAACATACGGATCGGCGTCCGCCCACGCTTTCGCCTGCTCCAGAGACTCAAATTCGGCAATGATGGCTGAGCCTAAAAAGCCCGCTGCGCCGGGGTCATTGGAATCAATCGCCGGAAGAGGGCCTGCCGTCAGCAAACGGCCTTCATCGCGCAACACCTGTAGCCGAGCTAAATGGTCAGGTCGAGCGGTCATTCGTTTATCCAGTGCGTCGGGAACATCCTGAGAGAAAATAAGATATAACATGGTGCTAACCCTGATTGTTGGAATGAATTAATGTGATGGAGACAACACCACGTTACGGCATCTGTACTTGGTGTGCAATAAGCCTGTTACCTTGCTGTTAAGGAGTTGGAGAAGATGGTGTTTTATCCGTCAGTTAAGCGTTTTCTTTTGTTCTGAACGCCTTTGTTCATTGCACATGATTGCTATTTGCATTTAAACTTGAACCCTCGTTAAACGAAGAACATTTGGGTTAAATCAATCCGTCAAATCAGGTTGCTAACACTTTGTCGCTGAAAACATCACCACTGAAGAAGTTTTTTCTGACGCGCCGTCTTTCATGGCCTACGACGTTGTCTGTCTGCTTACATACAACGTTAATCGCAGGCTTACTGTACGCCTCTGCACAAGAGGTGTTGCATATGCCTGCCGAAGAGCCAGAACCGATTAACGTGGTGATGGTTAATCCTGCCATGTTTGCGGCTCCAGCGCCTGTTGCAACGCCACAGCCTGATGCAAAACCTGAAGCTGCACCACCTCCACCGCCAAAAGAAGAGAGCAAGCCGGAGCCTAAACCGGAACCCAAGCCTGAACCAAAACCAGAGCCGAAACCGGTGCCTAAACCCAAGCCTAAGCCGGTGAAAAAAGAAGTGGTTAAACCACAACCTAAGAAGGTTGTTGAAGAAAAACCGCGTGAAGAGATACCAAGATCGACGGTGACGTCATCAGAGACATCGTCATCTAGCACGTCGACGCATGCGAGCACGTCAACCACGAAGGCGAGCAACAATACGACGAATGCTCCGGCTGCTGCTGCAGTACCGACAGGGCCACAAGCAGTAAGCATTGTGAAACCGGGATATCCAGCGCGTGCTTTCGCACTGAAGCAAGAGGGTAAGGTGGTTGTGCGCTATGACGTTGATAGTGATGGGCGAGTGGCGAATATCGAGATCCTCTCCGCTGAGCCTCGTAGTCTATTTGAACGTGATGTTAAGTTGGCTATGAAGAAATGGCGCTTTGTACCGGGTCGAGAAGGTAAAGGGTTAACTAAAACCATTATTTTCCGCCTTAGCGGTGATACTGAAATTCGATAGTATCTTGTCTCTGTTCGGTAAGAAAAAGCCAGTCACATTGGACTGGCTTTTTTGTTATTGGATTTCGGTGCTTAAGCGTTAGTCTTCAAAGCCAACGCGAAAGTTTTCTTTTCCCGCAGGCAGTGTGCGTGACTTGTTGTCATCATCAACGGCAACATAGGTAAATACGGCCTCGGTGACGCAATAGCGTTGACCAATAGGGTCTGAGGAGACCTTTTTTACCCACACTTCGATATTTACCGTAATGGAGCTACGGCCAGTTCGGATGCAGCGTGCATAGCAGCATACGACGTCGCCCACGGCGACGGGTTTTAGAAACGTGATGCCGTTAACGGCGACGGTAACCACTCGACCTTCTGCGACTTCTTTTGCCAGAATTGCGCCGCCAATGTCCATCTGCGACATGATCCAGCCACCAAAAATATCACCATTGGCGTTAGTGTCGGCTGGCATTGCCAAAGTACGAAGGACAAGCTCTCCCTCAGGGAAACGATGTTTTTCGCTCATAAATGTCAGTCTTAATTCTTTTCAGTTACACCCGTGATATCTCAAACAGCCAGCAAATTGCTGCAACTGAATCGATCTAGGGCATATCACTTCCCGTATGTCAGTCTTCGGGAAAACCTTATTTGCTCGTTTTTTGTTCTTCAGCCATATGACGGTAGATGTACACACCGCTTAATAACGTGAAGACTAACGTCAGTGCCGTTAAACCAAACACCTTGAAGTCGACCCAGACGCTTTGTGGCATCCAGAACGCAACGTAGATATTGGCAATACCGCAGGCCATAAAGAACAGCGCCCAAGCCGTATTCAAGCGCGACCATACAAAGTCAGGCAGAGAAATCTCTTTACCCAACATGCGTTGGATCAATGGCTTCTTCAGAACGATTTGGCTAACCAGCAGCGCAATAGAGAACAGCGCATAAATGACGGTAACTTTCCATTTGATAAACAGATCGTTATGGAAGACTAACGTCAGCGTGCCGAAAATAGCCACCATCACGAAGGTGATGAGCGTCATTTTTTCGACTTTACGATATTTAAGCCATGTCACAATTAATGCGACAGCCGTAGCGGCAATCAATGCGCCTGAGGCAACGTAAATGTCATAAAGTTTGTAACAGACAAAAAATACTACTAGTGGCAGAAAATCTAAAAGCTGCTTCATATACCTGTCCATAAATCAGTTAACCGAGCGACTATACCCGATTCAGTGCGGCGAGGCATCAAAACCCTAACGCGTACCTGTTCTCATTATCGCGCATAATGCGGCTCAGTGGGATGAAACGCGCCTATTTTTGCAAATACTTACAAGATGGCATAACGCTTGCTATCACCTTGATAAGTTGATGACTTACACGCATGATGTAGCAAGAGTGTAAAGAAGGTAAGCGATATGAAATGGAAATTTATTAACGGCTGGATGCCGGGTTTAGCCCTCTTGATGGGGTATCAGCGGGAGTGGCTGACAAGTGATATTCGGGCAGGACTCTCGGTCGCCGCGGTGGCGTTACCCGTGGCGATTGCATACGCCGATCTTGCCGGTGTTGGCGCAATCGTCGGGCTATATTCCTGTGTATTTCCTATGATTGCTTACGCGCTATTTGGATCATCGCGTCAGGTCATCGTTGGCCCAGATACCGCAACCTGTGCGGTTATCGCTGCGGTGGTTACGCCGTTGGCGGCAGGTAATGCCGAACTTCAGTGGCAACTCTGTATCATGATGACGCTAATGACCGGTGGCTGGTGCCTGATCGCTAGCCGTTTCCGCTTAGGCGCATTGGCCGATCTGCTATCGCGACCGATTCTTACCGGCCTACTAAATGGCTTAACGATCACCATTATTGTCGATCAGTTGGGCAAAATATTTGGTTTTCAAACTAAAGCACGTGAGTTGATAGAGCGTCTTATCTCGCTACCTCAAGATTTACTTTCAAGCCATTGGCCAACTATGTTGCTGTCTTTACTCACGCTGCTGGTGCTTATCGGTGTGAAACGACTGCGGCCAAAGTGGCCCGCGCCGCTGATCGCGATGTGTCTCGCGATGCTTTTAGTCTGGTTATTTGAACTGCCATTGTACGGCATCAGAACGATAGGCGGGTTCAGCGATGGTTTACCGGTTGTGCAGTGGCCGAGTTTCCAGCCGGGATTGCTGCGCGATCTGGTGATCCCTGCATTGAACCTCGCATTGATCAGCTTTGTGAGCCTGATGCTGACTGCGCGTAGTTTCGCCGCTAAAAACGGTTATGAAGTTAACGCAGATGCGGAGTTTCGCGCGTTAGGTATCGCGAATATCGTTTCTGGTCTGTCACAGGGATTTGCGATCAGCGGTACCAGTTCTCGCACGGCGGTGAACGATGCTAACGGCGGTAAGAGCCAGTTAGTGTCTATTGTGGCTGCCGTGGTGATTGGCGTCGTGGTGTTGTTTTTCACGTCGCCGTTGCAATACATTCCGGTCTCTGCGCTCGGTGTCGTGCTGGTTTATGCTTCGTGGTCGCTGTTGGATTTCCGTACTATTGTTCAATTGCGTCGTCGTAATCCCGCAGCATTTCGCCTTGCGCTGTTTACTTTCGCCAGCGTGATGTTGGTGGGGGTCATGCCAGGCATTGGGCTGGCCGTTTTGCTTGGGCTGTTGCAGTTTTTGCGCACCGTTTTTCGTCCAACCGAGCAGTTACTAGGGGTAAACGAAGAAGGGATGATCCATTCGCTGGGGAACGGGGCGCAGGTGAAAGCCGTCGATGGGGTATTGATGTACCGATTCAACTCGCCGCTCACCTATTTCAACGTTAGCTATTTTAAGCGCCGCGTATTGAATTTGGTTGATGGCATGCCATTCCAGCCACGCTGGGTGGTTATTGATGCGGTTGCCAGCTTTACCTATCCCGATATCAGCGTGATTTCTACCGTGGATGAGCTAAAACGCGATCTTAAACAACGCAACGTTAAGTTGGTGCTGGCAGGGCGTCGAACCGACCTTAAACGCTGGTTTAGTGCTAACCGAGCGAAAGGGGAAGAGAAAGGGCTGCTGTTTGTCTCGGATCTCTATCTGGCGCTTAAGCTCATTCAGAGTAGTGAATGTGTTAACTGCGAACCTTCACCCGTCAGCGAAAAGAGAGTACTCGCGCTGGAAGATAAAACGGCGGCGGGTCAGATGTCAGAAAAGCAGTAGGTAGGGGTTACTCCCGTCAGGCATTTCAAATAACAACGCCCGATGAATATCACCGGGCGTTGTGCTAAATAAAATTTCTGGTTTTGCCTTTGCCTCATGGCAAAGACGGGTCATCATTTGTGAGCTAGCTCAGCCTCTTCTTCAGAGTCAAAAACGTTTTTGTCGGTCTGACGCAGAATTTGACTGGTAATCGTGCCTGCCGTCATCGAACCATTGACGTTTAACGCGGTACGCCCCATATCAATCAGCGGCTCAACGGAAATCAGCAGAGCGACTAACGTGACCGGCAGCCCCATGGCTGGCAATACGATCAGTGCGGCAAACGTTGCGCCGCCGCCCACCCCCGCGACGCCGGCGGAGCTTACGGTCACGATACCGACCAGTGTAGCAATCCACAGTGGATCCAGCGGGTTAATCCCCACGGTTGGTGCAACCATCACCGCAAGCATCGCTGGATATAAACCGGCACAGCCGTTCTGGCCAATTGTCGCACCAAAAGAGGCAGAGAAGCTGGCGATGGACTCAGGCACGCCGATACGGCGAGTCTGCGCTTCAACGTTTAGCGGAATGCTTGCTGCGCTAGAACGGCTGGTAAAAGCAAATGTCAGAACCGGCCATACTTTGCGGAAGAATTTTAGCGGGTTAATACCGGTGAAAGAGAGCAGCAGGCCATGAACCACAAACATAATTGCCAGTCCCAAATAGGATGCAACGACGAAGCTACCCAGCTTGATAATGTCGTGCATATTAGAACCGGCAACGACTTTGGTCATTAACGCCAGTACACCGTAAGGTGTCAGTTTCATGATCTGACGAACGAGCTTCATGACCAGCGACTGCAGGGTATCGATAGCCGTCAGAACGCGCTTACCTTTGACCTCATCATCTTTCAACAGTTGTAACGCCGCAGTCCCTAAAATTGCCGCGAAAATGACCACGCTGATGATAGAGGTTGGGCTTGCACCCGTGAGATCGGCAAAGGGGTTTTTAGGAATAAATGAGAGCACCAGCTGTGGAACGCTCAGATCAGAAACCTTGCTCGCATAGTTCGTGTTAATCGCGGCTAATCGTGCCGTTTCCTGCGTACCCTGTACGAGACCTTCAGCGGTCAGGCCAAATAGATTAGTGACCAGCACCCCAACCAGCGCGGCAATCATGGTGGTGAATAACAGGGTGCCAATTGAAAGAAAACTGATCTTACCCAGCGAAGACGCGTTGTGCAGCTTCGCGACGGCGCTCAGAATTGAGACGAACACCAGCGGCATCACAATCATCTGTAACAGCTGCACATAGCCGTTACCCACGATGTTGAACCAGCTAATGGAATCTTTCAGAAGTGGGTTATCGGAACCGTAAACCAGCTGTAGGCCTAAGCCGAACAGAACCCCCATCACTAAGCCGACGAGTACTTTTTTAGCCAAGCTCCATTTAGTACGACGCGTCTGTGCCAGTAGCAGCAATAGTGCTACAAACACCAACACGTTAATCACGAGCGGTAGGTTCATCCCCATTCTCCATCCAATGTTTTTATATTATGACTGTTTTTATACGTTTCTTGCGGCCCTTATAGGACGATCAAGCCTCTTTGGACTCAACACTGACCTACGCTGAAACGTTTAATGTATATATGCTAACAGCACCATAGACATCGCGCTTATATCCAAAATGAATTTATTATAATTTTTGCATCGAGTTTGTATGTTAAACCAGCAAAATGCGGAGTTTATGAGCGATGGGATGTGATGTGGGTCATAATTTTTGGCTTACGTATCTGAGTAAATCGTAAAATGGCATGAGATCGCCGCCCCAATAGACGGCATATCCCACTAGCGACATGCACAGAATTCGTTCCAACTGATTCCCTTTCTGGGAGTTGAGAATGGGTAAACGAAAACGCCAACGGATTGGCCACAATAGGGGAACACCAGCCGGCGTGAGCATATCGGCTAGCAGATGGCTGAGATAGCCAATGACCATTGCGTGCATAGCGTCTACGGTGATACCCATATAGCTAGGCATTTCACAATGTAGGAGAAATACTCCGCCGATGACGGCTAACAGGCTATGAGTAAATCCACGATGGCCAAACATGCGGGCAATCGGGGATGATAGCCATTTGAGGCGCTGTCCCAGCACCGATTTAGGATGATCGATATCGGGCCATAAGCAGGTGAGCAGTGCGCCGGGAATGATGTGCCACCAGTCACCATGGGCGAGCGCAGGCGTCAGTTCCGCTTTTTTAGCGAAAATGGCACATGCGACAGAAAAAATGAGATGGCCTTCCGCCGTCATGATAAAACTCGCCGATGACACTGGTAATTTATCCAGCATATCGGAGTTTTCGCAGGAATCAAGAGGTGACAGCGTAACAGATAGCTATTTGCTGTATAAATATACATAAAACGGAGCCTGGGCTAGGCTCCGTCTATCTTACAGCAAGATTAAGGCTGAATATCTGACGCGCTAAGCTCGTTGAGGTTGTTAAGTTTTACGTCAGCGAGTGCCCAGCGAGGGTCGCTAATATTCTCTGGCGCAGGTACCACGATGGAACGCATACGGGCCGCTTTGGTTGCAATCATACCGTTGAAAGAGTCCTCCAGCGTGACGCAGTTTAGCGGATCGACGCCCAGCGCGTGGGCTGCATTGAGGTAGACTTCTGGATGGGGTTTGCTATAAGGCAAGGCTTCAGCAGAAACCACCGCGTCAAAGTATTGGCTGATGTTAAACATTTCCAACACATCGTTAAGCATGTAAAGAGGGGACGCAGAGGCCAAACCGATTTTCATTCCTTGCTGGCGACATAACTTGAGCGCGTGCTCAACGCCAGGCAGCAGCGGTTTGGTGTCACGAACCAGTTCAATCACACGACGAATGATTCGCTCCGTCACTTCTTCCTGACTCGCGCCTTGCCACGGACTGCGTTGATACCAAAGCTTAACCACCAGATCGATGCGTAGGCCCAGCGTTTCTGGAATATCTGCCGCATTCACGTCAATGCCTAATGAGGAAAAAACATCGTGCTCTCCTTGAGTCCACAGCGGCTCAGAATCTATCAGTAACCCATCCATATCGAAAATTACGGCTTCAATGCGACTCACTGGCATTTCCTCATCTATTGAGATTAACGGCCCCAAGCTGGCGCTTGAAGGCATTCACTTTATTTACTCTAACATTCGCGATGGTTTTGGTTAAGCCAGTTATACTCAACAAGCTTAAAGTTAATCCGAACCCGACCAATCAATTCAACAAGTTGAGATTGCGGTAAGATAAACAGCCACGTAGACTGCCGTTATTCAAGGCGATAACAACGCGAATTAGTAAGGGGATGGTATGACCTACCAACAAGCCGGTTGGGTTGCAGTGATAAAACGGATTTTAGGCTGGGTGGTGTTTATTCCAGCGCTGCTTTCGACCATCGTGTCGGTGCTCAACTTTCTTTATCAGCATAGTCAGAAACAAGAAGGTTTGAACGCCGTTATGCTGGATTTTGTGCATGTCATGATTGATATGGTCAAATTCAACACGCACTTTCTGGATGTATTCTGGTTCAACTCTCCTGAGCCAGCGCTCGGACAAGGCTTTACCGGTGCCAACATTATGTTCTGGGTTATCTACTGGCTGATATTTGTCGGTGTGGCATTACAGGCCTCTGGCGCGCGTATGTCGCGACAGGTTCGTCATATCCGCGAAGGCATCGAAGACCAACTGATCCTCGAACAGATGAAAGGGGCTGAAGGACATAGCCGCGAGGCGCTAGAGAAGCGAATCGTACTGCCGCGCCATACTATTTTCCTCCAGTTTTTCCCTCTGTATATTCTGCCAATTATCGTTGCGGTGATCGGGTATTTTATTTTGAAGTTGCTGGGGATGCTGTAGGTGATTTAAGACGGGGCTTACATTTCCTGTAAGCCCCGCTAATTATCTCGTTGGCTGCGCCCTAAGAAAGAGAGCGGCTGAGCTCGCCTCTATCATTCATTGCCATTCCCCGTTTGCACTTTTTGTTATACTGACGCGTTGAATCATGTCTTTACATAAGCCAAATCCAGTAAACATATCATTCGATAACACCATGCCCGGAGCAGCAGGCCACCTCAGTTGTGCGATTGGCCAACGGCAGTATTTTTTATAGCAATCAAATTGGGTTAAACGAAATTTTGCCATTTCTGCATTGTTACTCCAGAACGCGTTTCCTATACGGTAATTAGTATAAAACGCATCAAAGCTAGGAAATATTTCATACACTAAATCGGCCGTTTTCAATAAATCTTTCCATGCTTGTTCTTCGCTAATTAACCCAGCGCTAAAGGCATTACGGCTCATCACAATTCCTCGCCAAAGGTCAAATCCCCACAATAAAGCGGGTGGGCGATTGTCGAGGCTGGGTTTTAGGCAATCTAGGATTTGTGCTGGCTTTACACCTGTTAGTTTGGACAAGTGTTGAGATAGCATTTCGGCACGATAGCTACTTTGTTCTGCAAATAAGCGTGAATGCATGCCTTCATGCAGTTCGTGCAACATCTCATGATAGTCCTGTTCTGTGGTAATCCCCCAATCTTCCTCGAGTAGAGTTAGGTAATTATCTGCAGAAGCGAGGGGAAAGAGTGAGTAGTCGTAGTTATCGCCTGCAACACGCGCGGCAAGTGGATAATATTCCAGCGTTTCGCTCCAGAAACCGCAATCATATAACTGCACGATATCGAGTCGCAGTGCTTGACGTTGTGGTTCTTCTAGCGGAACGAGGCCGGCCTGCTGATAGTAGCGACGCTGTTGTTGTGTTTGCTCTTTAAGGATTTTGTAAATCATTACCCCGATCAAAAATAGACATAGAAAAGTCACACACCATATGAGTATGGGCGTTTCGTGTTGTTTTGTTGCGGAGGTGATGTTATCAAAATAGAAATAGAGCAAAAGTCCGATACCAACACATGATATACCAGTCAGTACCTTCAATATTAATCTATGCCATGGCGTGAAGAGGGTTAACTTCTCTTGGCCATGATGGTTTTGCCCTAGCAGGCGGCTACCCATGCCTGGAAAACCTCGCCAGTTTGGGTGATTTTGCAGTAGTTCCTTCATGATGTGTTTTCTTCCTTGGCTTTTTCGGTGTGCGGATACAGGTGGTACCGATCTATTCTACACTTGTTTCGGAAGGGGATAATGAACTGGCTAATATTATTAAGTAAATGAGTTTTGCAAGAGGCAAGGGACGATTTAGCCATTGATCTAAAAGCCACCTTCTTGATAGGTGGCTTTTAATGCTTGGCGTGTACTAACCATGTTTACGCTATATCGTTTAGGCCACATCTTTCTCCATCAACTTATCCACTGCCTGAATCGCGGTTTCTAGATGCGGCCCCGCAAACAGGTTGCACATATTGAGTTGATGATAGAGTTGGTAAATCGGCTGGCGATCAATAAACGATGTCGGCAGAGGCCAGACGCTTTGGTAGCCATCGTAAATCTGTGCGGGTAACAAAGGGTAGAGCGGCAGCATGGCTAAATCGCACTCGCGATCCCCCCAGTAACAGGCAGGGTCAAAAATCACCGGTCCTTGAGCGCTTAGCCCCATATTGGCAGGCCAAAGATCGCCGTGCAGCAGCGATGGTTGGGGCTGGTGGCCTTGCAAACGTTGCTCTACGGTGCTGACAATGCTGTCGATATCACCGAAGTGAATGCCTTTTTCCGCCGCAAGCTGAAGCTGCCAGCCAATGCGTTGCTCGGCAAAGAACTGCGCCCAACGGCGCTGCCACATATTAGGTTGCGGAGAGGTTGAAAGGTGGTTGTCAAAATCCAAGCCAAACTGTGGTTGCTCGCTCCACTGATGCAGACGCGCCAATTGTTGCCCCAGAAGATAGGCATTGTGCGCATCGAGTGGGCGAACAGGCAAATACTCCAGCAGCAGGAAACTTGCTTCACGCGTAGATCCGACGCCGTAAACCTGCGGCGTTCTTACCGTATGGCTACGAGCCAGACACTCAAGCTGATCGGCTTCGGCTTTGAAATCTTGCAGAAAATCAGGGGTGTCACATTTGATGAAAACTTTGAGATCGCCATCGCTAACGCACCATGCTTGGTGAACCTCGCCACCGGCAAGCTCTTGTTTCTCGCGAATGGTGAAGGTTTGGTCAAAATGCCCACTGAGTAAACGACTCACCGCTTGCCACATAGTGTACCCCCTATAATACCGCTGATACTTGAAGCCGCTTGGCGTTAGCTTTGCCTGCTACAACTATTTTGGGTATAGATCGTGAAAGGAACTGGCGTTCTATTGTCTCGACTTATTGTTGCACGACAGCGTGCGACTCAATAATTCAGGACAGACATATAGGTGAACATAATTGTGTGATGCTATTTTGACCGTAACCGTTGCTGCGACGAACGTAAAGCATAAAAGACGATCACAGGTTATTTTCTGTTAATTGCTTGATCGAAAATAAAGTAGGGCGCTAGCTGCGCCCTTTAGAAGGATTTCTTGCGGCCCAGAGTTGGGTAAAATATTCATCGCGCAAAACGGCTTCCACTTCGGGCTCTTGCCCTAATGCGACTTTCCCTAAGGCCTGCGCAAGACGTTCAACGTCACTTTTATCTTGTAGGCTGGTGATAGCGTAACTATTCGGCCCCAGTTCATGCGGGATACCATCAGAATCCGCAACGGTAGTGGCAAACCCCTCAAGCATGAGTTGGTTGTTTAATTTTGCGTTTTCCGCCAGATCGGCCTGCGGATAACTGAAGGTCACTACATAGCAAGCAATAGCAGATTGACTCATGGAGTACCTCAATTGATGCACTTAACTAAATAATAATAGCCTATAAATAAACTAAAAATGTGTATAAAAAGGTGAAATGAGCAACAAAGCGTAAAAATCAACTAGCCAAAGACCTTTTTTTTCTGGCAACATCCATCTCGGACCAACATACGCAGAGGATCTCGCAACGGTGAAGATACGAATCAGTTGCATGTTGGCGGTATTGCTTTTGGCTGGGTGTGCGAAAGAGCAAACACCGCCTCAAACAGTGAAGTTAAACGTCAACAATAATGCTCGCGGTAGTTTTTTAGATGCACGAACGCCACCTGAAGGAGAGTTTGGAACTTACATCCGAACGGCCTCAAACAGTTATGGCATTGATGAAACCTTAATAAAGGCCATTATTCAGGTGGAATCAGGAGGGAACCCTCACGCGGTCAGCACATCCAACGCGATTGGGCTGATGCAGTTAAAGGCCTCTACGGCCGGTAAGGATGCTTACCGCAAGAAGGGGCGAGGCGGGCAACCAACGTCGCGTGAGTTAAAAGATCCTGCTGTAAATATTGATTTAGGCACCGCTTATTTGAATATTTTGCAGAATCAGCAGTTAGCCGGTATTACCAACCCTAAAACCATGCGGTATGCGATGATAGTGTCATATGCCAACGGCGCAGGGGCCATGTTGAGAACGTTTTCGCCAAACCGCAAAGTGGCGATCGACAAAATCAATAGCATGACACCGGAACAATTTTACCAGCATATACAGAAACGACATCCGGCAGCGCAGGCTCCGCGTTATCTGTGGAAGGTAAACACCGCCTATCTGGCGATGGTGCAGTAAGCGGTAAATCAGGCCATGTCCTGACTGTGGTTAGCCTTTATAAGGCTGTAGGTTAACCACAGTCATCTCTCCTCTTCCTCTTCTTAATTGAAACCCTAGCGGCGTTGGCTGCACTCGCTCACCCGAATCACTTACTCATGTAAGCTCATCGGGATTCGCTCATTTGCCGCCTTGCTATGCTTCCAATTAATTCGAGGGGGGCGATAAGACCCCGGTTTTTTGTGCTGTAAAACTCAACTTTTGTGACTTTTTTATCAAAATTCTTTATCCTTCTCCCCGCACTTATTCCGCATAGGTTTTGTTTTCTATTTAACTCATTGTTTTTAAACGTTCTTAGAAATAACGAGTTACCGTTCGCGGAATTGAACACTGTGCTTCCTGCGCGATATGACCCAGAGGGTCAGCTCATAACAGCGATCTACAAAAGTGCAGGACACATTGGGCAGAACAGGATGTCTGCGTTGGCCCACGTTTCACAAAGAAGGTAAGTGAATTAATGAGTATTATTTCCCCTGATACTGGCCGGGTGGCGACAGAACGCCCGACCAAGTGGAATAAGACAGACACAGTCTGGATGTTTGGGCTTTATGCCACGGCGGTTGGCGCGGGTACGCTATTTTTACCAATCAACGCCGGCTTGAATGGTCCGTTAGTTTTGATTTTGATGGCTATTTTGGCCTATCCGTTAACCTATCTCCCGCACCGCGCTCTCAGCCGCTTTGTATTATCAGGTTCAAGCCGTGATGGTGATATTACCGATGTGGTAGAAGAACACTTTGGCATTTTGGCGGGTAAAGCCATTATGGTGCTGTATTTATTGGCGTTCTTCCCAATTGTGTTGGTGTACAGCATCTCCATTACCAATGCGCTGGATAGCTTCTTGATAAACCAGTTTCATGTAACACCGCCGCCCCGAGTTTGGTTGAGCTTGGCGGTGGTTGCTGCACTGAGTTTGATCCTGCGCACCGGTAAAGAGACGATTGTGGCAGCCATGGGGATTTTAGTTTTCCCATTGATTGTGTTCCTGCTAGGTATTTCGTTGTACCTCATCCCTTATTGGAACGTTCATGCATTTTTCTCAGGCCTTAGTCAGACGTCGGTGAGCGATCCGCAGCTTTGGCGTTCGCTCTGGTTGGCCGTGCCGGTCATGGTGTTTTCATTTAGTCATGCACCTATTATTTCTTCGTTTTCCTCAACGCAAAAAGGGTTATACGGGGAAGGGGCTGAGCGCCGTTGTGCGCGCATCATGCGCTACAGCTATATGATGATTTGTATCAGTATTCTGTTCTTTGTGTTTAGCTGTGTGATGAGTTTGTCACATGCTGAAATGCTGGCGGCTCGCGATGAAAACATCACTGTGCTTTCCAGCTTGGCGAATAAATTCTCGAATCCACTGATTGCGTATCTCGGACCTGTGATGGCTATTTTGGCGATGTCCAAGTCGTATTTAGGGACTTCGCTGGGTGTTACTGAAGGAGCGACTAGCCTGATCGATGGCGCATTTCGCACGGTGGGTAAGAAAGTTTCTTCAGGGGCAACACATAAAATCTCGGCGATACTGCTGTTTGCCATCACGTGGTTAGTGACGTTTCTGAATCCGAGCGCATTGCATATTATCGAGACTATCAGTGGGCCATTGATTGCGGTCATTCTGTTTATTCTGCCGATTTATGCGATTCATAAAGTGCCAGCGATGAAAAAATACCGCTCCATCACCAATCCGTTTGTCTTGATTATGGGGCTGATTGCGTTATCCGCACTGGTTTATAGTCTGTTCTAGACGCAAGCAGAACATCAAAGATGAAGCCGTGCTGAGAAGCGCGGCTTTTTTGTATTTACTCAGCCCATTAATACTTAGAAAAGCATTTCGTTTGTAATTAGGTCTAAGATTCTTTATTTTTACGTGCAAATAAAACTTATTATCATTACCAATTGACCTGCTGGTCATTCAAGGAGAGCTTTATGGCACGTAATTTCAACCGATTGGCGTTAGTCTGTATGCTTGCGCTGTCAGTCCCCGCGATCGCGACGACCTATCCTTTAACCGTCACAGATACGTCAGGGCAGACACTCACGCTGAAGCATGAGCCGAAGCGGATCGTGGTGCAGGATGGGCGCGATATTATGACGCTGGCGCTGCTTGACCGTGCCGATCCATTCAGTCGCATTGTAGCGTGGAACAATCTACTGAAAAAAAGCGATCCTGAAACTTTAGCCGTGCTCAACCAAAAATGGCCGGGTGAGGCTGAGAAAATTCCAGATATGGGGTTCAGTGATAAAGGGGAGGTGAACTTAGAAAGCGTTATTGCACGCAAACCCGATCTCATGATTGCGCAGCTGAGAGCGAAACCCGCGCTGGCAGATACGGGAGTATTGAAGCAGCTTGCGGCGCTGAATGTGCCTGTTCTTTTCGTGGATACCTATTTACAGCCGATCGCGAATACGCAGAAAAGTGTTCAACTGCTTGGCGAAGTGCTTAACCGCGAACATGAAGCGAAGGAATATACCGATTTTTATCAGAAGCATTTGCAGGAGATTACTTCTGTAACCGCTAAAGTGACGCCAAAACCTCGGGTATTCATGGAGGCTAAGGCGGGTGTTGGCGGGGCGGATGCATGTTGCTTTACGCATGGGCACGTTGGTTTTGGTGGCATGATTGAAGCTATTGGCGCAGAGAATCTGGGTTCTGCGTTATTACCCGGCGCCAATGGCGATATTGCGATAGAAAAAGTTATCAGCCTTAAGCCCGATGTTTACATAATTTCAGGCGCCCGCTGGAAGAACAAAAACAGTATCGCGGTTCCATTCGGTTACGGTGTCACGCAAAAGCAGGTGGATGATGGCTTTGCGAAGCTGGAAGCGCGTAATGGTTTTAATCAGATAAAAGCGGTGAAAGAGAACCGCTTGTATGGGATGTATCACAATTTCTATAACCATCCATATAATATTGTTGGCTTAGACTATCTCGCGAAGTTTATTTACCCACAGCAGTTTGAAGCGCTCGATCCTGCGCAAACTTACCGTACGATTATCTCGACCTTCACCCAGATCTCACCGGCGGATGCCATTTTTGGGGCACAGGCTCCGGTCAATAAATAATTCACAGCATAAGGCCGTATTAAGCGTAATGTCGTTCGTTTAAGAGATCGAGATACACGGGTCTACCACACCGTGGGGCGCTCCGGCGGCTTACGCCGCTACGACCCCATCGGTGTGCTCCCCCTAAAATCGAGCTTAAGTGAACGATGTTACGCAGTGCAGGGCTATTGGTTGATTTCTTTAATAGAAATCAGAATGGAATATCGTCATCGAAATCCATTGGCGGTTCATTGCTTTGTGGCTGAGCAGCTGGAGCACTCTGAGGGCGAGCCGCTGGCTGTGAGCCACCGCTGAACTGATTGCCCTGTGGCTGCTGAGGTTGACCCCAACCGCCCTGCTGACCCTGTGCCTGACCGCCGCCCATAGGCGCACCGCCACCTTGACGTCCACCCAGCATCTGCATGGTGCCGCCAACGTTTACAACAATCTCAGTGGTGTATTTTTCAACGCCCGCCTGATCGGTCCATTTACGCGTCTGCAACGCGCCTTCGATATAAACCTGAGAACCTTTACGCAGATATTCACCTGCAACCTCTGCCAGCTTGCCAAACAGCACTACACGGTGCCATTCAGTTTTTTCTTTCTGTTCGCCGGTTTGCTTGTCGCGCCAAGTCTCGGAGGTGGCCAGAGTAATATTGGCTACAGCACCACCATTCGGCATATAACGGACTTCTGGATCTTGACCCAGATTCCCGACAAGAATCACTTTGTTAACGCCTCTGCTGGCCATTTCGATTCTCCTGATGAAGTAAATTTGTACATACCCACTACAATTGTAGCCGCATCACAAAAGGTCTAACCCTTTTGTACAGCGCTTGCACTGGCCCAATCGGGCAAGGCCTAGCCAAATAACGCGACGGCAGCTTCAAGTATGGCGGGTGTAGTCTAAACCGTTAATTCTAACACGCCAGTGGCCTAACGGCATCACTGTTCGCTTCTGTGAAGTAGATTCCTCAATTGTTTAAGCTTAGAACAATTTTGCATTTATATACTGGATATTCATTCAGGTTTTATTGTGCCATAATTGATCGTTTCAAGCATCGTTGCGTACAGCCAAATTCGCTAAAAATCACCAGCAGGCCGCACCAGTGCTGGAAATGCGGAGTTTTTTGCGCTGAAAAACCTGACGGTGTTCAAGATTATCCAGAGCCTATCCCAATGGGTACTCTGTGGTCGTTGCCCTATGCCGCAAACAGTGCGGATTGGCAGAAATGCACCACAGATAAGCCTAATGAGATGGGTTCTTCATCCGGGAAGTCGTTAATGGATAAAATAGAAATACGGGGTGCTCGCACCCACAACCTGAAAAATATCAATCTGACCATTCCGCGCGATAAGCTGATTGTCGTCACCGGATTATCAGGCTCAGGTAAGTCTTCTTTAGCGTTTGACACACTCTACGCCGAAGGCCAGCGCCGCTATGTGGAATCGCTCTCGGCCTATGCACGCCAGTTTCTTTCGTTAATGGAAAAACCGGATGTTGACCACATTGAAGGTCTGTCTCCGGCGATTTCCATCGAACAGAAATCTACGTCGCATAACCCGCGCTCTACCGTAGGGACGATCACCGAGATCCACGACTATTTACGTTTGCTGTTTGCTCGCGTTGGCGAGCCACGCTGTCCGGATCACGATGTTCCATTAGCGGCGCAAACCGTCAGCCAGATGGTGGATAACGTATTAACACAGCCAGAAGGCAAACGTCTGATGCTGTTAGCGCCGATCGTGAAAGATCGTAAAGGCGAGCACACCAAAACACTGGAAAATCTGGCCGCGCAGGGCTACATCCGCGCACGTATAGACGGTGAAGTTTGCGATCTCTCCGATCCACCAAAACTAGAACTGCAAAAGAAACATAGCATTGAAGTTGTCGTTGACCGCTTCAAAGTGCGTGAAGATATGGCACAGCGCTTAGCGGAGTCATTTGAAACTGCATTAGAGCTTTCCGGTGGTAGTGCGATTGTTGCCGATATGGACGACAGCAAAGCACCCGAACTGCTGTTCTCGGCTAACTTTGCCTGCCCGATATGTGGCTATAGCATGCGTGAACTTGAGCCACGTCTGTTCTCCTTTAACAACCCGGCCGGTGCCTGTCCAACCTGTGATGGCTTGGGTGTTCAGCAGTATTTCGATCCGGATCGCGTAGTACAAAACGCAGAGCTTTCTTTAGCCGGTGGCGCTATTCGCGGTTGGGATCGTCGTAACTTCTACTATTTCCAGATGCTGAAGTCTTTAGCCGACCATTATCATTTTGATGTGGAATCTCCGTTCGAAAGTTTGGATGCCAAAACACAGAAAGCCGTGTTGTATGGTTCTGGCAAAGAATCGATTGAATTCAAGTACATCAACGACCGTGGCGATATTACAGTACGTAACCACCCGTTTGAAGGCGTACTGCACAATATGGAGCGTCGCTACAAGGAAACGGAATCCTCCGCCGTACGCGAAGAGCTATCGAAGTTTATCAGCAACCGCTCCTGTGCTTCGTGCCACGGTACTCGCTTACGCGAAGAGGCTCGCCACGTCTTTGTGGAGAACACTACGCTGCCAGAGATTTCCGATCTGAGCATTGGCAACGCGCTGGAGTTTTTCCGTGATATCAAATTGCAGGGTCAACGCGCGCAAATTGCCGAGAAAATCCTGAAAGAGATCGGCGACCGCCTAAAATTCTTGGTCAACGTCGGCCTGAACTATCTAAGCCTATCTCGCTCAGCAGAAACGCTCTCCGGCGGCGAAGCTCAGCGTATTCGCTTAGCAAGCCAGATTGGTGCCGGATTAGTGGGCGTTATGTACGTGCTGGATGAACCCTCTATCGGCCTGCACCAACGCGATAACGAACGCCTGTTGGAAACGCTAGTTCATCTGCGTAATTTGGGTAACACCGTCATCGTTGTAGAACATGATGAAGATGCCATCCGTGCCGCCGATTACGTGATTGATATCGGCCCTGGTGCGGGTGTTCACGGTGGTGAAGTCGTTGCCCAAGGCTCGGTTGATGAAATCATGGCGGTGCCAGAGTCGCTGACCGGCCAGTTCTTAAGCGGCAAACGTGAAATCGCGGTTCCTGACGAGCGCGTACCTGCGGATGCCACCAAAGTGCTAAAGCTTATTGGCGCCAGCGGGAACAACTTGAAAGACGTCACGCTGACACTCCCAGTCGGTCTTTTTACCTGCATAACCGGTGTTTCCGGTTCGGGTAAATCAACGCTTATCAACGACACGTTATTCCCGATTGCGCAACGCCAGTTAAACGGCGCTACGCTGTCTGAGCCTGCGCCTTATCGTGCGGTAGAAGGCATGGAACATTTCGACAAAGTTATCGATATTGACCAAAGCCCTATAGGTAGAACTCCGCGCTCGAACCCAGCAACGTACACCGGTATCTTTACGCCGGTACGTGAACTGTTTGCCGGTGTGCCGGAGTCACGTGCTCGTGGTTATAATCCCGGCCGCTTTAGCTTTAACGTGAAAGGCGGACGCTGTGAGGCCTGTCAGGGCGATGGCGTTATTAAAGTCGAGATGCACTTCCTGCCGGATATTTATGTGCCTTGTGACCAGTGTAAAGGTAAGCGCTACAACCGAGAGACGCTGGAGATCAAGTACAAAGGCAAGAGCATCCATGAAGTGTTGGATATGACGATTGAAGAAGCTCGTGAATTCTTTGATGCCGTTCCCGCATTGGCACGAAAACTACAGACGCTGATCGATGTTGGTCTGTCTTATATACGTTTAGGTCAGTCGGCCACAACGCTATCTGGTGGTGAGGCTCAGCGCGTAAAACTCTCTCGTGAGCTGTCGAAACGAGGTACAGGCCAAACGCTGTATATTCTGGATGAACCTACCACGGGCCTGCACTTTGCCGATATTCAGCAGTTGCTGGCGGTATTGCATCAGTTACGCGATCAGGGCAATACGATTGTGGTCATTGAGCATAATCTGGATGTGATTAAAACGGCTGACTGGATCGTCGATTTAGGTCCAGAGGGAGGCGGCGGCGGCGGGCAGATACTGGTATCCGGCACACCGGAAACGGTGGCTGAATGTGAGCAATCACATACCGCCAGATTCTTGAAACCATTGCTGAAAAAGAAATAATTCCTACCGATAACACCATGAAATGAATCAAGCGCCCCGATGGCATCACCATCGGGGCGTTTTATATTTTGACATTCGATATCCGCTAACTGGAAAAATAAAGACTAAAGCCCTTGGCGGGTTTGCTCACCAACATGGTTAAGCGCCAATGAATAAGAGCCGTCTACCAGCTTATAGAGCAATGAATCATTGAGCGTTCCATCAAGAAAGATGGTGCTCCAGTGGGCTTTATTCAGATTAGGACTGGGTACGATATCTTTATGCTCGCTGCGCAGTTGCGCGGCCTGCTCGCAGCTCATTTTTAGTGCGACGGCAGGACGCCCTTCGACATGATCAACCATCGCAAACATAACACCGCCCACTTTTACCTGATTGGCACGCCAGCGATTTTGAACGCTTTGCTCTGCCCCAGGTTTCGCCATGCAGTATTGCAGAAACGCCGAATTATTCATGAACAATATCCCCTTGTATAGTTGCGACGATCCGACGGCTACCGCCGTGCACGCGGTGTTCGCCGAACCATATACCCTGCCAGGTTCCCAACTGTAGTTTTCCCTTGCATATTGGCAACGTTAACGTCGTGCCAAGCAGCGATGACTTGATGTGCGCAGGCATATCATCTGCGCCTTCAGAGTCATGCTCGTAGGGAGCATCTTCGGATACCGTACGCATAAAATGACGTTCCATATCGTCACGGACAGTGGGATCACAGTTTTCATTGAGGGTTAACGACGCGGAGGTGTGCTGTAGCAGCAGATGCAATATTCCCACGTTGACAGAGGCTAACTGTGGAAGTTTTTCGATAATTTCATCGGTGACCAGATGGAAACCACGCGGTTTTGCATGCAAAACAATAGTGTGCTGATACCACATCTTCAGACGTCCTTAACTAGTATATTCTTTGTACAAATCACGGCAACTTTTGGGCATCAAAAGTTATGTAAAGGCGTAGTTAGCCTACGCTTCAACCACATAATTTGCAGTAGCCAATTCAATTTCGCATGGCAAACCAACGTAAAAAGCCCATGTACTTTTGGTACACAGGCTAAGAAAAATTATTGGTATTATTGAATATCAACTAGTTATAAACAGCGTGCCAGCGATTCGCCATCCATGTTCCGCTGCTTTGCATGAGAAAACCGAATATTCCCCCGAGACACAACGTCAAAACCACCGACAGCCACTCTGACTGGGATCCAAACAGCGCACAGGCACCAATAAAGCTACCGGGAACAAAACAAAGCGTACGCAGCCGCGATTGGGCACACATCATGAAAGATATCGCGCCCGTTATCACCGCGGCATAGCTAAAACCCGTTGAAGTCGTCAGCGCAATAGCAATAGCGGCCCAGCTTGCACCGCTAATATTCGCTGCCATACCGCAACATAGCCCTGCTAGCCCTTTGCTGGGGATCGCAAAATAGGTTGTACAGCCTAAGAAGCCAATCCAACTCATCAGCACGAGCTGCTCGGCTAACCATGCCCAAACACCGGATAAAACACCGGTGCTTAAAGCAAGGCAAAGCAGCAACCGAGTTTCACTTTTCATCATGACGCTATCGCTAGTGCTCCAAGGCCGATGAACAGGCCTGCAATGGTTGCGCTCATCAGATTAGAAAGCGTAGCCGCAAGCAGAGCACGTAATCCCAAGCGCGCAATGTCCGATGCGCGCTCTGGTGCGACTGCGCTGAAAGCCCCGACCACGACCGCGATTGAACCGAAGTTCGCAAAGCCACAGAGCGCAAAAGAGATAACGGCGATGGTTTTTGGATCTAGAGCACCAGCCGCATCCTTGAGATACGGAGAGAAATTCACATAAGCCACAAACTCGTTGATCGCCAGCTTTTGTCCGATCAACCCACCGGCTAGTGCCGAGTTATCCCAGCTAACGCCCATGATGTATGCCAGAGGTGAGAAAATATAGCCCAGCAAACTTTCGAGGCTAACGCCTGACCAACCAAACAGCCCACCAACGCCGCCAACAATACCGTTAATCAACGCAATTAATGCAACGAACGCCATCACCACCGTCGCTACACCTACGGCGATCTTAAGCCCTAACATCGCGCCACTCGCCGCAGCTTCAATCACGCTAGCTGGGCGCTTATCGCTAAATGACATCTGGCTAAATTCAACCTGAGACGCCTCCGTCGCCGGGCTCAGCATACGGGCAAACAAGATCCCGCCCGGAATCGCCATCAGCGATGCCGCCAGCAGATACTCAATAGGCACGCCTAAACCCGCATACCCAACCAACATAGAACCGGCAATTGACGCCATCCCGCTGCAAATCACCGTGAATAGCTCGTTGCGGTTCATTTTACTAATAAACGGTTTGAGCACCGCAGGGAGTTCATTTTGCCCAAGAAATATCGTGGTAACCGCAGCAAAAGCCTCCACTTTGCTCACGCGCATCATTTTCTGGAAAACATAACCAAGAATATTAATAACCCATCCCATGACACCGATATAATAAAGAATTGAGATCAATGAGGTAATAAAAATAATCGCAGGTAATACATGAAATGCAAATACGAATCCAGCACCGTCGAATAACACGTTCATTTTGGGGCCAACTAGACCACCGAAAATAAATGAGCTGCCAGCATCACTGTATGAAATAACCTTATTTACACCAGCAGCAATAGAGTTAACCAGCCACTTTCCCGCAGGGATATAAAGCATGACGGCACCGAGGATAACCTGTAGTAATAAGGCCGCACCAACTGTTCTTAAGCTTATTTTTTTTCGATTGTTAGAAAATATAAAGGCAATTAAAAGAAGAATAACGATACCGAACAAGCTGCGTAATAAGTCCATAAATCCGTCCTTTCAATATATACGTCTCTACCTGAAAGGGGATGAGAGCAAACAGATGCCCATCCACCTTTCAGGTCGGCGTTTTTATTTAGTTGTTAATATCAGGATAAAACTTAAGGAATAACGCTGTTTTTATGCTGCCGTTTCTTGGTAACAACGTGCAATCTGAGCAGCCAATTTTGCATTGTTGAATACCAATTGAATATTCGAGTGCAGGCTATCACCTCCTGTCAGTTCAGCCACTCTCGCCAGTAGGAACGGCGTACTATCTTTACCATGGATACCCTGTTCAACCGACTCCTGAACCGCCTGCTCAATGGCTGCATTAATTTTGGCTTCAGGCATCGCAAACTGCTCAGGGATCGGGTTAGCAATTACCATTCCGCCTTCTAAACCAGACTGCCACTTGGTCGCCATTGCCTTGGCAATCTGCTCAGGTTCGTCCAATTGGATGCTGACGGAGAATGGGCTAGTGCGGCAGAAAAATGCTGGTAATACCTGAGTCTGATAGCCAATCAACGGCACACCGTGCGTCTCGAGGTATTCCGTGGTGAGCCCTAAATCTAGAATCGATTTGGCACCTGCACAAATCACCGCCACGTTGGTTTTCGCTAACTCCTGTAGATCTGCAGAGATATCGAATGTTTGCTCGGCACCGCGGTGAACACCGCCAATACCGCCAGTAGCAAAGACATGGATGCCTGCCATTTCGGCGATAATCATGGTAGACGCCACGGTTGTTGCACCATTCTTCCCTGCGGCTACGATAAACGGCAGATCTCGGCGACTCACTTTTGCCACGTTGTGACCTTCTTTGCCAAGTAATTCAATCTCTTCGCGAGATAAGCCCGCTTTCATTCGGCCATTAATAATCGCAATCGTTGCCGGAACAGCGCCGTTTTCACGGATTTGCTGCTCTACCGCCAACGCCGTTTCCGCATTTTGTGGATAAGGCATGCCATGAGAGATAATGGTAGATTCTAAAGCAACAACAGGACGATTATTGGCTAATGCCTCAGCAACTTCCGGCGAAATATCCAGATACTCATTGGTCATAACGTTATTTTTCATGATTGTAATTCCAACAGTTTTTGAACACTGCCATTTGACAGATTAGGGTTATTGGTAAACTCGGATGAAAGGGTTAATGCAGAACATCCCTGTGCAAAACGAATGCTTTCGGCAAGCGTCATATCCTCCAGCCAACAGCTGGCCAGCCCTGCCATCATGGCATCACCGGCACCAGTGACGTTCACGATATTGACCGGCAGAGGGCTGGACCAGCCGCTTTGACCGTCAATTTCACTGTAATAAACACCCGCAGGTCCCATACTCAGCGCAATTCTCTGTACACCTTGTTCGTGGAACCATGCCGCCACAGCGGGAGCATCTTGCGGGCCAGTAATCGTCATCCCGCTAAGGATCTCAGCCTCAAGGCGATTCGGTTTCAGCGTATGAATATGTGATAACCAATTGCGGATTTTTGGTGCTTTGAATGCAGAGACCGTATCTACAAAGATTGGAACGCTACCTGCGTGGCTAAATAACCATGCCAGAGCATCTTCCGTCAGGTTACAATCCACCACTAATACACCCGCGTGCTGAATAAGATCTTTGGACGTTGCTAATAATGCCGGTGTTAGCTTCTCTAATATCCGCATATCATTAATAGCGACTAGCATTTCGCCACTTTCATCTAACAAAGAAACGTAGGTTGATGTGCTTTCGCCATGTAACTTGTGAAAACTATCAATATGGACACCGGCTAATTTTGCCTGTTCTAATAATGTATCGCCGTAAAAGTCATCGCCAACCACCGAAATCAAATGGCATTCACGACCTAATAAGGCAATGTTTTGTGCTATATTTCGCCCGACACCGCCGGGCGTGCACTTTATTTTCCCTGGGTTGGAGTCTTCATAAACTAATTTAGATGCAGAGTATCCGCAGACATCCATATTAGTGGAGCCTACAGTCACCACATAACTGTGTTCAGATAATATATATCCCTTTCCTTTGATATATCCTTTCTTCATTAAATTCATAATATGTCCTGCTACACCAGAGCGGCTAATACCTAAAACATCGGCAATTTCCTGCTGTGGGATCAAAGGATCACGTCTCAGAAGCTGCAATATCTGCTTTTCTCGGCTAGTCATATTGGACACTTGTTTGTTTTTAAACATGCGTTTGTTTTAAGCTGCTATTGGAAAACAGTAAAGCGAGATTTAGAAGTTTGAGAAGGAATTGGGAAGACGATCGTAATTAGTATGAATGCGTTTTCATCCTTTATTTTGTGAACTCTATCATGCTATCAATCTGGCCATTTATGCCTAAAATCCACAAAAACAAATCATTAAAAATAATGCAGAATTTTATTCTTTTAATAACGATGAAAAAACATGGAGATAGGAATTTTCTAAAAATATTCTAACTTTTGTTTGTTCAGCCAGTCATTATCGATTTTGAGCGATTCATCAGTGTGCAACTTGCCTAGAGCAACGGGATCGGCTTCACGTTTACCCAACCGCTTTTTGACAGTCGCGCTTGAAAAAATGGCATAAAAAAAAGCTCCCGAGAATATCGGAAGCTTAAGCAATAGGGCTACAGAGCTACACAGCAGCAAAAGAGTGAGCGATACGCTTTGCGTTAGCATGGTTCATGCCTGCAACGCACATGCGCCCGCTGGCGATCAGGTACACACCAAACTCTTCGCGTAAGCAATCGACCTGCTTGGCACTCAGGCCGGTGTAACTGAACATACCGCGTTGGCTCATCAGGTAATCAAAATTACGTTGCGGCAAGACAGCTTTAAGCCCATCCACCAGCGTGCGACGCATTTCAATAATGCGAAGGCGCATGCTTTCCACTTCTTCCAGCCACATTGCCTTTAGCTTAGGATCGTTAAGTACAATAGCGACCACCTGAGCACCAAAGTTTGGCGGACTGGAGTAAATACGACGCACGGTAGCTTTGAGCTGACCTAGTACACGATTTGCCGCTTCAGGGCTTTCACATACTACGGATAAGCCGCCAACACGCTCACCGTAGAGCGAGAAAATTTTCGAGAAGGAGTTACTGACCAAGCAAGGTAGCTCAGCCTGCGCCATCGCACGGATAGCATAGGCGTCCTCCTCCATACCAGCCCCAAAACCTTGATAGGCAATATCAAGGAACGGGATAAGCTCACGCGCTTTCGCTACTTCAATGACGCGATCCCATTGTTCATTGGTGAGATCGGATCCCGTTGGGTTATGGCAGCAGGGATGCATCAAAACGATACTGCGGGCAGACAGCTGATTTAGCGTGCTCACCATGGCATCAAAGTTAACACCCAACGTTTCAGGATCAAAATACGGATACTGATGCACTTTGAAACCCGCCCCCGAGAAGATCGCAATATGGTTTTCCCATGTTGGATCGCTAACCCACACTTCAGAATCAGGGAAATAATGCTTTAAGAAATCAGCTCCCACTTTTAGCGCACCAGAACCACCAATCGTCTGCACCGTAGCAATACGATTTTGGGCAACCATAGGGTGTGAATCACCAAACAGCAAACTCTGAATCGCGCTACGATAAGGCGCTAACCCTTCCATGGGGAGATATAACGATGCTGCGCCAGCACGCGCATTAAGGATCTCTTCTGCTGCGGCCACCGCTTTAAGCTGAGGAATAGTACCTTTCTCGTCATAGTATAAACCGATGCTAAGGTTTACTTTATCTGCACGAGGATCCTGTTTGAAGGTATCCATCAGCGAAAGGATCGGGTCGCCTGCGTAGGCGTCAACATGCTGAAACACGGGTGCTCTCCTTGGAATCACGGGTGGGTAAAACGGCTGTAATGCCCTAAATAATTGGCGTAGCTAACGCAACGTCAAGTATGACGGGCATAAACACAATAACCTTGTCGATGACCATAAAGCTATAGCCAATTACTTCGTCCAGACCGATCTTTTTGGACTAGGCTTAATGGATATGTTTTCACTAGAACGGATTGGCTTTTCTGTTCGGCCTATCCAGTAGATGTAAAGGAGATAACTATGTCCACACAACCTCTTATCAAGCTGAGCGACGGTCACGCGATGCCACAGCTAGGTTTAGGCGTTTGGCAAGCGACGAATGAACAGGTGGTGACGGCAATCGAAACCGCTCTGGAAACGGGGTATCGCTCAATTGATACCGCAGCCATTTACGGCAACGAGGAAGGCGTTGGTAAAGCACTGGCGGCCTCAAACATTTCTCGCGATGAGCTATTTATCACCACAAAACTGTGGAATTCAGATCAAGACAATCCCGCTAAAGCACTTGAAGAAAGCCTGCAGAAATTGCGACTCGACTATGTCGATCTATACCTGATTCACTGGCCTGCACCAGCACAAGACAAATATGTTTCCGCTTGGAAATCACTGATTGATTTGAAAAAGCAGGGGTTAATTAAGAGCATTGGCGTGTGTAACTTTAATATCCCGCATTTACAGCGTTTGATCGACGAGACTGGCGTTTCACCCACCGTAAATCAAATTGAACTGCACCCATTAATGCAGCAAAAACCAATGCATGCATGGAATGCGACACATCATATCGCCACAGAATCTTGGAGCCCGCTAGCACAAGGCGGCGAAGGTGTATTTGATACCGAGATCATTCATAAACTGGCGCAGAAATATGAAAAAAGCCCAGCGCAGATCGTCATCCGTTGGCATCTGGATTCAGGGCTGATCGTGATCCCTAAATCGGTCACGCCAAAACGCATCCGTGAAAACTTTGGGGTGTTTGATTTTAAACTGGATAAAGAAGAGTTGAGCCAAATAGCTAAACTGGATTGTGGTAAACGCTTGGGGCCGGATCCGGATACGTTTGAGAAAATCTAGTATCTGCCACCCTTCACCTCCCCCTATTCTGGGCTGCCTCTTGTACACAAGCCCCGACATATTTGTTGGGGATTTGTGTATAAGAGACAGGGCTATGCCGGAGGATATTTATTTATCCAGACGAATCATACTGAATGCGGTGACGTTTTCAGTATGGTTAGAACTTAATTTGCACCTTCGAAGAACGGGTTTTATCTGCGGCGGCAATCAGCGCATCTTCTATCATTTCTGGTTTATATTCCGCGCTCAGCAGCGGCAGCGGATTGATTCGCCCATCTTCAAGCCAAGCGACAGCGATGGCAAATTCACTGGCAAAACGGAATGAACCCACCCATCTGATCTCTTTGACCAGCATTGGCATCACCGGATACTCCACGCTGGTTGCGCCCATTCCCACTTGCACGATAATGCCTGAAGGACGGGTGAGGACAACGGTTGACTGGATCGCCGCTGGGCTACCGGAGGCTTCGAATACGACATCAAAATAGCCGCTGTCGGCCTGATAGCTATCCGCGCTGCCTTTTTCTATCGGGTTAAATGTGGCGTTTGCGCCCATTTCAGTAGCCAGTTCAAGGCAACGGGCACTCACGTCTGACGCCACAATTTCCGCAGCCCCTGCACTGCGAGCGGCAGCCATGATGAGACAACCAATCGGCCCCGCGCCAATCACCAGCACTTTTTTGCCAACCAACGTTCCGGCAACATTTATTGCGTGAATGGCCACCGCGGTCGGTTCAGCAAACGCCATGATTTGCGGAGAGGCTTTACTGTACGGAATACACTGGGTTTTGCTCGCTACCACGTATTCCGAAAAGCCGCCGTTGACGTGGGGATTGAACTGCGCGCTGCCCATGAAGCGCATGGTTTTACACAGATTCTGTTTCCCTTCGAGGCAATACGCGCACTGGTTGCAAGGCTGCGACGGATTCACCGCGACGCGCTGACCTGCATGTAAACCAGAATCAGCAGGCGCTTTTTCAACCACGCCGACAAATTCGTGGCCCACCACCATCGGTTGTTTGAGCACCGACATACCGGCGCGCCCGTGCTGATAATAATGAATGTCCGAGCCGCAAATACCGCCGCAGTCCACTTTCACCAGTACGTCGGTGTCACTGTATTCCAGCTCGCGCTGTTCCACGCGCACGTCTTTTTCGCCGTAAGCGAAACAGGCTTTACAGGTAATTTTATGTTGAATGCTCATTTCAGTGCCTCGGTTAAGGGTTCTTGATACGGATCGGGAAGAGCGGATTTCGGCGGCACAATCACTTCGATTTTGCCAACCAGGAAGGTGTAAGCCAGCAAACCGGCCAGCGCGACGGCGGCGATGTACCACATCGCGTACTGGAAGTTATTGGTGCGTTGCAGGATCACGCCGATGACAATCGGGCTGACGATGCCGGAAAGGTTACCGCAGATATTCAGGCAGCCGCCCATCGTGCCGATAAAATTACGTGGGATCACATCGCTCCAGACCACCCAGCCGAGATTGGAAAAGGCGTTGGCAAAAAACGCGACGGATAAAATCGCAATAGCGACGGTCGGCCTGTCTTCGAAGAAATTCACCAGGCAAATCACCATTGTCAGGCACAAACCTGTCATCACCGGCAGCTTGCGGGCAAAGGTGCGTGATTTGCCTTTTTTCAGCAGCATATCGCTCAACGTGCCGCCGCACAGCACGCCCGCCATCGCCATCAGGTACGGGAAGGAGGCGCCGATCCCCGCTTTCGTGATCGACAGATGCAGCCCCTTTTCCAGATACACGATGAACCAGGTCAGGAAGAAGTAGAGCGTGGAAGAGCAGGCGAACTGGGCGATAAACAAACCCCAGATGGTGCGCTGTTTAAGAAAATATCTGATGTCTTTCCAGCGCACTTTCTCGCTGACGTTGGCCTGATTTTTTGAACCGTACCCACCGCCTTCGCGGATGTAATTCAATTCCAGTTGATTGGTACTGGTGCTGTGCTGCGGATCGCGATATTTCATCAGCCAGTAAATGCCGAATAAAATGCCTGCTCCACCGGAAAGGTAGAACGACATTTCCCAGCCGTATTCCGCCACGATGTAAGACAACGCCGGGGTCAGCAGCGCCAGCCCGATATACTGCGCGCTTGAGTAAATGGCCGTGGCGCGGGCGCGTTCATGGTCCGGAAACCAGGTAGCAATAATTTTGGTATTTGACGGAAACGACGGCGCTTCCGCAATGCCGATCAGTGCCCGGCAGCCGAGCAGCATCAGGAACGAAGCGGTGGCGGTGGTGAACAGATGGTGCGAGGAGAAGCCCATCAGAAAGGTGAAAATGCTCCACAAAATAATGGCGCTACCGTACAGAATGCGTGAGCCGATGCGATCCAGTACATATCCCACGGGGATCTGACTTGCGGCATAAAACCACGTGAACATTGAGAAAAGTAGGCCAAGCTGCGTGGCGCTGAGATCGAATTCCGACTGAATTTTGCTGCCGGCAACGGACAGATTCGCTCTGTCCATATAGTTAATGGCCGTCACAATGAACAACAGCGACAGGATAAAGAATCGCGACTTTGTTGCTTTCATTTGAGTGTCCTGGTCAGGTTTTTATTGATTTCAGGCGATCGGATGCAGGGTACCGCCCACGGCACAAGTGGCTGGCCGTGGGCTAAATTTTCAGAAGTGTGTCGGCGTTAAAGCACCGCCAGCCAGCCGCCATCGACATAAATGATCTGGCCGTTGATGTAATCGGAAGCGGACGAGGAGAGGAACACGGCAGTGCCGATCAGCTCCTGCGGTTTACCCCAGCGTTTCGACGGGTTGCTGGCTTTCACCCAACTGTCGAATTCTTTGTTATCGATAAGCGCGGTGTTCATATCCGTGAGGATGTAGCCGGGGCCGATGGCGTTCGACTGAATGTTGAATTCTGCCCATTCGGCGGCCATCGAGCAGGTCAGCATTTTGATGCCGCCTTTTGCGGCGGTATACGGCGCGACGGTCGGGCGCGCCGCCTGGCTGGTCAGCGAGCCGATGTTGATGATTTTGCCACCGTTGCCACGGGCGATCATGCGCTTAGCCGCTGCGCGCGAGACAATAAAGGCGCTGGTCAGATTGGTGTCGATAACGCGCTGCCATTGTTCCAGCTCCAGTTCCACCATCGGTTTGCGATACTGGATCCCAGCGTTGTTGATCAGAATATCCACCTGTAATCCCTGTGCTTCTAGAGCTACAAAGGCGCTTTCTACAGCATCTTCATTTGTCACGTCGAAGGCCAGACCGTGCGCCTGAAACCCCTGGTTCCGCAGTGACTGAACGGATTCTTGCAACAGTTCTTCACGGATATCGTTGAGAATCACGTTAGCACCAGCGGCCGCCAGCCCCTGAGCATAAGCGAAACCCAGACCGCGGGCAGAACCCGTCACTAACGCCGTTTTCCCGGTTAAATCAAATAAAGCAGCAGACATGATTATTCCTCATCGTTGATGTTCTCAGGATGCTATCAGGCTCATAACCTGTATGACAACAGTTGTCTTTAAACTGAAGCAAGGCTATTGGCAAATCAACGGCAACGTTGTTTATTTGCCATCGACGTCACAAAATTTAGCTGAAAGAAAAGAGTTATTAATTTTTAATTTATTTAAAACAATAAGTTATTTGGTGACTGGTGGATTATATGATCAACCGCACATAATCATGCTTCCGGGCTTTGGCGGCTTTTTTATTGGTGATATAAACAAAATAACTTGTAGGACGACAGTTGAGTTTGCAATGATAACTGCGTTAAAAGTTATTGAGACGCTGTGTGGCGCGTGCCGCAGCAGGATGAAATGGTTATCAGATCTGACATACATATTAAGGAGTTACTGTGAGTAATCTTAAAATCACCGCGGTGAAAACAATTCTGACGGCGCCTGGAGGGATCGATCTCGCGGTGGTGAAAGTGGAAACCAACCAGCCGGGCCTGTACGGATTAGGCTGCGCCACCTTTACTCAGCGCATCCATGCGGTGAAAACCGCCATCGATGAATACATGGAACCATTTTTAATCGGTAAGGATCCGGCACGTATTGAAGATATCTGGCAGTCTGCGTGCGTTAGCGGTTACTGGCGCAGCGGGCCAATCATGAATAACGCACTCTCCGGCGTAGATATGGCGCTTTGGGACATCAAGGGTAAGCTGGCTGGCATGCCAGTTTATGAGCTGCTGGGCGGAAAATGTCGCGACGGTATTCCGCTGTATGTTCACACCGACGGCAGCGATGAGTTCGAAGTGGAAGATAATATTCGTGCGCGCATGGAAGAGGGTTACCAGTACGTTCGCTGCCAGATGGGCATGTACGGCGGGGCGGGGACTGACGACATGAAGCTTATCGCCACCCGCCTGGCGCGGGCCAAAAATATTCAGCCAAAACGTTCGCCGCGCACCAGTACTCCGGGGATTTATTTCGACCCGGAATCCTACGTTAAAAGCGTGCCGCGCCTGTTCGATCATCTGCGTAATAAACTCGGGTTTGGTATCGAATTTATCCACGACGTTCATGAACGCGTGCAGCCGATTGCGTCTATCCAACTGGCGAAAACGCTTGAGCAATATCAGCTGTTTTACCTCGAGGATCCAGTTGCGCCGGAGAATATCGAGTGGCTGAAAATGCTGCGCCAGCAGTCTTCCACGCCGATTTCAATGGGCGAGCTGTTTACTAACGTTAACGACTGGAAGCCGCTGATTGCTAATAATCTGATCGACTATATCCGCTGCCACGTCAGCACCATCGGCGGCATCACTCCGGCGAAAAAGCTGGCAACATTCAGCGAACTGCACGGCGTACGCACCGCCTGGCACGGGCCGGGGGATATTTCTCCGGTTGGCGTTTGCGCCAACTTGCATCTGGATATGAGTGTGACCAATTTTGGCATACAGGAATACACGCCGGTAAATGACGCGCTGCGTGAGGTCTTTCCTGGGTGTGCGGAAATCGACCAAGGCTATGCCTATCTGAGTGACAGACCGGGATTGGGGATTGATATCGACGAGAAGAAAGCAGCGCAGTATCCGTGCATTGGCGGCATTCCTTCATGGACGATGGCCCGAGCTCCAGACGGTACTGCGTCACGGCCGTAAGGCTGCCGCGCACTGAAGGAGGAATTCAGCGCCAGATGCCAGCTCTGGCGCTGAGTCTTATAAGAGGGCTATTCAGACGCATCGGGCAAGGACTGTTTCAATTTCTCTATTGCGGTGACGTTGCCTGACATCGCGTCATTCAGCACGGCGACGGCGGTAGAAGAGTCACGGTTTTTGATGGCCATAAAGACTTTGATATGCGCCTCGACGCTTTCCAGCGTTATGCCCAGTGCGCGGTTCAGTTCTTCCAAATAGTAATAATAAATGTCTTTGATAGAACTCATTACGTTGTAGAAGACTTTATTCTGCGAGGCTTTAGCGATCGCCAGATGAAAATCAAAGTCAGCCTGCGAATATTTTTTGTAATCGTCCTTGTTGACCAACATACGGTTAAGTGCTTGTTCCAGCGCAGCAATATCTTCCGCCGTAGCGTTTTTCACTGCGAGCTCCATACACTTAAACTCAACGGTTTGACGGAATATCATCATGTCGTGAAATTCTTCACGGCTTAGATGCATGATCGGCTGCGGTTCGCTCAGCAGGCTTTGCTTATTGAGATTCTTACTGACAAAACTTCCTCTGCCTTGTTGGGTCACCACAATACCCAAATCTCGCAAACGCTGCACCGCACTGCGGATACTGACGCGACTGACGTTAAACGATGCGGCCAGCTCCGCTTCTGAGGGAAGTTTGCTTCCCGGAGCCCAACTGCCATCCAGCAGTTTTTCTTTTATCTGATCGAAAACCGCATTTACCACGTTATGTTTTTGGATCGATTGAATACTCATCTTAACCATCGCCATATGTTGTCCTACAACAGCCAAAGATATAGCACGTCGGCGGATGAGAGTGAAGTTTTTGTGCCTGTTTTCGCAGGTGAATAACTCATCTGAGCGGAAACAACAGAGCAATAAAATTGATTTTTGTGACTGAGATTTCACTTTGCAGCTTTGGGGATTGCCTGGTTCAGGTTAGTGATGCATTTTTAACATGAATGATGTCATACAAGTAAAGGTATGACATGTTGAGTTGATGATTATTGACAGACAAACGTGGCCAGGAGGTACTTTGGCCAGAAAAACTCACCAGCAGGGAATCGACACATGAGCTTCCATCTACCGCAAAAAATAGCACCGCAGCGCTGGCAAAAGCTGATCCCATTAGCTTTTATCACCTACAGCCTGGCTTATCTTGATCGTGCCAATTATGGTTTTGGCGCGGCCTCTGGGCTTGCTCAGGATCTGAATATTACGCCGGGGATTTCGTCATTATTGGGTGCGCTTTTCTTCCTCGGCTATTTCTTCTTTCAAATACCGGGCGGAATTTATGCCGAAAAACGCAGCGCGAAAAAGCTGATTTTCTGGAGTCTGATCCTGTGGGGGATTCTAGCAACCGCCACTGGCATGGTGCACAGCGTCGCTATGCTTGCAGTCATTCGTTTCTTGCTGGGCGTCGCCGAAAGTGTGGTGATGCCAGCAATGCTAGTGTTTCTGAGCCACTGGTTTACGAAGCAAGAGCGCTCGAAGGCGAACACTTTTTTGTTCCTCGGCAACCCCATTACCGTGCTCTGGATGTCGATTCTTTCTGGCTATCTGGTTGATGCACTGGGCTGGCGCGGAATGTTTATCATCGAAGGTGTACCGGCGATTATCTGGGCGGCAATCTGGTGGGTGATTTTTGTCGATCGTCCGAAAGATGCCAAATGGCTGAGCGAACAGGATAAGTCTGACCTGGAAGCCGCGCTGGCGGCAGAGCAAAGCGAAATGAAGCCGGTAAAAAATTATGCTGAAGCTTTGCGTTCAGGGAAGGTGCTGTCATTGTCGTTTATCCACTTCTTCTGGAACATCGGTATGTACGGTTTCATTATGTGGCTGCCGTCAATCCTGAAAACCGCATCCGGAATGGGTATTGTGGCGACAGGATGGCTTTCCGCTGCGCCGTATTTGTTGGCGGTTCCGCTGATGCTGGGGGCATCCTGGTTCTCAGATAAGTACCAGCAGCGTAAATTGATTGTGCTGCTGTTTCTCGGATTAGGAGCGGTGTGTTTCTGCGCGTCATTTACCGTGGGAGCGAATCATTTCTGGGTGTCGTATGTATTGCTGGTTATTGCAGGTGGGGCGATGTACACACCTTACGGACCCTTTTTCGCGGCCATTCCAGAACTTTTACCACGCAACGTGATGGCTGGCGCAATGGCGTTTATTGTCAGTTTCGGCGCGCTGGGTTCTTTTGTGGGAGCGTGGATCGTCGGTTATCTTAATGGCGTCTTCGACGGCCCACAGGCATCCTACGTATTTATGGGCGGCTCGTTAGTCATAGCTGTATTACTAACCGCAGGGACGCGTTTTAGTAATACTCCAGTGAAACTCCCTACACCGAAAATAGCTGCTCTCCGTTAAATTCCTTTCATCGGGATCAGACGGGCCAGCCAGAAGAGATCTGGGTAAATCTGCTCAACTTTAGTGTCTTAGTTAATGGGGGGTGTTTAAAGCTGATTAAGATGCTTGGTTAAACATGTAGATTCCCTCTAAGCGAACAGTCTCTTGACCAAACCTTTTGATCAAGAGACTGCCCTATTCTGGGGGAGGCATAAAGAATCTTACTTACCTTTTGCCACGCGAGGTGCTTTTCGCCCCGCACTCGTTCCCGTTGAAGGCCTGTTCGCTCCAGACTTCGCCGTTTGTGGTTTGCCTTTGAAAGGCTTACCAGCTGACGCCGCTTTCTCATGAGATTTATCACGCCCTGCTGCTGACGCGTCGCTGCGAATCGCTTTTGGTTTCACATTGCGCTGCTCAGGCTTAGCTGGAGCGCCAGTATGTTTAGTCATCGCCGGACGCATATTTCGTTGATAACCACGGCGCGCTTCGCGCTGCTCTTCCAAGGTTGGCGCAGGAACTAAACATTCACGGCGAGCACCAATCAAATGCTTCATGCCCATCTCTTCTAGCGCGCTACGGATCATTGGCCAGTTAGCCGGATCGTGATAGCGCAGCAACGCTTTATGCAGACGGCGCTGACGATCGCCTTTAGGCACCACAACGTCTTCACTTTTGTAATCCACCTTGCCCAATGGGTTTTTGCCCGTGTGATACATGGTGGTGGAGTTCGCCAGCGGTGATGGATAGAAGTTTTGTACCTGATCCAAACGGAAGCGGTTTTTCTTCAGCCATAACGCCAAATTCACCATATCTTCGTCACGCGTTCCTGGATGAGCGGAAATAAAGTAGGGAATCAGATACTGCTCTTTACCGGCTTGTTTGGAATAGGTATCAAACAGCTCTTTAAAGCGGTGATAGCTGCCCATACCCGGCTTCATCATCTTGGACAGAGGCCCTTCTTCAGTATGCTCTGGCGCAATTTTCAGGTAGCCGCCGACGTGATGGGTTGCCAACTCTTTGATGTAGCGTGGATCCTCGACCGCCAGATCATAACGCACACCAGATGCGATCAGGATTTTCTTCACACCCTCGAGATCGCGAGCGCGACGGTAAAGTTTGATCGTCGGCTCATGGTTGGTATCCATGTGTTGGCAGATTTCTGGATAAACACAGGAAGCACGACGGCAGGTTTGCTCAGCACGCGGAGACTGACAACGCAGCATGTACATGTTAGCCGTTGGGCCACCAAGATCGGAAATCACGCCGGTAAAACCAGGAACTTTATCGCGGATCTCTTCGATCTCACGAATGATAGAATCTTCGGAACGACTCTGAATGATGCGTCCTTCATGCTCGGTGATCGAGCAGAACGAACAGCCACCATAGCAACCACGCATAATATTGATAGAAAAGCGGATCATCTCATAGGCAGGAATGCGCGCACTGCCGTAGGAAGGATGAGGGACTCGCTGATAAGGCAGCGCAAATACGCTGTCCATTTCTTCCGTGCTCAGCGGGATCGCTGGAGGGTTAATCCAGATATAGCGGTCGCCATGCTTTTGCATTAAGGCTCGTGCGCAGCCAGGATTGGTTTCATGGTGCAAAATACGCGACGTATGCGCATACAGCACTTTGTCATTTTTCACTTTTTCATAAGATGGCAACAGCACGTAGGTTTTCTCCCACGGCTTAGGCTTAGGCGCGCGGACGGTAATCGGCTGCACGTCGTCATCTTTTTTCTTGCCCGCATCAGGGGCACAGGCAAGATCGTCGCCATAAGGGTTTGGGATCGGTTCGATACGTCCCGGCTTATCCAAGCGCGTAGAGTCAACACCGCTCCAGCCCGGTAAAGCTTCTTTGCGCATGACCGCGGTGTTGCGAACATCAACGATGCTTGAAATTGGCTCGCCAGAAGCCAGACGATGCGCAACCTCAACCAGAGGGCGCTCGCCGTTGCCGTACATCAGCATGTCAGCTTTTGAATCCACCAGCACAGATCGGCGAACAGTGTCAGACCAATAGTCATAATGAGCAATACGACGCAGGCTAGCCTCAATACCGCCTAAAATAACCGGAACGTCACTGAATGCTTCTTTACAGCGTTGGGTATAAACCAGCGTGGCGCGATCGGGGCGTTTGCCGCTTTCATTGTTTGGCGTATAGGCATCATCGTGACGCAATTTTCGGTCTGCAGTGTAACGATTAATCATCGAATCCATATTGCCGGCGGTCACGCCGTAAAATAGATTCGGTTTGCCTAAACGCATGAAATCTTCTTTGCTGGTCCAGTCCGGCTGCGCAATGATACCGACACGGAAGCCCTGTGCTTCGAGCATTCGGCCAACAATCGCCATACCAAAACTTGGATGATCAACATAAGCGTCGCCGGTAACCAAAACGATGTCACAGCTATCCCAGCCAAGAGTATCCATTTCCTCACGCGACATGGGTAAGAACGGGGCGGTGCCATAACACTCGGCCCAATATGGCGTGTAGGAGAACAAATCGCGTTCTGGCTGGATCAGGCTGATACTACTCATGACATCACTCTTTTTTATGTATTGGGGGAAGATTGCACTGCGGCAGATTGGGCTAACATTCAGGAGCTAACGCTTGTGGTTAACAAAGCACCAATATCAGGGCGGCGATTATACGCATTTGCTCGTACAAAAGAGAGGGATATTTATAGTTTATACCCATGAGCCCTACTCATACGGTATGCCGCAGCCCCCAAAGTTAACGGGCAATACTTGCCTTAGACCACATTAGCCACAACAATAGCGTAATAACTTCTCACTGTGCGCCAATACACCTATGTCCAACCGATTGACGATTAAAGATATTGCTCGCCTTAGCGGCGTGGGTAAATCCACAGTTTCTCGCGTCATTAATAAAGAGCCCGGCGTTAAGCCAGAAACCCGCGCACGCGTGGAAGAAATTATTAATCAGCAAAATTTTGCGCCCTCAAAATCTGCTCGAGCCATGCGCGGTCAAACAGATAAAGTGGTCGCTATTATCGTGTCTCGCCTCGATTCCAATGCTGAAAATCAGGCCGTTCGCGCGATGCTACCGATGCTGTATGCACAAGGCTATGACCCTATTTTATTAGAGAGTCAATTTGAACCAGAGCGCGTACAAGAGCATTTAACCGTTCTATCCCGCCGCCATGTAGACGGCATTCTGCTCTTCGGTTTCACCAGCCTAAATGAGGCTATGCTGATGCCTTGGCGAGACAAGCTAGTCGTTCTCGCATGGGAATATGAGCAATTAACGTCGGTTCGCTATGACGATAGTGGGGCTGTTATCTTATTGATGGATGCACTGCTCGCAAAGCATCATAAAAATATTGCGTTCGTTGGCGTGAAACTGTCGGATGCGACAACGGGCGGTCGGCGTTATAAAACCTATCAAGCTCTGTGCCAAAAACATCAATTAACCCCCTCTAGCGCTCTCGGTGAGCTAACTTATCAAAGTGGCTATCAACTGGCTCAGCAGGTGATATGCCCCGAGACAACGGCAATTATCTGCGCGTCGGATACCATTGCCCTTGGTGTAAGTAAGTACTTACAAGAGCAGTCTAGGGGTGATGTTGTCGTCTGTGGTATGGGTAATAATTCGTTGCTCGAATTCTTATACCCGCAAACTTTTTCTATCGATCTAGGCTACGCCGAAGGTGGACGTCTGGCCGTGAAGCAATTGCTCACTTTGCTGCATAATCCCGAATCTCATCGCCACATTACCGTTCCTTGTGTACTGCGTAATCCTGCTAATTAACGTTGCGCAAAACGACGTTTACGGCGATAGGCAAATACATCATCTACCACGCCGTTGTTGATCCTTTGCTGCAAACTGCGCCAATAGTTTGCGGTAAATAAATCACCGTGCATTTCAGCAAAAAGCCGCCTAATGCGCGCATCGCCGCATAGAAAATGTTGAAACTCCTCAGGAAAAACATCATTGGGCGAAATGCTGTACCAAGGCTCACTGGCCATCTCATCCTCGGGGTAGCGCGGCGGGGGTATATCACGGAAGTTTACCTCCGTCATATAGCAGATCTCGTCATAATCGTAGAACACCACACGCCCATGTCTGGTGACGCCAAAGTTTTTAAACAGCATGTCACCAGGAAAAATATTGGCCGCGGCCAGCTGTTTGATGGCATTGCCATATTCTTCAATCGCATCATGCAACTGACGTTCATCTGCCTGCTCAAGATATATATTAAGCGGTATCATTCTGCGTTCAATATAGAGATGACGAATCACAATGCTATCGCCTAAATCTTCCAATTTTTCAGGGACTTCTCTTTGTAACTCTTCCATCAAATCTGAACTGATACGCCATTTTTCGATAACAAAGTTTTCGTACTCTTGTGTATCCGCCATGCGCCCCACGCGATCATGCTCCTTAACCAACTGATAGCAGGCCTGAACACGTGCCGGATCGACTTCCTTTTGTGGCGCAAAGGTATCTTTAATCACCTTAAATACTCGATCAAAAGAGGGTAATGTAAATACCAGCATCACCATACCGCGGATCCCCGGCGCGATGATGAATTGCTCTTTTGATTCAGCCAAATGTTTTAAATATTCACGGTAGTATTCCGTCTTTCCATGCTTTTGACAGCCTATCGCCATATATAATTCAGCCGTCGTTTTACCCGGTAAAATCTCGCGTAACCAGTCAACAAGTGCTGCTGGTAAAGGTGCATACACCATAAAGTAGGAGCGAGCGAAACCAAAAACGATACTGGCCTCGTCCAAGCGCGTTAAACAAGTATCAACAAATAGCGCCCCCGCCTCATTATGATGAATAGGCAACAGAAATGGATAAACCCCCTCTGGCGTGTGCAGTTTTCCCACCAGCCATGCCGCTTTATTACGGTAAAACAGTTCATTAGCCACCTGCAATCGACTGTGATTTAGCGTTTCGGCACTAAACGTATTTTCCAGATGACCCACGATATAATTCACATCCCGAACACGATCCTCCCACGGCAGACGCAGCGGCAGCTCGGTCAGAAGATCGCTAATGAGAAAACGCCAACCGTTATCTGGTTTGAACGTTCTGGCCAACGGACGGGGAAACTCACGCCAATGGCGTTCGGGCTGCGAGCTAAAAACAAACAGCTTATCTGGCGTCAATTCTCGATGATTAAACAGGCGGCAATAGACCGAATTAAAAAAGCTTTCAGCAATTTCAAAGCGCGGATATTCCGGTAACATCTCGGTGTATACGGTTTTCACCCGCGCGAGAAATTCGGCGTCATGGCATAAAGGCCCCGTCATCCGGCGCAACTGCTCCACGACCAGTCCAACATGATGGTCATACAGATGAATACGCTTTTTCATCGCCTGTTGGATAGCCGCCCAATTCGCTTTTTCAAAGCGCTGCTGGGCTCCGGCGGTAATTTCAAGAAAGCGCCCATACTGCGCATCAAAGCCCTGTAAGATCGTTTGAGCAATCAGTTGTTCCATACCAATAGCCATCTCTGCCACCTCACCTGCTCTCCGACAAAAACGGGCAGAGCATCTGCCCTACCCGTTCAAATATCCAAAGTCGTTGGTGCGCGGCCGCCCAACATTCTGGCCGCGTTAAATTCGCTGGATACTTAGAATTGCTGCTCTTCTGTCGATCCCGTCAGCGCTGTTACCGAAGATGCCCCACCCTGAATCACATTGGTGACCTTATCAAAGTAACCCGTTCCGACTTCTTGTTGATGAGAGGCAAAGGTATAGCCCTGCTTCTGCGCCGCAAACTCACGCTCTTGGACTTTCTCTACGTAGTGTTTCATCCCTTCACCGTTGGCATAGGCATGGGCCAAGTCGAACATGTTGAACCACATGCTGTGAATACCTGCCAGCGTGATGAATTGGTATTTGTACCCCATAGCAGAAAGCTCATCTTGGAAACGCGCAATGGTTTGATCGTCTAGATTCTTTTTCCAGTTGAAGGATGGAGAACAGTTATAGGCCAGCAGTTTGCCGGGATACTGTGCATGAATGGCGTCAGCAAAGCGTTTCGCTGCTTCTAGATCTGGCGTCGAAGTTTCACACCATACTAAGTCTGCATACGGCGCGTAGGCTAAACCACGGCTGATCGCCTGCTCAATGCCAGCGTGAGTACGGAAGAAGCCTTCAACGGTGCGCTCACCCGTCACAAATGCGCTATCGTAGCTGTCGCAGTCCGAGGTAATTAAATCGGCGGCGTCAGCATCGGTGCGCGCAATCACTAAGGTAGGAACCCCCAGAACGTCAGCCGCTAAACGTGCTGCAACCAGCTTTTGGATCGCCTCCTGTGTTGGAACCAGAACCTTCCCCCCCATATGACCACATTTTTTCACTGAGGCCAGCTGGTCTTCGAAATGGACGCCACCGGCACCCGCTTCAATCATCGACTTCATCAGCTCAAACGCATTCAGCACACCGCCAAACCCCGCTTCAGCATCCGCAACAATAGGCAGGAAGTAGTCAGTAAATTTGCTGTCGCCCGGCTCAATACCGTTTGCCCACTGGATCTGATCTGCGCGACGAAATGAATTATTGATACGCTCAACCACGGCGGGTACTGAATTCACCGGATACAGTGACTGATCGGGATACATACTAGATGCCAGATTCGCATCGGCAGCCACTTGCCAGCCAGACAGATAAATTGCCTCTACGCCAGCCTTTGCCTGCTGTAGCGCCTGACCGCCGGTCAATGCCCCAAGACAATTGACGTAGCCTTTGCGCGAACCACCGTGCAACAGCTCCCACAGTTTCGCTGCACCTTTTTGTGCCAGAGTACACTCTGGATTCACCGAACCGCGTAGATTAACCACATCATTTGCGCTGTAAGGGCGAGTAATGCCCTCCCAACGCGGGTTAGTTTTCCAATCCTGTTCCAACTGCTGAATTTGCTGATTACGTGAGGTAGACATGGCAAGCGCTCCTTGGCTTTTTCTCTATTTTATTGTTCGGTATAGGGTTAGGTTTTAGGGCTTAATTCAACAGTTCGTAACCAGGCAGCGTCAGAAAATCAATGAGCTCACTGCTGGTTGTAATCCGTTCCATTAGACGTGCAGCTTCATCAAAACGACCGCTATCAAAGCGTGCATCACCAAGTTCTTGACGAATCACCTGCATTTCTTCTTTCAGTAGCTGGCGGAAAAGCGCTGGCGTCACCTGCAGGCCGTTGCTGAGCGTTTTGCCGTGATGGATCCACTGCCAAATTGAGGTACGAGAGATTTCAGCGGTCGCCGCATCTTCCATCAGTCCATAGATTGGCACACAGCCATTACCGGAAATCCATGCCTCAATGTATTGAACCGCAACACGAATATTGGCGCGCATACCTTCTTCAGTTCGCTCTCCGGGGCATGGCTCTAGCAGTTGTTGTGCCGTAATCGGCTCATCTTGGGAGCGAGTAACGTCTAGCTGGTTATGGCGATCGCCCAATACCCGACCGAATACCTGCATGACTTCATCTGCCAGTCCCGGATGAGCAACCCAAGTACCGTCATGACCATTGTTTGCCTCTAGCTCTTTGTCAGCACGAACCTTGTCCATGACCCATGCGTTGCGCTCAGCGTCTTTACTCGGAATAAACGCCGCCATGCCCCCCATGGCAAAAGCACCACGCTTGTGGCAGGTTTTGATCAAAAGCCGTGAGTAAGCACTCAGGAACGGTTTTTCCATCGTGACTGACTGACGATCGGGCAAAACGCGATCGCTATGATTCTTTAGTGTTTTGATATAGCTGAAGATGTAATCCCATCGGCCACAGTTCAAACCAACGATGTGATCGCGCAGGCTATGTAAGATCTCATCCATCTGGAATACGGCCGGTAGCGTTTCTATCAACACTGTGGCTTTGATCGTTCCACGCGGCAGATCGAAACGATCTTCGGTAAAGCTGAAGATCTCACTCCACCATGCTGTCTCATGGTAAGACTCCGTTTTCGGCAGATAGAAATAGGGGCCGCTTCCCTTCTCCAGCAGAGCTTTGTAGTTGTGGAAGAAGTACAAGGCAAAATCAAACAGACCGCCTGGGATAGGCTCACCTTGCCAAGTGACATGCTTTTCCGGCAAATGTAGCCCACGGACACGAGCGATTAACACTGCTGGATTTGGTTTTAGCTGATAGATCTTTCCTGCTTCGTTGGTAAAGCTAATCGTTCCATTTACGGCATCGCGTAAATTAACTTGGCCTTCAATCACTTTGTCCCAGTTTGGCGCCAATGAGTCTTCAAAGTCAGCCATGAAAACTTTAACGTTGGCATTAAGCGCGTTAATCACCATCTTGCGTTCAACGGGCCCCGTGATCTCCACACGTCGGTCTTGAAGATCGCTCGGAATACCGAGAATTTTCCAGTTTGAACTTTTAATGGAATCCATTTCCGAAATAAAGTCCAGTAGTTCTCCACGGTCTATCGCTTGCTGTTGCACCTTACGTGCGGCCAACAACTTATCCCGCTGTGGGGCAAACCGAGCCACCAGATCGGTCAAGAACTCAACTGAACCATCTGTCAGAATCTGACGTTCATTACTGCCAAACTGCTGACTAAACGCCAACTCTGTATCTATTGCCTGTTGTGTCATCTGTCTGTCTCCTGCCTAAACTCGGGACGTAATCAGATTCCCGTTCCTGTCATTCAGCCAACTTTCCCGTTGCTAATAAGCGATTAAATTTCGCACCAACAGATTAAAGAGTAGACAGTGATTTCATTAAATCAAAAACAATTTCCATTTTTATTTAAATTATTTTTATATGTCTTATTTTTCATATAGATAGAATGACATATTGATTTGCACGACAAGAAAACCGATTCCATTAATATTTTTAAACACAGATTATTGTTAATTAAGAAAAAGAATGAGAGGGACGAACATGAGGAATGGTTTCGCTGCCAAACAGAAGTTCAGCAGCGCAATTGGAAAGGAGGCGCTAAACAGGTGGAGAGGGGCTATTCCAACGTCGGATTCATATAGCGCAAATCAAACGGCGTAATCTGATAAACGTAGTAGTTTAACCAGTTAGTAAACAGTAGGTGCCCATGGCTACGCCAAGAGGCTTTAGGACTATTTTCCGGGTTATCATCTGGGAAATAGTTCACTGGCACATCAGGCGTCAGCCCCGCAGCAACATCGCGGAAATACTCACCAGATAAGGTGTGAGCATCATATTCCGGATGCCCTGTGACAAAAGCCATGCGCTTGTCTTTAGTCGCAAACAGATAAGCTCCGGCCTGTTCTGATTCAGCCAAAATATCGAGATCGGTATATTCACGAAGCACATCGACAGGAAAATCAGCGTAACGAGAATGAGGTGCCAAAAAGGTTTCGTCAAACCCACGGGTGAGTAGCGCCAGCGGTTGTAGGGTTTGATGATGGTAAACGCCAGAGAGTTTAGTTTCACGTGTAAGCTTTGGAAGACCATATAATACATTCAATGCAGCTTGTACTGCCCAACACACAAACAGCGTTGAAGTGACATGCTCTTTCGCCCAATGCACGATCTGCTCAATCTGTGGCCAATACGCCACATCGCAAAAATCTACCAGCCCGAGAGGGGCTCCGGTCACGATCAAGCCATCAAAGTTCTGATCTTGGATATCTTCAAAATTACAGTAAAAGTTATCTAAGTGTTCGGCTGGCGTATTCTTAGACTCACGGCTATCGATTCGCAATAGCTGTACATCAATTTGTAGAGGGGAGTTAGAAAGCAAGCGTAGAAACTGATTTTCCGTCTCTATCTTCTTAGGCATCAGATTGAGTACCAGAACCTTTAGCGGGCGGATTTCTTGTGTTGCCGCACGCGAAGATGGCATCACAAATACGTTTTCATTCCGCAAAAAACTTACGGCTGGTAGTTCATCTGGCACCCTGATTGGCATAATCGCTGCTCCTAGACTCTTTTATAGAAAAGCATCCATATAAACGTTTAGACTTCTAGATGCCTGACGATAACGAGTTTTTAGCTGCTTGTACAGCGTGCAGGATGAAGTTGAAAATCTTTCATCCTGCACGTCGCCAATCTTGAGCCTTACATTTTGATTTCCTGACCTTTTTTATGCAGCAGCAAAGAAACTAACATCGCGATAAAACACATACCGGAAACATACCAGAAGAAAGCCGTCTCAATGCCTGCCGCTTTCATCGACAAAGCGACATATTCAGCAGAGCCACCAAATAACGCGTTGCCCACCGCATAAGAAAGCCCAACGCCCAGAGCTCGCACCTCTGGCGGGAACATCTCAGCCTTCAGCAAACCACCAATCGAGGTGTATAGACTCACGATTGTCAGCGCTAGCACGATCATCACGAAGGCCAGATAAGGGTTAGTCACATCTTGCAAGGTTGTTAAAATCGGTACAGTAAGCAAAGAGGCTAATGCACCAAAAGCAATCATCGAATTGCGACGCCCCACTTTATCAGATAGACCACCAAAAATCGGTTGTAGCAGCATGAAGACAAATAGAGCTGCCGTCATAATTCCGCTCGCCATTTTCGCATCCATACCTGCGGTGTTGACCAGATATTTTTGCATATAGGTAGTGAACGTATAGAAGCTGAGTGAGCCTCCTGCGGTAAAACCGAGCACCATCAGGAAAGCTTTTTTATTGTTCCATAGCCCTGAGAGCGTCCCTGCATCCTTACGTTTCCTCGTTTCCTTGCTCGAGGTCTCGTGCAGTGAACGACGCAAATAAAGTGCAACCACTGCCAGCAGAGCGCCCAGTACGAATGGCACTCGCCATCCCCATGACCGAAGCTCTTCCGTACTCAGCGTTTGCTGTAAAACAACTAACACCAGCAGAGCAAGCAGTTGGCCGCCGATCAATGTGACATATTGGAATGATGCGTAGAATCCGCGCTTGCCCTCAACGGCTACCTCGCTCATGTATGTGGCACTGGTTCCATACTCTCCACCAACGGATAGCCCTTGGAATAGGCGAGCTAAGAGCAACAGGGCAGGAGCCCAGTTACCTATGGATGCATAGGTCGGTAAACAGGCAATCACCAACGAGCCGCAACACATCATACAGACTGAAATCATCATCGATGTACGGCGGCCATGCTTGTCTGCAATGTAGCCAAACATCCAACCACCGATCGGACGCATGAGAAAACCGGCAGCAAACACACCCGCCGTTTGTAGAAGCTGCGTTGTGGAATCGCCACTGGGGAAAAACACGGGAGCGAAATAAAGCGCACAGAATGAATAAACATAGAAATCAAACCATTCAACAAGATTGCCTGATGAAGCGCCGACAATAGCGAAGATGCGCTTGCGAGTATCTTGCTCACCTGAGTTCTGCTCAGTCAGAGACGGAGTAGTATCTGCCATAACAATTTCCCTACAGAGATAAAAGGGTGCGATGGTCATTTGCCATGCACTTAATGTAAGTTAGTTGTTATATATTGGTTAAAATAACACTTCAATAGCTAGCTAACCAATGAGAAAGGCTTGAGGTACTTGCAGCGCTTTTTGTGATATCGGTGGAAAATTTGGCTGTATGAAGCGTTTATTTGAATGGGAAATGATCAAATTTGATCAAGCGTTAGAAAAAACAAAAAAGCCCCATGCTTTCGCATGAGGCTTTTCCGTTTATTTAATGCCTGGCAGTTGTATGACAGGCTTCCTGCCCGTCACCCTTCGGGCAGCACTTCGTGCTGTGCAAATCCGTTCCCGACGGATTTGTCCTACTCAAAGCGTAACTCACCGACAAACAACAGATAAACAAAAAGGCCCCATGCTTTCGCATGAGGCCTTTTCGTTTATTTGATGCCTGGCAGTTCCCTACT